>NZ_JBKGGX010000025.1:0-84266 GCF_052041925.1 Pseudomonas sp. SMN5
CGCATGCACCGGATTCGACGAGCCCATGGCCGCATTGGCCGCCGCGCCCATCGCACTGCTGACCGCCATGGATGCGGCGCCACTCACCAGCATGCACGGCAGCTTGCTGAAGAACTTGCCCTTGCCACCCTTGAGCATCAGCAGCGCGGTCACCGCCAATCCCACGCCCGGCGTCTTGCCACTGCGAATCTCGCGCACCACCACTGAACCGCCGCCAATGGTGACGTTGGAGGAAATCAGCCCCGACGACACCACCTTGGCGTCGCAGGTGCTGCGGTCGCCGCTGCGCACGGCGGGCTGGCCGTTGATGGTGACCTTGTCCGAGCCTTCGGCCAGGAACTGCGGCGGCATCGGCGGGTGCTTCATGCACACGATCATGTCCAACGGCTTGGGCACCGCGCCGGGGGCGGGGGTGGCGACGGTGGGGCGCCACATCTGCGAGAAGAAACTCTCGGCCATGTCCAGGTAACTGGGCTCGGCCTCGGGTTCTTCCAGCTCTGTACCGGCCGGCGCGACATGGGACTGAATCGCCCCGGCGGCGCGGGCGGCGGGGATGTTGTTGGTCAGGGTGTCGGTGGCACCGGTGAGGATGTTGGCCTGCACCGTGGGCGGGAAGAGCGCGTTGCCGATGCCCTCGCAAATGTTACTTAACCCTTTGTCCGCCCCGGTCTTGCTCATGGCCAGGCCCACTACGGCGCCGACGACCGCGCCGAGCAAAAAGCAGCCCAGGCCCCCGGTCGCCACCGTGATGCCGGTGGCGGCAACCACCGCCGCCGTCGCCACGGCCGTGATCGCAATGTTAGCCGCCACCTCCAGCACCCCGCCGAGGATGTCGGCCATCATCGAGGTATGCTCCAGCGCATCGCCCAGGCGGGCGGCCCAGAGTGCGTCAGACATGCCGGAGACCCGGACGTTTGACGGCCATCTGCTTGAAGAGGTTGATACCTACCACTACGCCTGTCTCCTTGGCGATGAATTGAGAGTCCGTCGTAACGTTATTTCAGCTTGACCACGGATTGAGCAGCGCCACGCCACTGTTTTGGAAATCGTTCACGTTGCGGGTAACCACGGTCAATCCATGGACCAATGCGGTTGCGGCTATCAGCGCGTCGCATTCATTGCTGCGGTCCGGTACATGCAGCCGGGCGCAGCGCAGCGCGACGGCGCGGTCGACCGTCAGGATTCTACCTGCAAACGCGGGCATGACATGGTTATCCAGCCATTCACGCAAGCGGCTGCCTTGAACCGGGTCTTTGCGTTCGAAGCGCAACACACCGGTTTCCAGTTCCAGTAAGGTAATTGCCGAAACGTACAGGCTGGGGGCAGGAACGCTGCGCGCCCAGGCTTGGACGTTTCTATCTGCTTGAGGTTTGCGCAGTTCCGAAATGACGTTGGTATCGAGTAAGAACATTCAGGACAGGTCTACCGAGCGGGGAGTGATGACGGCACGCTCGGTGTCGAAATCGATATCCGGCGCATCGGGCATGACCAGCAACTCGACAATGCTGATGCCCATGCCGGTCAGTTTCTGGTACTCCTCAATGCTTAGCAGCACATGGGCTGGCTTGCCACGGTCGGTGATGATCACCGGCCCCTCCCGGCTGGCTTTTTTGGCACCACTTGTGTCGTGGTTGAATTCGCGGCTGGAAATAGTGGTGATGGACATCGAAGTGCCCTCATGGAATCTGAATGTAGGCACGTTACTACTTGAGTGAAGGGGCGGCAAGAAAAAAGGCCCCGCCAACTGATTGGCGGGGCCTTCTGTACATCAGGTTTTCCCGTTACTGGGCGTCAGCGGCCGGGGCCTTTTCGCCGTGGGACAGGCTGTAGACATACGCGGCCAGCAAGTGGACCTTGTCGTTGCCCTGCAGGTCGGCCTGGGCCGGCATCTGGCCCTGGCGACCGTAGCGGATGGTCTGCTGCAGTTGAGCGAAGCTCGAACCGTAGATGAACCCTGCCGGATGCGTCAGGTCAGGTGCGCCCATGGCGGGCGTGCCCTTGCCGGCCGGACCGTGGCAGGCCACGCAGTTGGCGGCGAACAGTTTCTGGCCGTTGGCCGGGTCGGCTTTCGCGCCTTCCGGCAGTTTGCGACCGTGCAGGCCGGTCACCAGGTACGAGGCGACGTCGGCAACGCCTTGCTCGCCAACCACGGCAGCCCAACCCGGCATCACCGCGTGACGACCGCCCATGATGGTGGTCTTGATGGTTTCCGGCTCACCGCCCCAGCGCCAGTCGGCGTCGGTCAGGTTCGGGAAGCCGTAGGCACCCTTGGCGTCGGAACCATGGCAGACCGAGCAGTTAGAGGCGAACAGGCGGCCCCCCATCTTCAGGGCTTGCGGGTCCTTGGCGACTTCTTCGATAGGCATGGACGCGAACTTGGCGAAGATCGGACCGAACTTGGCGTCCGAGCGCGCCATTTCCTTTTCCCACTCGTGAACGCCGGTCCAGCCGGTCTGGCCGTTGGCGAAGGCGGTCTGCTTTTCGGTGTCCAGGTAGTTATAGCCTGGCAGCAGGCCTTTCCAGTTGCCCAGACCAGGGTAGAGCACCAGGTAGCCAAGGGCGAACACGATGGTGCCGACGAACAGCATGAACCACCATTTCGGCAGCGGGTTGTCGTACTCCTCGATCCCGTCGAAGGAGTGGCCGACCGTTTCTTCAGTGGCTTCGCTGCGTTGGCCCTTGCGGGTCGACAGCAGCAGCCAGGTCAGGGCGAAGATCGTTCCCAGGCTGAGGACTGTGACGTACAGACTCCAGAACGTAGTCATTCTTTATTACTCCTAGAAGCTTGCTCGACGTGCTTGATGGCTTCGGGATCATCCGCGAACGGCAGCAAGGTCGCGTCGTCAAACTCCGACTTGCGCTTGGGGCTGAACACCCACAGGGCCAGGCCGATAAAAGCCACCATCACGATGACGGTACCCAGGCCACGAATCATCCCGATATCCATTAACAATCACCGTTTGCTTTTGATGATGGTGCCCAGGCCTTGCAGATAGGCCACCAGCGCGTCCATTTCAGTCTTGCCCTTGACGGCATCCTTGGCCCCGGCGATGTCTTCGTCGGTGTAAGGCACGCCCAGGGTGCGCAGGACTTCCATTTTTTTCGCGGTGTCTTTGCCGTCGAGCTTGTTTTCTACGAGAAACGGGTAGGCCGGCATTTTCGACTCGGGCACCACGTTGCGCGGGTTGTACAAGTGCGCACGGTGCCAGTCGTCGGAGTAACGGCCGCCAACACGGGCCAGGTCCGGGCCGGTACGCTTGGAACCCCACAGGAACGGGTGGTCCCAGACGCTTTCGCCAGCGACCGAGTAGTGGCCATAGCGTTCGGTCTCGGCGCGGAACGGACGGATCATCTGCGAGTGGCAGCCGACACAGCCGTTGGCGATGTAGATGTCGCGGCCTTCCAGTTCAAGGGCGGTACGCGGCTTCATGCCCTCGACCGGCTTGTTGGTGACGTCCTGGAAGAACAGCGGAACGATCTGGGTCAAGCCGCCGATGCTCACGGCGATGACCATGAAGAAGGCCAGCAGGCCGATATTCTTCTCTACTGCTTCGTGCTTCATCAGTGAGCTCCAACTACGGCGATCTTGGCGGCGGCTTCAGCTTCAGCCGGGTCAGAGGCACGAACGGTGCGATACACGTTGTAGGCCATCAGCAGCATGCCGCTGGCGAAGAACGCACCGCCCAGGGCACGTACGATGAAACCAGGGTGGCTGGCTTGCAGCGCTTCAACGAACGAATAGGTCAGGGTGCCGTCGTCGTTGATCGCGCGCCACATCAGGCCCTGGGTGATGCCGTTGACCCACATCGAGGCGATGTAGAGCACGGTACCGATGGTCGCAAGCCAGAAATGCGCGTTGATCAGACCGGTGCTGTGCATCTGCGCACGCCCGAACAGCTTCGGAATCATGTGGTAGATGGCGCCAATGGAGATCATCGCGACCCAGCCGAGCGCACCGGCGTGTACGTGGCCAATGGTCCAGTCGGTGTAGTGACTCAGGGAGTTCACGGTCTTGATGGCCATCATCGGGCCTTCGAAGGTCGACATGCCGTAAAACGCCAGGGACACCACCAGGAAACGCAGGATCGGGTCGGTGCGAAGCTTATGCCAGGCACCCGACAGGGTCATCATGCCGTTGATCATGCCGCCCCAGCTTGGCGCCAGCAGGATGATCGACATGGCCATGCCCAGGGACTGTGCCCAGTCCGGCAGCGCGGTGTAGTGCAGGTGGTGCGGACCGGCCCAGATGTACAGGGTGATCAGCGCCCAGAAGTGCACGATGGACAGTCGATAGGAATAGATCGGACGCTCGGCCTGTTTCGGCACGAAGTAGTACATCATCCCCAGGAAGCCGGTGGTCAGGAAGAAACCCACCGCGTTGTGGCCGTACCACCACTGGATCATCGCATCGGTCGCGCCCGAGTAGGCCGAGTACGACTTGAACAGGCTGACCGGGAGCGACATGTGGTTGACGATGTGCAGCATGGCGGTCACGACGATGAACGCACCGTAGAACCAGTTACCGACGTAGATGTGCTTGGTCTTGCGCTTGACGATGGTGCCGAAGAACACCAGGCCGTAGGTCACCCAGACAATGGCCAGCAGGATCGCCAGCGGCCATTCCAGCTCCGCGTATTCCTTGGTGGTGGTCAAGCCCATTGGCAAGGTCACGATGGCGCCGACGATGACCGCTTGCCAACCCCAGAAGGTAAAGGCGGCGAGGCTATCGGAAATCAGTCGCGTTTGGCAGGTTCGCTGCACGACGTAGTAAGAAGTGGCAAACAACGCACATCCACCGAAGGCGAAGATCACCAGGTTAGTGTGCAGCGGGCGCAGGCGTCCAAACGTCGTCCATGGCAGATCGAAGTTCAACTCCGGCCACACCAGTTGCGAAGCGATGAAGACACCAAGCCCCATGCCAAGGATCCCCCAGACCACCGTCATGATGGCGAACTGGCGGACTACCTTATAGTTATAAGCAGTCGGACTGATTGCTGTGCTCATTCTAAGGTTCCACGGTTTGGGTGTTTTATTAGGATAAAAATCGGTCGCAAGTATGGAGAAAGCGGGGGGTCATTGCAACGCGCCATGACCTCGGTCAATGCTTTCCAACGCTGATTCTGCGGCCTTTCCATGTTCCGTGTAGGGACAAAATCGCCGCTCGGCAAAATGTCGCAACGAAGGAAAGAGGCGAGGGGGTCGGGTCGCTTGTAACGGGGTGTGTTCAAACAGGACGTTCAGTCGAGACCTGGCCGCTGTCGCGTGGCCGGTATCTGCCTGTCTTTACGGCGTTTTTTCGAACGATTGTCGAACACATCGGGTCGGGTCGACCTGAAACCGGCAGTCGCCAGTGCACGCTGAGGTAAGCTTAGACCCGATTCGGAGGAACCGAAAGGCAGACTTTGGAAGGGTGCGACAAAAAGAAGCAGCTGCGAGTTTCGAGCTGCAAGCTGCAAGCGAGTGTTCGTCGCCTGCAGCTCTTGCTTTGCCTTTACTTGATGCTTGAAGCTTGCGGCTCGCCGCTCAACTGCTCGTTCCCCTTCGAGAGGCTGTAGACGTACGCGGCGAGCAGTTGCACCTTGTCATTGCCCAGCAACTCGCTCTGCGCCGGCATATGACCCTGGCGCCCATGGCGAATGGTTTGCTGCAACTGCGCCAGGCTGGTGCCATAGATGAAGCCGGCCGGCTGCGTCAGGTTCGGCGCGCCCATGGCTTCGTTGCCCTGGCCGTTGGCCCCATGGCAGGCGACGCAAGTGGTGCTGAATGCCTGCTGGCCGGCTTGCAGGTCGGCACCGCTGTCAGCGGACAGTGGCAGGCCTGCCAGCTCATGGCGCACATAGGCGGCGACGTTCTTGACCCCGGCATCGCCCAACACTTCGCCCCAGGCCGGCATCGCTGCCATGCGTCCGCCCATGATGGTGGCCTTGATGGTGTCGGCCGCGCCGCCCCAGCGCCAGTTGCTGTCGGCCAGGTTCGGGAAGCCGAAGGCACCCTTGGCATCGGAGCCATGGCAGACCGAGCAGTTGGAGGCGAACAGGCGACCGCCCATTTTCAGGGCTTGCGGGTCCTTGGCGACTTCTTCCACGGGCATCGCCGCGAACTTGGCAAAGATCGGCCCGAACTTCGCGTCCGCCTTGGCCATTTCCTTTTCCCATTCGTGGGCGCCGGTCCAACCATTTTCATAGCCCGGCAGGATGCCTTTCCAATTGCCCAGCCCCGGATAAAGGACCAGATAGCCGACCGAGAACACCAGGGTGCCGGCGAACAGCAGGAACCACCATTGCGGCAGCGGGTTGTCGTATTCCTCGATGCCGTCGAAGCTGTGGCCCATGGTCTGGTCGACGCTGCCCTTGGTCTCGCCCTTGCGGGTGCCGATCAGCAGCCAGGTCAGGCCGATCAGGCTGCCGAGGGTCAGTACGCAGATCCACGTACTCCAGAAGGTGGTCATGGCCGGGTACTCCTTGTTGCAGGGGCTTGGGGATTGGCATTGTCGGCGGGCGGTTCGTCGGCGAACGGCAGCAGGCGCGCCTGGGCGAATTCCGGGCCGCGCTTGCTGCTGAAGACCCACAGGGTCAGGCCGATGAAGGCCACGAACACCACGACCGTGCCCAGGCCGCGGATCATTCCAGTGCTCATTTCAAGGAACATGGGGCTTACCTCTTGCTCTTGATGGCAGTGCCGAGCACTTGCAGATAGGCCACCAGTGCGTCCATTTCGGTCTTGCCCTTGAGCGAGGCCACGCTGGCGCTGATGTCTTCGTCGGTGTATGGCACGCCCAGGGTGCGCATGGCGCGCAGCTTGGCTTCGGTGTGGCTGCTGTCCACCGTCTGGGTCACCAGCCACGGGTAGGCCGGCATTTTCGACTCGGGCACGACGTTGCGCGGGTTGTACAGGTGCGCACGGTGCCAGTCATCGGAATAGCGTGCGCCAACCCGCGCCAGATCCGGCCCGGTGCGCTTGGAGCCCCACAGGAACGGGTGGTCCCAGACGCTTTCGCCAGCGACCGAGTAGTGGCCGTAGCGCTCGGTCTCGGCGCGGAACGGCCGGATCATTTGCGAGTGGCAGCCGACGCAGCCTTCGCGGATGTAGATGTCACGGCCTTCCAGTTGCAGGGCGGTGTAGGGCTTCATGCCGTCCACCGGCTTGTTGGTCACGTCCTGGAAGAACAGCGGGACGATCTGGGTCAGGCCGCCGATGCTCACGGCCAGGACCATCAACAGCATCAGCAGGCCGACGTTTTTTTCGATTGTTTCGTGTTTCATGGCGGACTCCTCAGGCCATCTGCGCGGCAGCGGCGGCTTCGGCAGGCCGGTAGGCCCGCACAGTGCGCCAGGTGTTGTAGGCCATCAGCAGCATGCCTACGAGGAAGATCGAACCGCCGGCCAACCGCACGACGAAGCCTGGGTGGCTGGCCACCAGGGTTTCGACGAAGGAGTAGGTCAGCGTGCCGTCCTCGTTCACTGCGCGCCACATCAGGCCCTGGGCGATGCCGTTGACCCACATCGAGGCGATGTAGAGCACGGTACCGATGGTCGCGAGCCAGAAGTGCGCGTTGATCAGGCCGATGCTGTGCATTTGTTGCCGGCCGAAGACTTTCGGGATCATGTGGTACAGCGCGCCGATGGAAATCATCGCCACCCAGCCCAGTGCACCGGCGTGTACGTGGCCGATGGTCCAGTCGGTGTAGTGGGACAGGGCGTTGACGGTCTTGATCGCCATCATCGGACCTTCGAAGGTCGACATGCCGTAGAACGCCAGGGACACCACCAGGAAGCGCAGGATCGGGTCGCTGCGCAATTTATGCCAGGCGCCCGAGAGGGTCATCATGCCGTTGATCATGCCGCCCCAGCTCGGTGCCAGCAGGATCAGCGACATCACCATGCCCAGGGACTGCGCCCAGTCCGGCAGCGCGGTGTAATGCAGGTGGTGCGGACCGGCCCAGATGTACAAAGTGATCAGCGCCCAGAAGTGGACGATGGACAGGCGATAGGAATACACCGGACGCTCGGCCTGTTTCGGCACGAAGTAGTACATCATCCCCAGGAACCCTGCCGTCAGGAAGAAACCTACAGCGTTGTGCCCGTACCACCATTGCACCATCGCGTCGGTGGCCCCGGCGTACAGCGAGTACGACTTGGTGAAGCTCACCGGCAGTTCCAGGTTGTTGACGATGTGCAGGATCGCCACGGTCAGGATGAACCCGCCAAAGAACCAGTTACCGACATAGATGTGCTTGGTGTTGCGCTTGGCCACCGTGCCGAAGAAAACGATGGCGTAGGCGACCCAGACAATGGTGATCAGGATGTCGATCGGCCATTCCAGCTCGGCGTATTCCTTGGAACTGGTGTAGCCCAGCGGCAGGCTGATAGCTGCCAGCAGGATCACCAGTTGCCAGCCCCAGAAGCAGAATGCGGCGATTTTCGGTGCAAACAGCTGGGTCTGGCAGGTGCGCTGCACCGAATAGAACGAACTGGCGAACAGCGCGCAGCCACCGAAGGCGAAGATCACCGCGTTGGTGTGCAGCGGACGCAGGCGGCCGAAGCTGGTCCAGGGCAAATCGAAGTTGAGCTGTGGCCAGACCAATTGGGCAGCGAGAAAAACCCCGAGCCCCATGCCGACGATGCCCCACACCACCGTCATAATGGCGAATTGGCGGACCACCTTGTAGTTGTAGGCGGTACTGATAGAAGTGTTCATGGTTCCCCATCCACGGTTCAGCCGAAGTGAGCGCCTGCCCAAGGCAGTGCCGCGTGCTTCGCCTGGAGTTATAGGCAGACTGAAAGCGAGGCAAGCATGGAGAAACAGCACAAGGCCAGTATTGACGGGGATCAATGGGCGCAGTGTGTGCAGCAGCACGGTTGGCTGTGGACGCGTGCGCAATCGGACGCGGGTAGCGGGGTGCCCACCCTGATCCTCGCCCACGGCGCCGGCGCGCCGATGGACAGCGGCTTCATGAACGAAATGGCCGCGCGCCTTGCTGCGCATGGGGTGAACGTGTTGCGCTTCGAATTTCCCTACATGGCCCAACGGCGGCTGGACGGTGGCAAACGCCCACCCAACACCGCCCCCAAGCTGCTGGAATGCTGGCGCGAGGTGTACGCCACGGTGCGACTTTATGTCGCTGGGCGGCTGGCTATCGGTGGCAAGTCCATGGGCGGGCGAATGGCGAGTCTGCTGGCCGAAGAGCTGGGCTGCGACGCGCTGGTGTGCCTGGGGTATCCGTTTTATGCGGCGGGCAAACCGGAGAAACCGCGGGTTGAGCATCTGGCCGCGTTGAGAACCCCGACCCTGATCGTCCAGGGCGAGCGCGATGCGCTGGGCAATCGTGAGGCGGTGGCAGGGTATGCGCTGTCAGCGAATATCGAGGTGTTGTGGCTTGAGGCGGGAGATCATGATCTGAAGCCGCTGAAGGCTTCGGGGTTCAGTCATGGGCAGCATCTGGAGACGGCTGCGCAGGCGGTGGCTGGGTTTCTTCTTCGTCATTGATAGTGTCTGGTCTGGCCTCATCGCGAGCAGGCCCGCTCCTACATTGGAATGCATTCAGCCTCCGTGGGAGCGAGCCTGCTCGCGAAAGCGGTATGCCAGACAATAAAAAACCCGGAAGCTTTCGCTGTCCGGGTTTTTAGCAAGCCAACTGACGTCAGCGGTTGAACCGCTCCACCAATGAATATTGCGTATTGGCCGTGCGGGTCAGTTCTTCGCTCAGCAGCGCCGAGCTGTGGGCCTGGCCCGAGGTCTGGTCGGCCAGTTCCGAAATGTTGCTGATGTTACGGCTGATTTCCTCGGCCACCGAACTCTGTTCCTCGGTGGCAGCGGCGATCTGCGTGGTCATGTCGGTGATGTTGGCGACCGCTTCGCTGATCCCCACCAACGCCTGGTCGGCTTCCATCACCCGCGCCACGCCTTCCTCGGCCTGGCGATGCCCGGCGTCCATGGTCTGTACGGCGTTGTTGGCGGTCTGCTGGAGCTTGGCGATCAAGGCATGGATCTGCCCGGTGGACTCGCTGGTGCGTTGTGCCAGTTGCCGCACTTCGTCGGCGACCACCGCAAAGCCACGGCCCATCTCGCCGGCACGAGCCGCTTCGATGGCGGCATTGAGTGCCAGCAGGTTGGTCTGGTCGGCGATGCCCTTGATCACATCCACCACACCGCCGATCTCGTCGCTGTCCTTGGCCAGTTGGGTCACGGTCTGGCCGGTCTCGCCGACCACCACCGACAAGCGCTCGATCGCTTCGCGGGTTTCCCCGGCGATGTCGCGTCCGCGCCCGGTCAGGCGATTGGCTTCCTGGGTGGCGTCGGCCGTGCGTTGCACGTGGCTGGCAACTTCCTGGGTAGTCGCGGCCATCTGATTGACCGCGGTGGCAACCTGTTCGGTTTCCAGGCGCTGGCGTTCCAGGCCGCTGGAGCTGTCGTGCGCCAGGGTGTTGGATTGACGGGCCTGCTCGTTCAGGTGCTCGGCGGTGTCCTGCAGTCGGGTCAGGCAAGTCTTCAGGCGAGCCTCCTGACTGAGGATCGACATTTCCAGGCGCGCCTGGGCGCCACGGCTGTCGGTATACATCTGCGCGATCAAGGGATCGGAAGTGGTCTGCTCGGCCAGGCGTAGCAGGCGCTTGATCCCGCGTTGCTGCCATTGCAGGCCCAGCAGCCCCAGGGGCACCGACAGCACCGCAGCCAGGGCGAAGCCCCAATGGGAGTTCAAGAATGCGCCCACGACGAAACTCAACTGGCTGACCAGGATGAACGGCAGCCAGTCCTGTAGCATCGGAATCCACCGATCGCTGCTCGGGACGGCGGGCTTACCCTGGTTGATGCGCTTGTACAGCGCCTCGGCGCGGGCGATCTGTTCGGCGGTGGGCTTGACCCGAACCGACTCGTAGCCCACCACCTGGTTACCCTCGTACACCGGCGTAACGTAGGCGTTGACCCAGTAATGGTCGCCGTTCTTGCAGCGATTCTTGACGATGCCCATCCATGGCAAGCCTTGTTTCAGCGTTTCCCACATGTGGGCGAACACGGCGGAAGGGACATCAGGGTGACGCACCAGGTTGTGCGGTGCATGGATCAGTTCTTCCCTGGAAAATCCGCTGATCTCGACAAATGCATCGTTACAGTAAGTGATCACACCTTTGGCATTGGTGGTGGAGATCAATCGTTGCTGGGCCGGGAAGGTCCTTTCGCGTTGTGTGACGGGTTGGTTGTTACGCATGGTGTGCAAATCCGCAAGGCTTTGAAGGGTTGTCGGCGTAGTCAGGTTTTAGTTGAGGTTATTTTTACCCTGCGGTCCTACGCCAGCATCGGATAAGTAAACAGGGTGAAGTGAAGCAGATTCAGCGCAAAGTGCGTGGCAATCGCCGCGCCGAGGCCGCCAAAGCGATACGCGAGGCCGTAACCGATACCCGCCAGGCCCGACAGCAGGACCCATTGCCAACCCGCCCCCGCATGCACCAGGCCGAACAGCAGCGAGGCCAGGAGCAATGCGAGATTGTCACCCTGGGGCAAATGCTTGAAGCGCCGACTCAGCCCTCCTTGAATGTAGCCACGAAACAGTGCTTCCTCCACCAGCGTGACCAACAAAAGGTTGTTGAGAATCCAGATCCACGCCTGTTCCGGCCATTTCGGTGCCCAGTGGATCATTCCCAGCAACAAGGCTCCGCCCAGCGCCAGGACCGTGCTCAGGCCCAGCCCGAGGGCGATGGCATAGATGGACCAACGCAACGAGCGTCGACCGATGATCCAGGGGCAGGCCAGCAGCAGCCAGAAGCCGATCAAGGGTTTGTCCTGATTCAGGTACATGGCGAAGCGTGCCGCATCATCGGTCAGGCGTTGCGCCGCGATGGCCCGACCGTTGAAAAAACCCGGCATCCAGTGCATTGCCAAGGCCAGGGCCATCAGTAGGAACAGGGCATGCCCGAGGAACCGGCCAACCGGCATTTCCCGCTGGCGTACCGCGTAACCGGCAAACAACAGCAGCGCGACGGAAATACCGGCCGTCCAGGCCAGTTGGCCGTAAGCCAGGGCCAGGCCATAGCCGATGGAAAGAAGGGCCAGGTAAGGCCAGGGCAGAACGGGCATATCACATCCTTTTAGACAGTGAAGCTTTGGGCGAACGTGGCCGCCGCGTCTACGACGCCGCCTTGCCGCACAAAGAGCACATTGTGTTATCCCGGCAGATTCATGCGTAGGGGAGGGGAACGGTTGGTCGACTCTATCCGTGAGCGCCAGGGGAAAGGATTATAGGTGGGGCGATACGAAAACGGCGACTGGTCGGGTGATTGATGCTTGCTGAGGCCATGCCAGGAGGTATCCCAATTGCCTGACCCACCGCTATCGCGAGCAGGCTCGCTCCCACAGGGGGGCTGTGTCGAGCGCTGAATGCGTGAGCAACCGGAATCTATTGTGGGAGCGAGCCTGCTCGCGATGAGGGCCCTGCCAGGCAACATCCCGTTGTCTGACCCACCGCTATCGCAAGCAGGCTCGCTCCCACAGGTCCCACAAGGGCGAACTCTAGCTGGCTATCAACTGCCGCAGCACATAGTGCAGGATCCCGCCCGCCTTGAAGTATTCCACCTCATTCAAGGTATCGATCCGGCACAGCACTTCGATCCGCTCCTGGCGGCCATCTTCGCGGGTGATGACCAGCGGCAGATTCATCCGCGGCGTCAGTTCGACCCCATCCAGGCCCAGGATGTCCAGAGTTTCCTTGCCGGTAAGGTTCAGGCTCTTGCGGTTCTGGTCGAGCTTGAATTGCAGCGGCAGTACACCCATCCCTACCAGGTTGGAGCGGTGGATACGCTCGAAGCTTTCGGCGATCACCGCTTTTACGCCCAGCAGGTTCGTCCCCTTGGCCGCCCAGTCCCGGCTCGATCCGGTGCCATATTCCTGACCGGCGATCACCACCAGCGGCGTGCCGGTGGCCTGGTACAGCATGGCGGCATCGTAGATCGGCATCCGTTCGCCATTGGGGATGTAGATCGTGTTGCCGCCTTCTTCGCCATCGAGCATCTCGTTGCGGATACGGATGTTGGCAAAGGTGCCGCGCATCATCACCTGGTGGTTACCGCGCCTTGAACCGTAGGAGTTGAAGTCCCGCGGTTCCACGCCTTGTTCGCGCAGGTAACGGCCGGCCGGGCTGTCGACCTTGATATTGCCGGCGGGGGAGATGTGGTCGGTGGTCACCGAGTCCCCCAGTAGCGCCAGGACCCGCGCGCCCTCGATATTCCTGACGACCGGGGGCGGCCCGCCGATGCCATCAAAGAACGGTGGATGCTGAATGTAGGTCGAGTCGGCCTGCCAGACGTACGTGGCGGCCTGGGGCACTTCGATGGCCTGCCATTGCTCGTCGCCGGCAAACACCGCAGCGTATTCCTTATGGAACATGCTGGTATTCACCCGCGCCACGGCCTCGGCCACTTCCTGGCTGCTGGGCCAGATGTCTCGTAGGTACACCGGCTTGCCATCCCGGTCGTTGCCCAGTGGCTCGCTGCTGATGTCAATGCGCACGGTGCCGGCCAAGGCGTAGGCGACCACCAGCGGTGGCGAGGCCAGCCAGTTGGTTTTTACCAGCGGATGGACCCGGCCTTCGAAGTTGCGGTTGCCCGACAGCACCGAGGCCACGGTCAGGTCGGCCTTCTGGATAGCCTTTTCGATCGGCTCCGGCAACGGCCCGGAGTTGCCGATGCAGGTGGTGCAGCCATAACCGACCAAGGCAAAGCCGAGCTTGTCCAGATATTCGGTCAGGCCGGCGGCCTGGTAGTAATCGGTCACGACCTTGGAGCCCGGCGCCAGGGAACTCTTGACCCAAGGTTTGCGGACCAGGCCTTTCTCCACGGCTTTTTTCGCCAGCAAGCCGGCGGCCATCATCACGCTGGGGTTGGAGGTGTTGGTGCAAGACGTGATCGCGGCGATTACGACTGCGCCGTTCTTCAGGCGATGGGTCTGGCCTTCGAACTGGTATTCGGCTTCGCCGACCTGATCTGCATTACCCACCGCGACGCCACCGCCGCCTTCGCTTTCAAGGCGACCTTCTTCCTTGCTGGTGGGTTTGATTTGCAGGCCGAGGAAATCACTGAAGGCTTGACCTACATTAGGCAGTGAAACCCGGTCCTGAGGGCGTTTCGGCCCGGCGAGGCTGGCCTCGACGCTGCCCATGTCCAGCTCCAGCGTGTCGGTGAACACCGGCTCCTGGCCCGGCAGGCGCCACAGGCCCTGGGCCTTGCAGTAAGCTTCCACCAGCTTCACGGTTTCCGCCGGTCGCCCCGACAGGCGCAGGTAATCCAGCGTCACTTCGTCTACGGGGAAGAAGCCACAAGTGGCGCCATATTCCGGGGCCATATTGGCAATAGTGGCGCGGTCGGCCAGCGGCAGGTCGGCGAGGCCATCCCCGTAGAATTCGACGAATTTGCCCACTACACCTTTTTTACGCAGCATCTGTGTGACCGTCAGCACCAGGTCAGTGGCGGTGATGCCTTCACGCAGCTTGCCGGTGAGCTTGAAGCCGATGACCTCGGGAATCAGCATCGACACCGGTTGGCCGAGCATGGCTGCTTCGGCCTCGATCCCGCCCACACCCCAGCCCAGCACGCCGAGGCCGTTGATCATGGTGGTATGGGAGTCGGTACCCACCAGGGTGTCCGGGAAGGCATAGACGCGGCCGTCTTCTTCGCGAGTCCAGACGGTGCGGCCCAGGTATTCGAGATTGACCTGATGGCAGATACCGGTGCCCGGCGGCACCACGCTGAAATTGTCGAAGGCGCTCTGGCCCCAGCGCAGGAAGGCATAGCGTTCGCCGTTGCGCTGCATTTCGATGTCCACGTTCTGCTCGAAGGCCTGGCTGCTGGCGAATTTATCCACCATCACCGAATGGTCGATCACCAGGTCCACGGGAGAAAGCGGATTGATCCGCTGCGGATCGCCGCCGGCCTTTTCCACGGCGGCGCGCATGGCGGCCAGGTCGACTACGGCGGGAACGCCGGTGAAATCCTGCATCAAGACCCTGGCCGGGCGGTACTGGATTTCGCGGTCCGAGCGCCGCTCCTTGAGCCAGCCGGCCAGGGCCTTGAGGTCGGCACCGGTGACGGTTTTTTCATCTTCCCAGCGCAACAGGTTTTCCAGCAGCACTTTCAGCGACATGGGCAACTTGTCCAGCTCGCCCAGGCTCCGGGCGGCGTCCGGCAGGCTGAAATAGTGATAGGTCCGGGCGTCGACTTGCAGTGTTTTAAGGGTTTTCAGGCTATCGAGGGACGGCATTGAATTGACTCCTTTGAGTCCGCACGGCTACGGACTGACGGGACGGACAGAGCCTTTAACCTAGCCCTGTTTTGAGCTTCTGACTAATCACAGGACATCAGCGGCGGGTTCGGGGTTCAGAACTCCGCTATCATGCGGCGGTTTTCGTGACAGGCTTTGCTACGGAGTTTCAATGAACACGCTTTTCATGCACTGCCGGCCGGGCTTCGAAGGCGAGGTCTGTTCTGAGATCGCTGACCACGCGGTGCGACTCAACGTGGCCGGCTACGCCAAGGCCAAGCCGGCCAGTGCCTGCGCCGAATTCGTCTGCACGGAGAACGACGGCGCCGAGCGGTTGATGCGCGGCTTGCGTTTCGCTGAGTTGATTTTTCCGCGCCAATGGGCGCGAGGCACTTTTATCGACTTGCCGGAAACCGATCGCATCAGCGTCATCTTGAACCATATGGCGGCGTTCCCGGCCTGTGGAAGTCTGTGGCTGGAAGTGGTGGACACCAACGATGGCAAGGAACTGTCGAACTTCTGCAAAAAATTCGAAGGCCCGTTGCGCAAGGCGCTGACCGCAGCCGGCAAACTGGTTGACGATACGCATAAGCCGCGCCTGTTGCTGACCTTCAAGAGTGGACGCGAAGTGTTCCTGGGCCTGGCCGATGCCGATAACTCGGCGATGTGGCCCATGGGCATTCCACGGCTGAAGTTCCCGCGGGAGGCGCCGAGTCGTTCAACCCTCAAGCTCGAAGAGGCCTGGCACCATTTCATCCCCCGCGATCAGTGGGACGAGCGCCTGCACAGCGACATGACCGGCGTCGACCTCGGTGCCGCGCCGGGCGGTTGGACCTGGCAATTGGTCAACCGCGGCATGCTGGTGACCGCCATCGACAACGGTCCGATGGCCGAGAGCCTGATGGACACCGGACTGGTGCAGCACCTGATGGCGGACGGCTTTACCTTCAAGCCCAAGCAGCCGGTGGACTGGATGGTTTGCGACATTGTCGAGAAACCGGCGCGCAACGCGGCCATGCTCGAAGAGTGGATCGGCGAAGGTCATTGCCGCGAGGCGGTGGTCAACCTGAAGCTGCCGATGAAACAGCGTTACGCCGAGGTCAAGCGCCTGCTCGAACGCATTGCCGACGGCTTCAAGGCCCGGGGCATCAAGGTCGAGATCGGCTGCAAGCAGCTGTATCACGACCGTGAGGAAGTGACCTGCCATCTGCGGCGGTTGGATACAAGGAAGCCCAAGTCCCGCTGATGCGCCGCAGCACCGCTCTTGTGGCGAGGGAGCTTGCTCCCGCTGGACTGCGCAGCAGGCCCTGGCCAAAAAGCGACGACTGTTACGCAGCCGAGCGCGAGCAAGCTCCCTCGCCACAGGAATTGATGTGAGTCTGTTAAGGGCGCCGACATTGCGCGACAATACCGACCGGTTTCAGGAGTAGAACATGAGTGAAATGAACGACACGCCGGTCGACGGCACGCTGGACGCCACCGGCCTCAACTGCCCGGAGCCGGTGATGATGCTGCACCAGCATATTCGCGACCTGGCCCCTGGCGGCCTGTTGAAGGTGATTGCCACGGACCCCTCGACCCGCCGCGACATCCCCAAGTTCTGCGTGTTTCTCGACCACGAATTGGTGGCCCAGGACGAGGCGGACGGGACCTACCGCTACTGGATTCGCAAGAAGCTCGCCTGATCCGCCGGACGGCTGATGCGGATCTGCTTACGTGCGCTGCGTGCCAGGCGGATCGACAGCATCAGCGCCGCGCAGCTCAAGCCCGCGATCAGGCCTTGCCACAATCCGCTCGGGCCGCTGGCGGTGCCAAGCCAATCGGTCAGGCCCAACGCGTAACCCACCGGCAGGCCGATGCCCCAATAGGCAAACAGCGTCAGGATCATCGTTACCCGGGTGTCCTGGTAGCCACGCAACGCGCCGGCTGCCGTCACCTGGATCGCATCGGAAAATTGAAACAGCGCTGCATAGACGATCAGCATCGAGGCCACTTCGATCACCACCGGATCAGCGGTGTAGATTGCAGCGATGGGCTCACGCAGCAGGAACATCAGGCTTGCTGACAGGCAGGCATACGCCAGCGCCGTGCCCATGCCGACTCCGGCGGCGAAGCGCGCTTCGCGAGGCTGGCGACGTCCCAGGGCCTGACCGACCCGCACGGTCACGGCCATGCCCAGGGAGTAGGGGATCATGAACACCAGCGAACTGAAGTTCAGCGCGATCTGGTGGCCGGCCACGACCGTGGCACCGAGGCTGCCTATCAGCAGTGCGATTACCGCGAAGATACTCGACTCGGCAAATACCGCGATGCCGATTGGCAGACCGATGCCCAGCAGGCGCTTGATCACGGCCCATTGCGGCCAGTCGAAACGACTGAACAGGCGACTCGACCGGTAGGCCGGCGCCCAGCGTGCCCAGCCGGCCATGCCCAATGCCATGACCCACATCACGATGGCGGTGGCCCAGCCGCAACCGACACCGCCCATGGCCGGCACGCCAAGATGCCCGTAAATGAAAATGTAATTGAGCGGAATGTTCAGCCCCAGGCCGCACAGGCCCAGCACCATGGCTGGCCGGGTACGGCCCAGGCCATCGCTGAAACAGCGGAGCACGTGATACAGGGCCACCGCCGGCAGGCCGGTGCCGATGCCGCGAAGATACTCCATGCAGGGGCCGATCAATTGCGGATCGACCTTCATGAGGTGCAGGATCGGCTCGGCGCTGAACAGTGCCAGCGTGGCGATCAACCCCACCACCAGCGCCAGCCAGAGCGCCTGGCGCACCAGCGGACCGATTTCCTCGAACGTGCCGGCGCCGAAGCGCTGGGCAACTTTCGGTGTGGTCGCCAGCAGCGTGCCGGTCATCAATAGAAACACCGGCACCCAGATCGAGTTACCCAGCGCCACCGCCGCCAGGTCCCGCGGGCCGACACGACCGGCCATCACCGCATCGACAAAGCCCATGGCGGTGGTCGCCAGTTGCGCCACCATGATCGGCAGGGCAAGGGCCAGCAGCGTCTTGAACTCCAGGCAAACCCGAGCCGGGCGGGAGAGGGTGGTTGGCGTGTCGAGTTCAGGGTTCACAGGCAAAGCGTCCAGAAAGAATAAGCGCAAGGCGGCGCATTCTACGCCTTGACGCAATGGTCAGGAAAAAGTGTGTGTTGTGGATTTGTAAAACCCGTGCATGAGCCAATGCCGTTCACTTAAGGACGTCACCGCCCCGTGGCGAGGTAGCTTGCTCCCGCTGGAGCGCGCAGCGGTCCCAAGCTTTTGGGGCTGCTACGCAGTCCAGCGGGAGCAAGTTCCCTCGCCACAACGGCGTTCATTGAAGAATGCACGGATTGAACGGAACGCCTACACTGCCTACCCCGCCAAAGGAGCTTTGCCATGCTGATCGTCGCCGACGAAAACATCCCCTTGCTTGACGCGTTTTTCCAAGGTTTCGGCGAAATCCGCCGGGTGCCGGGGCGGGGTATCGATCGGGCGATGGTCGAGCAGGCCGATGTGTTGCTGGTACGTTCGGTCAGCCAGGTCAACCGGGCGCTGCTGGAGGGCAGCAAGGTTCGCTTCGTCGGCACCTGCACCATCGGCACCGATCACCTGGACCTGGACTATTTCGCCGAGGCTGGCATCCGCTGGGCCAGCGCGCCGGGCTGCAACGCCCGTGGTGTGGTGGACTATGTGCTGGGCAGCCTGATGACCCTGGCGGAGATCGAGGGCGTTGAGCTGCGCCGGCGGACCTTCGGCGTGGTCGGCGCCGGCCAGGTCGGCGGGCGGTTGATCGAGGTGCTTAGGGGGCTTGGCTGGACGGTGCAGGTCTGCGACCCACCGCGTCAGGCGGCCGAAGGTGGCGATTACGTGAGCCTGGCGCAGATCATCGAGCAGTGCGACGTGATCAGCCTGCACACCCCATTGACCCGTGACGGCGAGCACTCGACCTGGCACCTGTTCGACGAGGCGCGCTTGAACCGGCTGAAGCCGGGCGCCTGGCTGATCAATGCGGCTCGTGGCCCGGTAATCGACAACGCGGCGCTACGCGAGGTGTTGCTCGCCCGGGAGGATCTGCAGGCGGTGCTGGACGTCTGGGAGCAGGAACCGACCGTGGACGTTGACCTGGCCGACCTGTGCGTGATCGCCACTCCTCACATCGCCGGCTACAGCCTCGATGGTCGCCAACGCGGCACCGCGCAGATCTATGAAGCCTTGTGCGGTTTTCTGGGGCGGCCGGTTGAAGTCCGCCTCGCTGACCTGCTGCCCAAGCCATGGCTGGGCGGTGTCACGCTCGATGCCGAAACCGACCCGGCCTGGGCCCTGGCCGCGCTGTGCCGGGGCGTGTACGACCCGCGTCGCGACGACGCGGATTTTCGCCGCAGCCTGGTCGGCTTGGTCAGCGAGCAGCGCAGCGCGTTCGATGCGCTGCGCAAACACTATCCGCCCCGTCGTGAAATCGACAGCTTGAAAGTCCGTATCGAGGGACAGTCCGAGGCTTTACGGCAGATTGTGACCGCACTGGGCGCCACCGCTATTTAATGCTGGAACGCTCTTGTGGCGAGGGAGCTTGCTCCCGCTCGGGTGCGCAGCAGCCGCCGTTTTTTGGGCCTGCTGCGCAGTCCGGCGGGAGCAAGCTCCCCAGCCACAGAAGCATTCCCGACCAGCCGAAGGTTGTTCCTCCCTCGCCACAAGAGCCTCGCCACAAGAGCCTGGCCGCAAGCTTGCGCAATATCTACAGGCATAAAAAACCCGACATCAGAGGTCGGGTTTAATCGAGACGGGCTGTATCACTTTTGTTCGGCAGGCTTGACCAGTCGTTCTTCCAGCTCGCTGCAGGCTTTCTGGATCATGTCTTCGGTGATCGGTACTTCGCGCCCTTCGGCGTCGATGAACGAGCAGCCCAGGGACTGGTCCGGTTGCGTGCGGATCACTTGAATCTTGTCGTCGCTGCTGTGTTGCAAGGACATGGCCTGTCTCCTCATCAGGTTGTGTGCCTAATTTAATGTCGCCGGGTGACCGAGCCATGACACTCCTTGTTAGGTCAACGGCGACACGCCCACTCAATCAGAAACACAGTTGCGTTTCCACCCAGACTTTAGACCGATAACATCTAGCCTCTAGTCGTTGCGGTCATATTTAACCTGACTCATTCTGATTTCACTTGGTTCCGTTGCGCTTCGGTGCGGCGGATCAGACTTTTCCTGCTTCATTCTCGGACGTTTCTGATGCTTTCTTCCCGCCACCGTCGTGCCATAAGTCTGGCCATAGGCTTCATCGCCCCTTATCGCAAGCAGGTTTTCGCAGCCATGCTTGCGCTGATCGTAACTGCTGGCATCACCCTGTCCATGGGGCAGGGCATCCGTTTGCTGGTGGACCAGGGGTTCATGACGCGCTCGCCGCATCTGCTCAACCAGTCCATCGCCCTGTTCATGTTGTTGGTGCTGGCGTTGGCAGTCGGGACCTTTGCGCGCTTTTACCTGGTGTCGTGGATTGGTGAGCGGGTGGTGGCCGATATCCGACGGCAGGTGTTCAACCATCTGATCTACCTGCATCCGGGTTTCTACGAAAACAACCGCAGTTCGGAAATCCAGTCGCGCCTGACTGCCGACACCACGTTGCTGCAATCGGTGATCGGTTCGTCGCTGTCGTTGTTCCTGCGTAACGTCCTGATGGTGGTCGGCGGTATCGTGCTGCTGTTCGTCACCAACCCCAAGCTCACCAGCATTGTGATGATTGCCTTGCCGTTGGTGCTGGCGCCGATCCTGCTGTTCGGTCGTCGGGTGCGCAATCTGTCGCGCCAGAGCCAGGACCGCATCGCCGATGTCGGCAGTTATGTCTCTGAAACCCTTGGCCAGATCAAGACCGTGCAGGCCTACAATCATCAGATCCAGGACGAGCAGCGGTTCAGCGTGACGGTGGAGCAGGCTTTCGACATCGCTCGCAAGCGCATCGCCCAGCGGGCCTGGTTGATTACCCTGGTGATTGTGCTGGTGCTGGGAGCGGTGGGCGTAATGCTCTGGGTCGGCGGCATGGACGTGATCGCCGGGCGGATTTCCGGCGGTGAGCTGGCGGCTTTCGTGTTCTACAGCCTGATCGTTGGCAGTGCCTTCGGCACTTTGAGCGAGGTGATCGGCGAGTTGCAACGGGCGGCGGGTGCGGCAGAGCGCATTGCCGAGTTGCTGCGCTCCGAGAACGTCATTCAACCGCCGGCCTCGGGGCTGGTGAGGTTGCCTGAGCGGGTCAGGGGTGAGTTGCGCCTCGAAGGCCTGCGGTTTTCTTATCCGTCGCGGCCGGAAAGCTATGCAGTGGATGGCCTGGACCTGACCGTCAACGCCGGAGAAACCCTGGCCCTTGTCGGACCGTCGGGGGCGGGCAAATCGACGGTGTATGACCTGCTGCTGCGTTTCTACGACCCGACGCAGGGGCGGATTCTCCTCGACGGCGTACCGCTGACCCAACTCGATCCGCTGGACTTGCGCCGTCATTTCGCGCTGGTCTCGCAGAATCCGGCGCTGTTCTTCGGCACCGTTGAAGAGAACATCCGCTATGGCAATCCGCAAGCCACGTCCGAGCAGGTGCGCGAGGCCGCGCAGATTGCTTACGCCCACGACTTCATCGAGAAAATGCCCGACGGCTACCAGACTCACCTGGGCGACGGCGGCCTCGGCTTGTCCGGCGGCCAGCGCCAACGCCTGGCCATCGCCCGGGCGCTGCTGGTGGACGCGCCGATCCTGCTGTTGGATGAAGCCACCAGCGCCCTGGATGCGCAAAGCGAACACCTGATCCAGCAAGCCTTGCCCAACCTGATGAAAAACCGCACCACCCTGGTGATCGCCCACCGTCTTGCCACGGTAAAGAATGCTGACCGGATCGCGGTGATGGAGCAGGGCAAAGTGGTCGCCGTGGGCACCCACCAGGCACTGGTGACGAGTAATGCGCTGTATGCGCGGCTGGCCGCGTTGCAGTTCAATGTCGACCATGAGCCGGTCAGCAACTGAGAATCACACGTCGCTAACCCGTGGGAGCGAGCCTGCCCGCGATAGCGATGGGTCAGCCTACACTAGTGCTGAATGTGCCACCGTCATCGCGAGCAGGCTCGCTCACAAGGTCCGGTAAACGACTCAAAAAAAGCCCGCATCTCTCGATGCGGGCTTTTTTGCAGCTTGCAGCTCAGCGCTTGTCGCTATCACTGATCATCAAAATACCGCTCGTGCCAGTCCACCAACGGTTGGGGCGAGTTGAGTTTCTGGCCGTAGATGACCGAGTACGACAACACGTTCTGCACGTACTGGCGGGTTTCGTCGAACGGAATGCTTTCGACCCAGACGTCGAAGCTCAAGTGGTCGGCACCGCGCAGCCATTGACGCACGCGGCCGGGGCCGGCGTTGTAGGCGGCAGAGGCCAGGACTCGGTTACCGTTGAACTGACTGTGGACCTGGCTCAAGTAGGCCGCGCCAAGCTGGATGTTCTTGTCCGGGTCCAGCACCTGCTGGGGGGAGGCCAAGGGGATGCTGAATTTGCGTGCGGTTTCCTTGGCGGTGCCGGGCATCAATTGCATCAGGCCGGCGGCGCCGACGGCGGAGCGGGCGTCATCCATGAAGGCGCTTTCCTGGCGGGTGATTGCGAACACCCAGCTCGAATGCAGACCGCGTACCTTCGCCTCGCGCACGAGCGTATCGCGGTGGGCCATCGGGAAGCGGATATCCAGGTCGTCCCAGTACTTGGCCTGGCTGATGGTGCGGATCGCCGGGAAATACCATCTCAGGTCGTAGGCCAACTTCGCCTGGGCGACCATTTCATCGCGGTTGAAATGACGGCTGACGTGATACCACTCGCGACGCCCGTCGACGATCTCGCCGCGGGCATGAAACTCCAGTGCCCGACGTACGCCCGGGGTGTTGCGTACCTTGTTGATCAGTGTCTGGCTCATTGGCAGCGGCTTGTTGACCAGCGAGTACGGTGACTGGGAGCGGTCGGCGGCCAGGAAACCGTAGAAATCCCGCTCACGCGCCAGCTGTTTGTAGAGGGTCAGTGCTTCCGGGTTCTGCGGTTGTGCCAGTTCCAGCGTGCGGGCCTGCCAGTACCGCCAGCGGTTGGTGCTGGCAAGTGATTCAGGCAGGCGTCGGGTCAACTGGTAGGCATCATCCCAACGGGCCAGGCGCAACAGCAGGCGCAGGCGCCATTCCGAAACGGTGTCGTCCCGCAGTTCCGGGTCATATCGGGTCATCACCTCCAATGCGCGGCTGTCGAAGCGCTTGGCCAGGGTCAGGCCGATTTCCCGGGCGATGGCGACTTTTTCATCCCGGGAAAAGTGCATGGTGCTGGCGTAACCATCCAGCAGCGCCATGGCCTTTTCCGGGTCCTGGCGGGCCAGGCGACGCAGACCGAGACTGACGATATCAGACATCGGCTCATCGGCCGGGCTGAAGCGCGATGGCTGGTTGAGCAGCTCCGGTTTCTGTGCGACGTCCACCAATAATCTGCCTCTCGGGGCAAGTGTCGTCAGGCTGCCGACCAGGCTGTTGGCCAACGGATAGTTGCGCGCCTGGGCCGCCAGTTTGGCCCGTTCCCAGCGTTTCTGTTCAGTGAGTTGGCCTTGGGCGGCCCAGAGACCGAACAGCACGTCGCACGCCTGGGGCTGGGATTTACCGGTCAGCCAGAGTTTTTCAGTGTTGGCGTAACCCTCGGCTTTCAGGCCGTGGTTGAGCTGGTACTGGGCATTGAGGCAATCCAGTTCGGTAAAGTTGAGCTTGGGGTCGTAATACTTGACGAATGTCTCCCAATCGCCGCGTTCGGCCAGCCAGCGCAACCAGCGCAACTTCATCCAGTTGGCCTGGGGCAGGTCACCGTGCTCGGCGAGAAATTTCTCGATCTCGGCATTGCTGGCGCTCTTGAGCCGAGCAGTCAGTTCGTCGTAGGCCAGATACGGCTCCAGCGGATAATCGCGCAGGGCCTGGCTATAACGGAAATAGGGGCCGGTGTCGCCCTTGGCCAAGGCTCGCTTGGCCTCGTCGTAGTACTGGCGCTGAGTGGAAATATCCACCGCCTGGGCGGTTTGAACGGCAGTGGCACACACAAAAAAACAAGACAAGACACTAAAAAGGCGACTGCGCATGAGACATCCGGGCAGAGAAAACAGGACAAGCCCAAGGGTGACCCCAGGGTAACTGTCAGTAGCTTAGCCTTTTGCCAGCAACCGGCGAAAGCTTTGCAGGGCCGTCGGCACAAGTTCGCAACATTTGGTATGCAAAACATGTAAAGAGCGGTTGGGCGAAGAAATTGGCGGACCCTTGAGGTCTCATCTCGGGTAGAATGCGCGCCCGGTTTTTGGAGAAGCTCATGACCCTGCTCAAATTCAGCGATGTGTCCCTTGCTTTCGGCGCAATGCCGTTGTTGGACAAGGTGTCCTGGCAGATCGCCCGTGGTGAGCGGGTGTGCATCATCGGCCGCAACGGCACTGGTAAGTCCAGCATGATGAAGCTGGTCAAGGGCGATCAGAAGCCCGACGACGGTTCGGTCTGGCGTGCGCCAGGCTTGAAAATCGGCGAATTGCCCCAGGAACTGCCGGTCGCCGACGAGCGGACGGTGTTTGACGTGGTAGCCGAAGGCCTGGATGGCGTTGGCGCGTTGTTGGCCGAATATCACCACCTGAGCCAGAACATCGTCACCGATGCCGACCTGGAAAAGCTCATGCACGTGCAGCACGATCTCGAAAGCCGAGACGGCTGGCGTCTGCAGCAACTGGTCGACAGTACCCTCAGCCGCCTGCAATTGCCGGCCGACAAAACCCTCGCCGAGTTGTCCGGCGGCTGGCGTCGTCGCGTCCTGCTGGCCCAGGCCCTGGTGTCCGAGCCGGACCTGCTGTTGCTCGACGAACCGACCAACCACTTGGATATCGGTGCCATCGCCTGGCTTGAAGAAGCCCTCCGGGACTTCCAGGGTGCGGTGCTGTTCATCACCCACGACCGTTCTTTCCTGCAAAACCTGGCGACGCGCATTCTCGAACTGGATCGCGGCGGCCTGATCGACTGGAACGGCGACTACGCCAGCTTCCTGGTGCACAAGGAAGCGGTGCTGGCGGCGGAGGAAACCGCCAATGCCCTGTTCGACAAGCGCCTGGCCCAGGAAGAAGTCTGGATCCGCCAGGGCATCAAGGCCCGTCGTACTCGTAACGAAGGTCGGGTGCGGGCCCTTAAAGCCTTGCGCGTGGAGCGCAGCGAGCGTCGCGAGCGCACGGGCAAAGCCAATATCCAGCTGGAAACCGCTGAGAAATCCGGCAAGCAGGTGATGGTCCTGGAGAACGTCAGTTTCGCCCATCCGGACGGCCCGTTTCTCATCAAGGACTTTTCCATGGTCCTGCAGCGAGGCGATCGCATCGGCTTGCTGGGCGCCAATGGTACCGGCAAGACCACGTTGCTCAAGCTGATGCTCGGTGGCCTGGTGCCGACCAGCGGCAAGGTGGAAGAGGGCACGAAGATCGACGTCGCCTACTTCGACCAGTTGCGCCACCAGCTGGACTTGGAAAAGACCGTGATCGATAACGTGGCCGAGGGTCGCGACTTCATCGAAATCGATGGCCAAAGCCGTCACGTGTTGAGCTACCTCGGCGATTTTCTGTTCAGCCCTCAGCGGGCCCGTACGCCGGTCAAGGCGTTGTCGGGTGGCGAGCGCGCTCGCCTGTTACTGGCGAAGTTGTTCAGCAAGCCGGCGAACCTGCTGGTATTGGACGAACCGACCAACGACCTGGACGTGGAAACCCTCGAATTGCTGGAAGAGGTGCTGTTGACCTTCAACGGCACCGTGTTGATGGTCAGCCACGACCGGGCATTTCTCGATAACGTGGTCACCAGCACCCTGGTATTCGAAGGCGAAGGCAAGGTGCGTGAATACGTCGGTGGTTATCAGGACTGGCTGCGCCAGGGCGGCTCGCCGCGTCTGCTGGGCGTGACCGAGAGCAAATCCGGCAAGGCCGACCTGAACTCGGCCGTGGTCAAGGCCGAGCCCGCGCCGGTTGCCGTCGCGGCAGCTCCGGCCCCGGCGAAGAAAAAGCTCAGCTACAAGTTGCAGCGCGAATTGGAAGCGTTGCCGGGTGATATCGAGGCCAAGGAAGCGCAGATCGCAGCCGTGGAGGCCGAAATGGCCGATGCCGGCTTCTATCAGCGACCTGCTGCCGAAACGGCCAAGGTTATCGCGCACCTGGAGCAATTACAGGGCGAGTTGGATGCGCTGGTGGAGCGCTGGGCTGAGCTGGACGCTTGATCCATTGCTGTAAAAAATCCCGGCATTGAGTTTGATGAATGCCGGGATTTTTATGGGAAGTGCAGTTCCCTTGTGGGAGCGAGCCTGCTCGCGATAGCGGTATGTCAGTCAACATAAATGATACTGAACCACCGCTATCGCGAGCAGGCTCGCTCCCACAGGCGTTTATGCGCGCTTGACCAGATGCACCGCCAGCACGTCGCAAGGCGCGCCGTGCAGCACATCGTTGGCGGTCGAGCCCAACAGCAACGCCAGGCCGTGACGGCCGTGGCTGCCGACGACGATCATGTCGCAGCCCTGTTCCTTGGCCAGGTGATGAATCTCCTGGCGCGGTTGCCCGTAGGTCAGGTGACTGTTTTCCTTTTTCAGGGCCGGATACTTGGTGATCAGCCGATCCAGGCGCTCCTTGGCTTGATCGAACTGCTGCTGTTGCAACTGGGAAAGATCCATAGGCACATCACCGCCGAAGGCCATGGCCATCGGTTCGACGATGTGTACCAGGGACAGTTTGGTGCCGTCCCGTCCTTCGCAAAGGGCGAGCGCGCGCTTGACGACGGGATCGCATTCTTCAGTGAGGTCGACGGCGACCAGGATGTGTTCGTAGTACATGAAAAGCACTCCAGAGAATGGCGATACGGTAAGTATGGCTGGTTTCAAGCCCGTTGATGGCGACTTGGGTCAATGGGCTCATCGGAATTTGGGAGTACGAATATGACGGTCTGGATTGTGCTGTCAATCCTGTTGGTGGTGTTGAGCCCCCTGGCATGGTTGCGCCCGTCCCGTGTACAGAGCGGTCGCATGGCCTTGCGCATGGAGACACGGCGCCTCGGCCTGGCCATGCAACTGGCCCCTCAGGAATGGCCACACTGGCTTGGACAGCAGCCGCCGAACCCGTGCGCTCAGTACTATCGGCCCCGACGGAGCGGGCAGTCGGCGAGCTGGAGTTACTGGCAAACCGCGCCCGGGGTGTGGGCCAACCAATGGCGGGAAATCTGCCTGGATGAATCTCTGCTCATTCATTTCGAGAAGTTGCCGGCCAACGTCTATAAAGTCGAGGCCGACCAGCAGATGATCGCCCTGTACTGGGGGGAAAAAGGTGAGGCCAGCGTATTACAGGATATCGCCGCCGTGCTCAAAGCATTGGCCTGAAGCCTGCGCTTGCCCCGCTGCGGGCAAAAAAAGCCCGACACAAGCGTCGGGCGGGTTGGCCAGGCAGGCCGGTAACCTTTCTCAAATCCAGGCGTTCATTCGTAACGTCACTGCTCTTCATCCAAGCACGTAACCCCAGCTTAGCCGGTTGAATCCGTCGTGCCTTGGATTAGGGCGAATTTTCTAATTATTGACTCTATGAATAGCGTTCCATCAGGCCCTGCATAACAGGTCCGCACAGTACGGAAATGACTGTGAAGTCGCGTTCACTCGCTCTGTTTAGCGTGATTGACAATTGTCGGAAATTCCGTGAAGGTGGTGTACCCAAATCAAACGGGCGTATGAATTGAGCGTTTGTATTTTCAGAACGTTCCTACAGAAACCCGACTATCGCGTTGACGGGTGTGCCTGGCGAATTGGCGTAGCATCGGCGGTAAACGTCCATGCCCGAACCAGCGGCCAGCGTCCAACGTGTACTGTTCAGCTTCCATATCGTGGAGATCAGTTGATGATTTACGAAGGTAAAGCCATCACGGTTAAGGCTCTTGAAAGTGGCATCGTCGAACTGAAGTTCGATCTCAAGGGTGAGTCCGTCAACAAGTTCAACCGTCTTACCCTGAACGAACTGCGTCAGGCCGTGGACACTATCAAGGCAGATGCTTCGATCAAGGGTGTGATCGTCAGCAGCGGCAAGGACGTGTTCATCGTCGGCGCCGACATCACTGAGTTCGTCGACAATTTCAAACTGCCCGATGCCGAACTGATCGCTGGCAACCTCGAAGCCAACCGTATTTTCAGCGATTTCGAAGACCTCAACGTACCGACCGTTGCAGCCATCAACGGCATCGCCCTGGGCGGTGGCCTGGAAATGTGTCTGGCAGCGGATTACCGCGTCATGTCCACTTCGGCCAAGATCGGCCTGCCGGAAGTCAAGCTGGGCATCTATCCGGGCTTCGGCGGCACCGTGCGCCTGCCACGCCTGATCGGTGTCGATAACGCCATCGAGTGGATTGCCGCCGGTAAGGAAAACCGCGCAGAAGACGCGCTGAAAGTCGGCGCCGTGGATGCCGTGGTCGAACCTGGCAAGCTCCAGGCCGCGGCCCTTGAAACCGTCAAGCGCGCCATCAGCGGTGAGTTCGACTACAAGGCCAAGCGCCAGCCGAAGCTGGAAAAGCTCAAGCTCAACGCCATTGAGCAAATGATGGCCTTCGAAACCGCCAAGGGTTTCGTTGCCGGTCAAGCCGGCCCGAACTACCCGGCGCCGGTCGAAGCGATCAAGACCATCCAGAAAGCCGCGAACTTCGGTCGCGACAAGGCCCTGGAAGTCGAAGCCGCCGGCTTCGTCAAACTGGCCAAGACCTCGGCTGCACAAAGCCTGATCGGTCTGTTCCTCAACGATCAGGAACTGAAGAAAAAGGCCAAGGCCTACGACGAAATCGCCCGTGACGTGAAGCAGGCTGCCGTACTCGGCGCCGGCATCATGGGCGGCGGTATCGCCTACCAGTCGGCGTCCAAAGGCACGCCGATCCTGATGAAAGACATCAACGAACACGGGATCGAGCAAGGTTTGGCCGAAGCCGCCAAGCTGCTGGTCGGTCGCGTCGACAAAGGCCGCATGACCGCTGCGAAAATGGCAGAGGTGCTCAACGGCATTCGTCCGACCCTGTCCTACGGCGATTTCGGCCACGTCGATCTGGTGGTCGAAGCGGTCGTCGAGAATCCGAAGGTCAAGCAGGCGGTGTTGGCTGAAGTTGAAGGCCAGGTCAAAGAAGGCACCATCCTCGCCTCCAATACCTCGACCATTTCCATTTCGCTGCTGGCCCAGGCCCTCAAACATCCGGAAAACTTCGTTGGCATGCACTTCTTCAACCCGGTGCACATGATGCCGCTGGTCGAAGTGATTCGTGGCGAGAAGTCCAGCGAAGAGGCCATTGCCACCACCGTGGCTTACGCCAAGAAAATGGGCAAGAACCCGATCGTCGTCAACGATTGCCCGGGCTTCCTGGTCAATCGCGTGCTGTTCCCGTACTTCGGCGGTTTCGCCAAGTTGGTCAGCGCGGGCGTGGACTTCGTGCGTATCGACAAGATCATGGAAAAGTTCGGCTGGCCGATGGGTCCCGCGTACCTGATGGACGTGGTCGGTATCGACACCGGGCACCATGGCCGTGACGTAATGGCTGAAGGTTTCCCCGACCGCATGAAGGACGACCGTCGTTCGGCTGTCGATGTGCTTTACGAAGCCAAGCGCCTGGGCCAGAAGAATGGCAAGGGCTTCTATGCCTACGAGACCGACAAGCGCGGCAAGCAGAAGAAAGTGGCCGATCCATCGGTGCTGGAAGTGCTCAAGCCGATCGTCTACGAGCAGCGCGAAGTCACCGACGAGGACATCATCAACTGGATGATGATCCCGCTGTGCCTCGAAACCGTACGTTGCCTGGAAGATGGCATTGTCGAAACCGCCGCCGAAGCCGACATGGGGCTTGTCTACGGTATCGGTTTCCCTCCATTCCGTGGCGGTGCGCTGCGCTACATCGACTCGATCGGTGTGGCCGAGTTCGTTGCGCTGGCTGACCAGTACGCTGATCTGGGCGCGTTGTACCACCCCACCGCGAAGCTGCGTGAGATGGCCAAGAACGGCCAGAGCTTCTTCGGTTAAGCGCCCAACGACTAGAGCGAGAGAACATTTATGAGCTTGAATCCTAGAGACGTCGTGATTGTCGACTTCGGTCGTACCCCGATGGGCCGCTCCAAGGGCGGCATGCACCGCAACACCCGCGCCGAAGACATGTCGGCGCACCTGATCAGCAAACTGCTGGAACGCAACGTCAAGGTCGACCCGAACGAAGTCGAGGATGTGATCTGGGGTTGTGTGAACCAGACCCTGGAGCAGGGCTGGAACATCGCCCGCATGGCTTCGCTGATGACCCAGATCCCTCACACCTCGGCCGGCCAGACCGTCAGCCGCCTGTGCGGTTCGTCCATGAGCGCGCTGCACACCGCTGCCCAGGCGATCATGACCGGTAACGGTGACGTGTTCGTCGTCGGTGGCGTCGAGCACATGGGTCACGTGAGCATGATGCATGGCGTCGATCCGAACCCGCACATGTCGCTGTACGCGGCAAAAGCCTCGGGCATGATGGGCCTGACTGCGGAAATGCTTGGCAAGATGCACGGCATCACCCGCGAGCAGCAGGACGCCTTCGGCGTGCGTTCCCACCAGCTCGCCCACAAGGCGACCGTGGAAGGCAAGTTCAAGGACGAGATCATCCCGATGCAGGGCTATGACGAGAATGGCTTCCTGAAGCTGTTCGACTACGACGAGACCATTCGTCCGGAAACTACCCTGGAAAGCCTGGCGACCCTCAAGCCGGCCTTCAACCCGAAGGGCGGCACCGTGACCGCCGGTACTTCGTCGCAGATCACCGATGGTGCCTCGTGCATGATCGTGATGTCGGCCCAGCGCGCGCATGATCTTGGCATCCAGCCGATGGCGGTGATCCGTTCCATGGCCGTGGCGGGTGTGGACCCGGCGATCATGGGCTATGGTCCGGTTCCGGCCACTCAGAAAGCCCTGAAGCGTGCGGGCCTGAGTATCTCGGACATCGACTTCTTCGAGCTCAACGAAGCTTTCGCCGCACAGGCCCTGCCGGTGCTGAAAGATCTGAAAGTGCTCGACAAGATGAACGAGAAGGTTAACCTGCACGGCGGCGCGATCGCCCTGGGTCACCCGTTCGGTTGCTCCGGTGCCCGCATCTCCGGCACGCTGCTCAACGTCATGAAACAGAACGGCGGCACTTTTGGCGTGTCCACCATGTGCATTGGTCTCGGCCAAGGCATCGCCACTGTCTTCGAACGCGTCTAAGCGTTGCGTTGATGGAAGCCGGGGCCAAGCGCCCCGGTTTTTGTTTTTCCGGGTTCAGTAAAAAAATTTTGTTTTCATTTTGAAAAGATTTCAGTGAGGGCCAGAACATGCCGATACAACCTGGGCTCTACCAGCATTACAAGGGGCCGCAGTACCGCGTATTCAGCGTCGCGCGGCATTCCGAAACCGAGGAAGAAGTGGTCTTCTATCAAGCCCTGTATGGTGATTACGGCTTTTGGGTGCGTCCCTTGAGCATGTTTCAGGAGTCCGTCGAGGTTGACGGCGAACAGGTCCCACGCTTTGCTTTGGTGCAGGCCGAGACGAGCATTTTTTCCAGGTCTTGAAGTCGGCACGCGGGTGACCCTGCGCTTGACCTCACCTTGCAGCCACTATATATAGCGGTGCCGCGTCAGGCGCCAACCGCCTTTCACTTTTTAGAATTCAGGAATTTTCTGATCCATGGGCAAATCGCTGGTCATTGTGGAATCCCCGGCTAAGGCCAAGACCATCAACAAGTATCTGGGCAACCAATACGTGGTGAAGTCGAGTATCGGCCATATCCGAGACCTGCCCACCAGCGGTTCGGCTAGCGCCAGCAAGGAGCCAGCCGCCAAGCGCGGCAAGGCGGCTGCGGGCGAAGCCCCGGCGCTGTCGCCCAAGGAGAAGGCGCGCAAGCAGCTGGTCTCGCGCATGGGGGTGGATCCGGAACATGGTTGGAAAGCCAAGTACGAGATTCTCCCGGGCAAGGAAAAGGTCATTGAAGAACTGCGTCGGCTCGCCAAGGACGCCGACACCATCTATCTCGCGACGGACTTGGACCGCGAAGGGGAAGCCATTGCCTGGCACCTGCGCGAAGCCATCGGTGGCGATGACAGCCGCTACAAGCGTGTGGTGTTCAACGAGATCACCAAGAAAGCCATCCAGGAAGCCTTCTCCGAGCCGGGCGAGCTGGACATCCATCGCGTCAACGCCCAGCAGGCGCGTCGTTTTCTGGACCGCGTGGTGGGCTACATGGTCTCGCCACTGCTGTGGGCCAAGATCGCCCGTGGCCTGTCGGCCGGGCGGGTGCAGTCGGTCGCGGTGAAGCTGGTGGTGGAGCGCGAGCGGGAGATCCGTGCGTTCATCCCTGAAGAGTACTGGGAAGTCCACGCCGACCTCGGCACTGCCAAGGGCGCTACCGTGCGTTTCGAGGTCGCCCGCGAGAAAGGCGAGGCCTTCAAGCCGCTCAACGAAGCCCAGGCGATGGCCGCGCTGGAGAAGCTCAAGGCTTCCAGCTACAGCATCGTCAAGCGCGAAGACAAGCCGACCAGCAGCAAGCCGTCGGCACCGTTCATCACCTCCACGCTGCAACAGGCCGCCAGTAACCGCCTGGGCTTTGGTGTGAAGAAAACCATGATGATGGCCCAGCGTCTGTACGAAGCCGGCTACATCACTTATATGCGTACCGACTCGACCAACCTCTCGGCCGATGCCGTGGCGATGGCGCGCACTTATATTGAAAGCGAATTCGGCAAGAAGTACCTGCCGGACACACCCAATGTCTACAGCAGTAAGGAAGGCGCACAAGAGGCTCACGAAGCGATTCGTCCGTCAGACGCCAACACCGAACCGAGCAAGCTGTCGGGCATGGAGCGTGACGCCGAGCGCCTCTACGAGCTGATCTGGCGCCAGTTCCTGGCATGCCAGATGTTGCCTGCGCAGTACCTGTCGACCACGGTCAGCGTCGGTGCCGGCGATTTCGAGTTGCGTGCCAAGGGCCGTATCCTGAAATTCGATGGTTACACCCGCGTCCTGCCACAAATAGCCAAGCCTGGGGATGACGATGTCCTGCCGGACATGGCCCAGGGCGATGTGATGAAGCTGATCAAGCTTGATCCGACGCAGCACTTCACCAAACCTCCGGCACGTTATTCCGAAGCCAGTCTGGTCAAGGAAATGGAAAAACGCGGTATCGGTCGTCCTTCGACCTACGCCGCGATCATCTCCACGATTCAGGATCGTGGTTATGTGGCCCTGCACAACCGTCGTTTCTACTCGGAAAAGATGGGTGACATCGTTACCGAGCGTCTGTCCGAAAGCTTCTCGAACCTGATGGACTACGGCTTCACCGCTGGCATGGAAGAGAACCTCGATGATGTGGCCCAGGGCGAGCGCGACTGGAAAAATGTCCTCGATGAGTTCTACGGCGACTTCAAGAAAAAACTTGAGGTGGCGGAAAGCCCTGACAGTGGCATGCGCGCCAACCAGCCGGTGATGACCGACATCCCGTGCCAGACTTGCGGACGACCGATGCAGATTCGTACCGCTTCTACTGGGGTTTTCCTGGGGTGCTCCGGCTACAGCCTGCCACCCAAGGAGCGCTGCAAGGCGACCGTCAATCTGGTGCCGGGCGACGAAATCGCTGCGGACGATGAGGGAGAATCGGAATCGCTGGTGTTGCGTGGCAAGCATCGCTGCCCAATCTGCAGCACCGCTATGGACGCTTATCTGCTGGATGAAAAGCGCAAGCTGCATATCTGCGGTAACAACCCGGACTGCGCCGGCTACGAAATCGAAGAGGGCAGCTACCGCATCAAGGGCTACGAAGGGCCGAGCCTGGAGTGCGATAAATGTGGTAGCGAGATGCAGCTCAAGACCGGCCGTTTCGGCAAGTTCTTCGGTTGTACCAACCCGACCTGCAAGAACACCCGCAAGTTGCTCAAGAGCGGGGACGCGGCACCGCCGAAGATGGACCCGGTGAAAATGCCGGAGCTTAAATGCGAAAAGGTCGACGATACCTACATCCTGCGCGACGGCGCTTCCGGGCTGTTCCTGGCGGCCAGTCAATTCCCGAAAAACCGCGAGACCCGCGCGCCATTGGTGATGGAGATCGTGCCGCACAAGGATGAGATCGATCCGAAGTACCATTTCCTCTGCGAAGCGCCGCAGAAAGACCCGGAAGGCCGTCCAGCGGTGATTCGCTACAGCCGCAAGACCAAGGAGCAGTACGTGCAGACCGAAGTCGATGGCAAGCCGACTGGCTGGAAGGCCTTCTACGACGGCGGCAAATGGAAGGTTGAAGACAAGCGCTGATTGGTGGAGGCAGGGGGCTTCCCCTGTGCCGATCAGTCAAGCAAACAACTGTGGGAGCAAGCCTGCTCGCGATAGCGGTGAATCAGGCAACATTGATGTTAATTGTTGCGCCGCTATCGCGAGCAGGCTCGCTCCCACAGGGTATCGCTTGATCCTCTGACTGTATTTGGCTTGCAGTGGTCTTGGTTGATCCACGACACTGTCGCCCTTGCGTGAAGCTTTCATGTCGTTGGGAGAATGCCGCCATGGCCCACGAACTCTATACCCGCACCAACCAGAAAATCTATTTCGCCGGCCTGTCGCTTGAAGCACTGACGAGGGCTGAAGATGGGCGCGCAATGAACTCCCCGGCGTTGCTCCAGGCGGGGCGCGAGGCCGTGCTGTTTCATCTCTACGGCGCGTTGTTGGGGCTATGCCATGAAATTGCTGGCTTTTATCGCCTGCCTCAAGCCAATGCGCCGCGGGCCGAGCTATTGTTGACGCGGGACGTGCTGCAGAGCATCGCCATCCCTGAATTGGCTGAAATGGTCGAATTGGCTCATAACCCGGAAACCTGGCTGGCAAAGCTCTTGGCTGCCCACGCGGCGCTGTACCAACCGCCCAGGGCACCGCACAAGCCCAGGGGCGACGTGACCCAGCCGCTGATCGTGGCGGTTAACCTGGATGAACCAGAACCTGAAGAGGAATTGAGCCGGGAGGAGCTGGAGAGTTGGCGCCAGAGCCTCAAGAGCTTGGCAATACGCTTTCGCGAAGGGTTGAACGAGTGCTGAATTTTCCTTCGACTCGCTCTGTTTGTTGATAACGCTGGTCAAGATACCGAGCGAAGCCTGGCCGATGACTATATAATCCTCGCCTTTCGTGGAGAACAGACTTTTATGCCAACGTCCTTTCTAGAAATCGTCGAACTTCCTGATGGCCGTATCGAGCTGCGCAGGGCCGAAGACGAAGGTTCTCTGGTCACCTTGAACTTCTCTGAAGACGCCAAGGCGTTCCTTCAAGGCCAGCATGTCGAGGTTGCCAAGGCGATGCTGAGCGTAGGCGTTCAGATGGCTGGCCGCCTGGTTGAAGGCGAATTCAACAAGGAAGAGGGCCCGCGGGTTCTGCATTGATCCTGTCTTTCAGCGAGTCAAATCTTATCGGCTTCTCTGTCCTGGAGAAGCCCCGCGTGTGTCTTAGCCCAATCGAATATTCAAACTTTGTGCGTCTCCGGTGCGAGCGGCACTGATCAGTTGCTGCCGTGCGCTGGCGGTCAAGGGGTTGAGCCAACTGACCACGGTATGGCTTCGACCCAGGCGTAGCGCCTCGCAGGTCAATTGTTGGGCGCTTTGAGTGCCTCGGGGTTGCAACAGCAGAATGCGTTCGCGGTTCAGACCGGCGTCTCGCAGCCAGGCTTGGGTTACGCTGGCCGGTGGCGCGATCAGCGTCAGCCAGCGGGCATCCTGATCCTGGCTCAGCTCGCGCAGAACCGGTGCCAGCAGGTTCAGGCAGTTCCCAGCCGCGCCACGTAACGACAGTTCACTGAAAGCCTCGGGCTCGACGCCCCAGGGCGACTCGATGACTTCCTTCAGAACTGGAACCAGCGGTTGGGCCATGAATGCCTCGAACAGCGGAAGTTGTGTGTGTTGCGGAGTGTGAGGGAACTGCATAAAGCCTCCTTTAGCGGCGAATGACGCCGACGCTCAAGCCTTCGATGACCAGTTCCTGATCTTTCAGGTTGACTTCGATGGGAGCGAATTCCGGGTTCTCGGCGATCAACCAGACTTTGCTGCCGTCGCGCTTGAAGCGCTTGACGGTCACTTCGTCACCGATGCGGGCCACTACGACCTGGCCGTTGCGAGCTTCACGGGTGGTGTGCACGGCCAGCAGGTCACCATCGAAAATGCCGATGTCCTTCATGCTCATGCCGTGTACACGAAGCAGGTAGTCAGCTCGTGGATGAAAGAACGAAGGGTTGATGTTGCAGAATTCCTCGACATGCTGCTGGGCCAGGATCGGGGCGCCGGCTGCAACCCGGCCGATGATCGGCAAGGTGGTCTCGTCGGCCTTGGCTTCGAAGCCGGGTATGCGAATGCCTCGGGAGGCGCCCGGGGTCATTTCGATAGCTCCCTTGCGGGCCAGCGCTTTTAGGTGCTCTTCAGCCGCGTTGGGCGATTTGAACCCCAGTTCCTGAGCGATTTCCGCACGGGTTGGCGGGTAGCCATTGTCTTCGAGGCAACGTTTGATGAAGGCCAGAATCTCTGCTTGGCGTGGCGTCAGCTTTAGCATATTGATCGCTCTGTCTTTTTATACAGTGACTGGGATTATATACAGTGGGCGCCGCTTGGCAATCCTCCTTTTTTGGTATGTCGCCGGACGGTCGAGCGCTCGCTTGGCTTGACATCGTCACAGCGGGCGAAAAGGTGTGGTTAAATAGCTGACCGGGCGTTCGCAAAACGTCCCGGCAGGCTTGACAACCCCAGGGCTGAAACGTATGTTTCAAACAAGTGTTTGTCAGGCGGAGTACCCATGGCCCAGTCGGAAACCGTTGAACGCATTCTCGATGCTGCCGAGCAGTTGTTCGCGGAGAAAGGTTTCGCTGAAACCTCGTTGCGTTTGATCACCAGCAAGGCCGGGGTGAACCTGGCGGCGGTGAACTATCACTTCGGTTCGAAAAAAGCGCTGATCCAGGCGGTTTTCTCGCGGTTCCTCGGGCCTTTCTGTATCAGCCTCGACCGCGAGCTGGAAAGGCGCCAGGCCAAGCCCGATGTCAAGCCGACCCTCGAAGAGTTGCTGGATATCCTCGTCGAACAAGCCCTCGTCGTACAGCCACGCAGTGGCAATGACCTGTCCATTTTCATGCGTCTGCTGGGTCTGGCGTTCAGTCAGAGCCAGGGCCACCTGCGGCGTTACCTGGAGGACATGTACGGCAAGGTGTTCCGTCGCTACATGCAGCTGGTCAACGAAGCGGCCCCACGTATTCCCCCTATCGAATTGTTCTGGCGCGTGCATTTCATGCTCGGCGCTGCGGCCTTCAGCATGTCCGGCATCAAGGCGTTGCGAGCCATCGCTGAGACCGACTTCGGGGTAAATACTTCGATCGAGCAGGTGATGCGCCTGATGGTGCCGTTCCTGGCCGCCGGCATGCGCGCCGAAAGCGGTGTTACCGATGAGGCCATGGCGGCCGCGCAACTGCGTCCGCGCAGTAAATCCGCTCCGGTTCCCGCCAAGGTTTGAGCAGCCGAGTGGGCGTGGCGGCTCACATCCGCTAAGCTAGCCGCCCATGCCGACTTTCGTCTCGAACCCGTTTGATTATTCGCTACGTGATCGCGACCTGCCAATCACTGCGCTGGGCGACAAGGGCATCTCTGTCTTGCCGCACGGGTTCTTCGTTATTAAGGAAATGATATGACTGCTGGCCTGCAAGGCTCGTTGATGGTGGACGTCGCCGGTACCTGGCTGACGGCCGAGGATCGTCACCTGTTGCGCCAGCCTGAAGTGGGCGGCCTGATCATTTTTGCCCGCAATATCGAGCATCCGCGTCAGGTTCGTGAGCTGAGTGCCTCGATCCGGGCCATCCGGCCAGATCTTTTATTAGCGGTCGATCAGGAAGGCGGCCGGGTCCAGCGACTGCGCCAAGGCTTTGTGCGACTGCCGGCAATGCGGGCGATCGCCGATAACCCGAACGCCGATTACCTGGCCGAGCAGTGTGGCTGGATCATGGCCACCGAGGTGCTGGCGGTCGGCCTGGACTTGAGTTTCGCGCCGGTGCTGGACCTGGATTATCAACGCAGTGCTGTCGTCGGCAGCCGGTCCTTTGAACGCGATCCTGAGCGCGCCGCACTGTTGGCCGGAGCGTTCATCCGGGGCATGAAGGCTGCCGGGATGGCAGCTACTGGCAAGCATTTCCCTGGGCATGGCTGGGCCGAGGCCGATTCCCATGTGGCCATTCCGAATGATGAGCGCAGCCTCGAGCAGATCCGCAACAACGACCTGGTGCCCTTTGCCCGCCTGAGCAAGCAACTGGCGGCGGTGATGCCGGCCCATGTCATTTACCCACAGGTCGACGCCCACCCAGCCGGATTTTCCCGGCGCTGGTTGCAGGATATCCTGCGAGGCGAGTTGCAGTTCGACGGCGTGATCTTCAGTGATGACCTGTCCATGGCCGGTGCCCATGTTGTGGGCGACGCGGCCAGTCGGATCGAGGCAGCCTTGACGGCCGGTTGCGACATGGGCCTGGTGTGCAACGACCGCGCCGCCGCAGAGTTGGCCTTGAGCGCTGCCCAGCGCTTGAAGGTCAAGCCTTCGGCGCGGATTGCACGGATGCGCGGTCAGGCATTTGCCAGCACTGAGTATCGTCAGGATCCGCGTTGGCTGGAGGCAATTGGGGCGCTGAAAGCAGCTCAACTGATCGATTAAGGACTTGGAGGTGGCTGTCTACATTCTCTTCGGTGGCACTCCATGACCCATTCAATTGAAGAGCTTCTCGAGACTGACTGGATGGAGGAGTTTGGTCCCCGTGATCTTGAGCGCGGATTCGACTACGCCGAGAGAAATGACATCCGGATACTGCGTGTAGAAGAGCGAGCGATTCTCACTGAATGCCAGGGCAGTGGCGACAACACCTATCAGCAAGTCATCAAGCTCACTCGTTATCGGGGCTACGACAGTGTTCATTACGAATGCTCATGCCCGGTCGGCTCCAACTGCAAGCACTGTGCTGCCGTCATGTTCCATCTCCTGGGTAATCCGCAAGCACTGCAGACCGGTTCTGCCGGTGAGCGCCTGAGTACGGAGCTTGAAGCCTGGATCTCGCATATTCCTGCTCCAGGTCCCGAGTCGGCAGCCACCGGGACAACCGATGCCCGGCTCTTCTACAAACTCCAGAAAGTACATTCCGGAAAGTGGAAACTTGAACTGTTCAAGGGGCGTCAGCTCGACGACGGCTCCTTGAAGGACCTTAAAGCGTTCGGTCAACTGACTGAGATGTTGATTCGCTTTCCGGATTACATGTCCGATATCGACAAACAGATCGGTCAGTCGCTGGTCAGCAGTCAGCATCATCATAGCCAGAACAGTTTTCTCTTGCAGGGGCGTCATGGCGCCGAGGTGCTTGCACTTGCATTAAAGTCCTCTCGCTTGTTCCTTGAATTTCACCTGCCGCAGCCTCTGATCGCTGGCCCCCCAAAAAGCGACATCGCGCTGCGTTGATCTTCACTTACGACGGTCACGTTGCGGACGATGACGCAGCCACCGAGATATTGGTCTTGTCAGGGACAGAGACCCTGCGAATCCGAACTGGATGCAAAACCTGCGTGAGCTGGAGGTCGGCGGCATCCTGGGTGATGACATGGGCCTGGGCAAAACCTTGCAGACCCTGGCCCACCTGCTTTACGAGAAACAGACTGGACGTCTGGATCTGCCGGCGCTGGCGGTCATGCCCACCAGTCTGATTCCCAACTGGCTCGATGAAGCTGCGCGTTTCACGCCACAGCTCAAGGTCATGGCGCTTCACGGTACTGGCCGGCAAAAAGATTTCAGCAACCTGGCACAGTACGATCTGGTACTGACGACTTATGCCTTGTTGCCACGGGATCTGGAAGCGCTAAAGCCTCAGGCGTGGAGTGTGTTGATCCTCGATGAGGCGCAGAACATCAAGAATCCTGCCAGCAAGGCGGCCCAGGCTGCTCGTGAACTTAACGCCCGGCAGCGCCTGTGCCTGTCAGGTACCCCGCTGGAAAATCACCTGGGTGAACTTTGGTCGCTGTTTCATTTCCCGTTGCCCGGTTGGCTGGGTGACAGTAAGGCCTTCAACCGGGACTATCGGACACCGATCGAAAAGCACGGTAACCGCGAGCGCATGCATCACCTGACGGCGCGAATCAAACCTTTCCTGTTGCGGCGTAGGAAGGAGCAGGTCGCTACTGAGTTGCCTCCCAAGACTGAAATCGTGCATTGGGTCGATCTCAGCGAAGGGCAGCGGGATGTCTATGAGACCGTGCGCATCGCGATGGACAAGAAGGTGCGCGATGAGATTGCCCGCAGCGGCGTGGCTGGCAGCCAGATCATTATTCTGAACCCGGCAGTGGAAAATCAGGCCACCGACCGTGCGTACCGAATCGGGCAAAACAAGCCGGTGTTCGTCTATAAACTGATTGCCCGCGGTACGGTAGAGGAGAAGATACAGCTTCTCCAGCAGGACAAGGCTGCGTTGGCGGGCAGTGTGTTGGATGGCGGAACGACAGGCGGATGGAAGCTTGAGCAGAGTGACATCGAAGCGCTGTTTGCACCGTTGCCCAGGGCCTGAGGCTCATTCGACTCTTCGATTGCCTGCTCGCGATGATGGCGGTGCGGTCAATATTTCCATTCGCTGACCCACCGCTATCGCGAGCAAGCTCGGCTCCCACAAGGAGCGGCGGCATGGGTTAGCGCTTCTCCAGCTTATCCGGCAGTGGCGCAAACAGTGCCTCTATGTCCTCGCTCTGCAACTTCCAGTCTCCGGCCACGCGTCCATCCAGGACGCCCGCTGCAAGGTCGGACTTTTCCTTTTGCAGCAACTGAATCTTCTCTTCCACCGTACCGCGGGCAATCAGTTTGTAGACGAACACCGGTTTTTCCTGGCCGATGCGATAAGCGCGGTCGGTGGCCTGGTTTTCGGTCGCCGGGTTCCACCATGGGTCGTAATGGATCACCGTGTCGGCTTCTGTCAGGTTCAGTCCAACGCCACCGGCCTTCAGGCTGATCAGAAAGATCTGACGCTTGCCGCTCTGGAATTCTTTCACCGGCGTACGACGGTCGCGGGTCTGGCCGGTCAGGATGGCATAGTCGACGCCGCGTTTCTTCAGTTCACTCTCAATCAGGGCCAGCATCGAGGTGAACTGGGAAAACAGCAGTACCCGGCGACCTTCTTCAAACAGCTCATCAAGCATTTCCATCAGGCTGTCGAGTTTGCCCGAGGTGCTGCCTCGGGTGGGCAGGGTGGCGTCGTTGATCAGGCGTAGGTCGCAACACACCTGGCGCAGCTTGAGCAGCGCTTCGAGGATGATGATCTGGCTGCGGGCCACACCTTTGCGGGTGATCTCGTCGCGGACCTTCTTGTCCATCGCAAGCCGCATGGTTTCGTAGACATCCCGCTGGGCATCGCTGAGTTCGACCCAATGGATGATCTCGGTCTTGGGCGGCAGCTCCGTTGCCACTTGCTCCTTGGTCCTGCGTAGCAGGAAAGGTTTTATCCGACCGTTAAGGTGCTGCAATCTGACGTCGCTGCCACGCTTTTCGATCGGCACCCGGTAATCACGATTGAAACTCTTCACATCCCCGAGCCAGCCCGGCAACAGGAAGTGGAACAGCGACCACAGCTCGCCCAAGTGATTTTCCAGTGGCGTACCGGACAGGCACAGGCGCTGCCGGGCGTCGAGCTCACGAGCGGCCTGTGCGGCTTTGCTGGTGGGGTTCTTGATGTACTGGGCCTCATCGAGAATCAACACATGCAGCGGCTGCGCTTTCAGGCGCTCGACATCCTTGGGCAGTAGCGCATAAGTGGTGAGGATCAGGTCGTATTCGGCCAGGCGCGCGAAATGTTTCTTGCGCCCGGCGCCGTACAGTGCCAATACCTTGAGTTGCGGGGTGAAATGGCTCGCTTCGTCGAGCCAGTTGGGAATCAGGCTGGTGGGCATCACCACCATGCATGGCCGGTCGAGGCGCCCGGCGTTTTTTTCGCTAAGAATATGCGCCAGGGTCTGTAGGGTCTTGCCCAGGCCCATGTCGTCCGCGAGGATGCCGCCGACTTCCAGCTGACGCAGTGATTGCATCCAGCTCAGGCCTTCGAGTTGATAAGGCCGTAGCGTCGCGTTCAAGCCTTCGGGCGCGGTGCAGATGTAATCCTTGATATCCCGCAGGCGCTGGGCCAGGCCGCGAATGTGTTCGCCGCCTTCCCAACTCAATGGCATGTCTTGCAGCGGGTTCAGCCGTAAGGCGTCCGCGTTGTTGAGGCGCAGTTTGGTGGTGCCGGGTTCTTGCAGGTAAAACTCGCCGAGGGTCGCCAGCACCGGTTTCAGCCGGCCATAGGGCAGCGCAACTTGCTGCGGACCGAACTCGGAGTTTGGCCGATTGGGCAGGTTGACCAGGATGAGCTCGTCATCGCGGCGCCTGGCGAGGCGTTCCGGATTGAACAGTTCGATGTGCGAACGCATCAGATTCAGCAGGATCGGCAACAGGCTCAAGCGCTCGCCGTTGACGATGATCCCCAGCTCCAGGTCGAACCAGTCACGCTCCGGGGCTTCTTCCACCGTGGCGTACCAGTCGTCGACGGCGGTCAGGTCGAAGCCGAAATCCTCGTCGATCTGTAATTCCCAGCCCTGGTCGCGCAATTTCGGCAGATCGTTGAGGGTGAAGGTCAGCCAGGCGCTGTCGTTGACCATCTCGTACAGTTCGCCGGCGCTTTCGGGCAACGCCTTGCTCTGCCGGGTCGCCACCTTGAAGCCGAGGATTCGCAGCTGTTCGCGATAGGACTGTTCCACATCGGTGTGGCGTTTTATCCGCAGTGTCTGGGTTTCCTGGCGAATCAGCACGTCGGTGTTGCGCTGACCGCTGACGTATTCGTCCAGGTAGCTGAAGGATAGGGCGGCGCGGTGCTGGATGTAGCGTTGCATCTTGCCGTTGCGTGGCTCGAAGGCGCTGAATTCGATGCTCGCCAGCCATAGGCGTGGCAGCGGTTGCACATTGTCCACCAGCACTTGCGGCGGGGCCTTGGGGCTGCGGTTGTCCAACACCGCCTGGAGCTTCTCCAGCAACTGCGCGTCTTTCTCGGCGGCCGGGTAGGCGAGGGTTTCCTGGACTTGCAGCAGCACCGCCGCGCAGTGCTTGCAGTTGATGCGCACCGGACAGGAGCAAGCAGCTTCAAGCAGGATCAATGTCCCTTTGGCTGACTCTTTGAGACGAATGGTCTGACGGTAGATGCTGCCGCCAGAGCCTTCGCAGCTGGCGGTAATGGTGCTGTCGCCGGCCTCGACGATCCGCACGCGACTTTCCAACGCATAACGGCGCCCGCGCTCCAGGCTCTGTTCCTTGAATCGATTGACCCAGGAAGGTGCCAGCGGTTTGCTCAGGGGCGAGGGCATAGGCGCGCCGATCAGTCCGGAATGACGTCAGGCGCCTGCCGTGGCGCGGGCGCAGTCAGGGAGGTGATCTTGATCAGCAGGCCGAGGTGGCCGTTGTCGAGGAAGTTCAGTTGCCCGTTCTTGGTATGGCTCTGTTGTTTGAGGCGCTCGCTGGCGGTGACCAGGCCGTTGGCGTCGATCTGGTTGATCCAGAAATCGGCGTCCACGTCGGTGAAGCGGCCCAGCTTCAGTTCAAGAGTGCCCTCGATGGGAAACTGACCGAATTGTTCGGCACCGTCGCTGACGGCGACCTTGCTCCCCTGTTCGCCCAGATGCTGTTGCCAGGCCTTATGCATCAACACTGTGTATTGGCCGCTGGCGTTGAGTTTTTCGACGATGTTGCCCAGCGCCGGCGTGCGCTGGCTGTCCGCGCCCAGGCGTTGCGCCCCGGCGTCCCAGTCTTCCGGCGCGGCGCGGCTGATGATTGCCGGTTCGGCGTTCTGGCGCACCAGGATCATTTCAACCTGATACAGGTCGTCGGCAAACGCCAGGGGAGCGACCAGGGTCATCAACAAGGTCAGTGAGCGAAACAGGCGCATGTGGCGTCCTTCAAGCAGTGGTCGGGGTAAGGCGCTCGAACAGCGCTTCTACGGTGTTGAAACGCTCTTCCGGGCGCTCCATGGGCACCATGAATTTGAACATCGTGGCACCTTCGAATTTGTAGCGCTTGGGCTGGCCCTGGATCAGCTTGATCAGCACCAATGGATCGACCGGCGTCTGGGCCTCGAATTCGATACGACCGCCGTTGGGGCCGCCGTCGACTTTCTTGATGCCCAACTGTTCGGCCTTGAGCTTGAGCAGCGTGGTGCGCACCAGGTTCTTGGTCGGTTCCGGCAGCAGGCCGAAGCGGTCGATCATCTCCACTTGCAGATCCTTGAGGCCGTCCTCGTCGGTGGCCGAGGCGATGCGTTTGTAGAGGATCAGGCGCGCGTGGACATCCGGCAGGTAGTCTTCCGGGATCAGCGCCGGCACCCGAAGGTTGATTTCCGGCCCGCCACCCAAGGGTTGGTCGAGGTTCGGCTGTTCGCCCTTGCGGATCGACTTGACGGCCCGTTCGAGCATTTCCATGTACAGGGTGAAGCCGACGGCCTGGATCTGCCCGCTCTGGCCGTCGCCCAGCAGTTCGCCGGCGCCGCGGATTTCCAGGTCGTTGGTGGCGAGCACGAAGCCGGCGCCCAGGTCCTGGGTGTTGGCGATGGCTTCCAGGCGCTTTTCCGCATCCGGCGTGATCTGCTGGCGCGGCGGCGTCAACAGGTAGGCGTAGGCCTGGTGGTGACTGCGTCCGACCCGGCCGCGCAACTGGTGCAACTGGGCCAGGCCGAACTTGTCGGCGCGCTCGATGATGATGGTGTTGGCGCTCGGCACGTCGATGCCGGTCTCGATGATGGTCGAGGCGATCAGCACGTTGAAGCGCTTGTGGTAGAAGTCGCTCATCACCTGTTCGAGTTCGCGTTCGCGCATCTGCCCGTGGCCGATACCGATCCGCGCTTCCGGCACCAGTTCGGCCAGGTCGGCGGCGCATTTCTCGATGGTCTTGACGTCGTTGTGCAGGTAATAGACCTGGCCGCCACGCAGCAGCTCGCGCAGCAGGGCTTCCTTGACCGTGCTCTTGTTCTGCTCCATGACGAAGGTGCGCACCGACAGGCGACGGGCCGGCGGCGTGGCGATGATCGACAGGTCGCGCATGCCCGACACCGCCATGTTCAGCGTGCGCGGGATCGGCGTGGCGGTCAGGGTGAGGATGTCGACTTCGCTGCGCAGGGCCTTGAGCTGTTCTTTCTGGCGCACCCCGAAGCGATGTTCTTCGTCGATGATCACCAGCCCCAGGTTCTTGATCTTCACGTCGTCCTGCAGCAGCTTGTGGGTGCCGATGACGATGTCGATCTTGCCTTCGGCCAGGTCGGCAACGGCCGCGTTCACTTCCTTGGCGGACTTGAAGCGGCTCATCACCTCCACGGTTACCGGCCAGTCGGCGAAGCGGTCGCGGAAGCTGTTGTAATGCTGCTGGGCGAGCAGGGTGGTGGGCACCAGGATCGCCACCTGCTTGCCACCATGTACCGCGATAAACGCAGCGCGCATCGCCACTTCGGTCTTGCCGAAACCCACGTCGCCGCACACCAGTCGGTCCATCGGCTTGGCGGCGAGCATGTCGGCGCGCACGGCTTCGATGGTGGTCTGCTGGTCGACGGTTTCTTCGAACGGGAAGCCGGCACTGAAGGTTTCGTAGTCGGCTTTCGGATCGGCGAATGCATAACCCTCGCGGGCAGCGCGGCGGGCGTAGATATCCAGCAGCTCGGCGGCCACGTCGCGCACCTGTTCGGCGGCCTTGCGCTTGGCTTTCTGCCAGGTTTCCGAACCCAGGCGATGCAGCGGGGCGAGGGCGTCGTCGCTGCCGGTGTAGCGGGCGATCAGGTGCAGGTTCGCCACCGGCACGTAGAGCTTGGCGCCCTCGGCGTATTCCAGCGTCAGGAATTCGGCCGCCTGGTTGTCGATTTCCAGGGTCGCCAGGCCCAGGTAGCGTCCTACGCCGTGGTCGATGTGCACCACCGGAGCGCCTTCGCGCAGCTCGGTGAGGTTCTTGATGACGGCATCGTTGGCCGCGTCGGCGCGTTTTTCGCGCCGCCGCCGTTGCATCACGCGTTGGCCGAACAGCGGGCTTTCAGCCACCAGCGCCAGCGCCGGGTCCTCCAGGACCAGGCCGTCGTTCAATGGGGCGATGGTGATCGCCAGGCGATCCTTGCTGGCGATGAAGTCCGGCCAACTGTCCACCGTCTTCGGTCGCAGCTTCAGGCGCTCCAGCAGCTCCAACAGCACCTCGCGGCGCCCGGCGGTTTCGGCCGTGAAAAGCACGCGGCCGGGGAACTCGTCGAGAAATCCGGCCAGTGCCGCCAGTGGTTGCGTGGCCTTGGCTTCGATCGCCAGATCAGGCAAGGGCTTGGCCGCAAAGCGCTCGCGGCCGACCCCGGTGTCCACATCCTGCTGACTGGCGACTACGCGTGGCCAACTCTTGAGGCGGGCGAAGCAGTCTTCCACTGGCAGAAACAACTCGGCCGGCGGCAATAGAGGACGGGACGGATCGACGCGGCGTTCTTCGTAGCGGTTGCGCACGTCGTTCCAGAAGTTCTCTGCCGCCTGCTCGATGCCCGGCAGGGAAAACACCTGGGTGTCCTGGGGCAGGTAATCGAACAGGGTGGAGGTTTCCTCAAAGAACAGCGGCAGGTAATACTCGATACCGGCAGGGGTGATCCCGCTGCTCAGGTCCTGGAAAATCGGGCAACGGCGGAAATCCACATCGAAACGCTCGCGAAAACGCGCCTTGAAGCGGGTCACGGCGTCTTTCTGCAGGGGGAATTCCTTGGCCGGCAGCAGGCGCACCGACTGGACCTTGTCGATGGAGCGCTGATTTTCCGGATCGAAGGTGCGCAGGGTCTCGATTTCGTCATCGAACAGGTCGATGCGGTACGGCAGTTTGCTGCCCATCGGGAACAAATCGATCAATGCACCACGGACCGCGAACTCGCCGTGCTCGTAGACGGTGTCGACACAGCGGTAGCCACTGGCCTCCAGGCGGGTGCGCATTTGCTCGACGTCGAGTTTCTGGCCGATGTCCAGCACCAGGCTGCTGCCCAGCAGAAACTGCGTGGGCGCCAGGCGATGTAGGGCCGTGGTGATGGGCACTACCAAAACGCCATGACTGAGCTCCGGCAGCCGATAAAGACTGGCGATGCGCTGGGAAATGATGTCCTGGTGAGGCGAAAACAGATCGTAGGGCAGGGTTTCCCAGTCCGGGAAGTGCAGCACCGGCAGATCCGGAGCGAAGAAACCCAGCTCCTGTTCCAGGCGCTCGGCGCCCTGGCTGTCGGCGGTCAGCAGCAGGGTGAAACGCTTTGCAGCGCTGGCGGCCTCGGCAATGGCCAGGCTCAGGGCGGCACCGGGCAGATTGCCCCAGTGCTGTTTACCTGCCGCAGCAGGGAGTAGCGGAAGACGCAGAACGGGCACGGAAGGTTGAGCTCCAGCGTTGCGACAAAGTCGGCAATTGTAGCGGGGGAAGGGGGCTGCTGTCAGTCGCAGACTACCCGCGTAGACAGGAAAACCACGGTGCGACAGGCGCGCATTGCTCCGCCGTGGACTCGGCGGCATAATGTAGCCCCTTTTTTCAGCCCCTACATGTGGAAGGTTCCCGTGACTCAGAAGCCCGACCAGTGTCTTGGTGAATGGATCGATCGTGAAGCGCTCGCCGAAGCGATGATCCCTCTCATCGGTCAGCTCTACCGCAATAACAACGTGGTGAGCTCGATCTATGGCCGCAGCCTGATCAACCAGTCTGTCATCGCGATTCTCAAAGCCCACCGCTTTGCTCGCCACCGTCAGTCCGACGACAGCGAATTGTCCGTCCACGAAACTTTCCCCCTGCTCAAGGCGATGAGCGAGCTCAAGCTCGGCGCCGCTTCGGTGGACCTGGGCAAGCTGGCCGTCAAGTTCAAGACCCAGGGCAATGGCCGCACCGCCGAGCAATTCGTTCGCGAAGAGCTGGCCGACGTGGTGGGTCAGCAAAACGCAGCCGCCCGTAAAGGCACGGATGTGGTGCTGTACGGCTTCGGTCGTATCGGTCGCCTGCTGGCGCGCATCCTGATCGAGAAAACCGGTGGCGGCGACGGTCTGCGTCTGCGGGCCATCGTGGTGCGCAAGGGCGCCGAAAACGACCTGACCAAGCGTGCCAGCCTGCTGCGCCGTGATTCGGTCCATGGTTCGTTCAACGGCACCATCACCATCGACGAAGAAAACAACACCATCAGCGCCAACGGCAACCTGATCCAGGTGATCTACGCGAAGAACCCGACCGAGGTGGATTACACCCAGTACGGCATCAAGGACGCGCTGCTGGTGGACAACACCGGTGTGTGGCGTGACGCCGACGGCCTGGGCCAGCACCTGGCCTGCCCGGGTATCGACCGCGTGGTCCTGACCGCGCCTGGCAAAGGTAAGCTGAAGAATATCGTTCACGGTATCAACCACGGCGATATCACCGCTGACGACAAGATCGTCTCCGCCGCTTCCTGCACCACCAACGCCATCGTGCCGGTGCTCAAGGCTGTGAACGACAAGTTCGGTATCGTCAACGGTCACGTGGAAACGGTTCACTCGTACACCAACGACCAGAACCTGATCGACAACTTCCACAAGGGCGATCGTCGTGGTCGCAGCGCCGCGCTGAACATGGTAATCACCGAGACCGGTGCTGCCACCGCTGCTGCCAAGGCCTTGCCTGAGCTGGCCGGTAAACTGACCGGCAACGCCATCCGTGTCCCGACGCCAAACGTGTCGATGGCCATTCTCAACCTGAACCTTGAGAAGGCCACCAGCCGCGAAGAGATGAACGAGTACCTGCGCTACATGGCGCTGCACTCCGACCTGCACAAGCAGATCGATTTCGTCAATTCGCAGGAAGTGGTGTCTACCGACTTCGTGGGCTCGCGTCACGCCGGTGTGGTCGATGCCGAAGCCACCATCTGCAACGATAACCGCGTTGTGTTGTACGTCTGGTACGACAACGAATTCGGTTACAGCTGCCAGGTGGTTCGCGTGATGGAAGACATGGCCGGTGTAAATCCGCCAGCGTTCCCGCGCTAAGCATTAGCAGAATGTGAAAACGCCCCGACTTGTCGGGGCGTTTTTTTGTCTGGATTTTTTGTGGGGCTTTCAAGGGCCTCTCGCGAGCAGGCTCGCTCCCACATTGGATCTCCGATATCAGTAACAACTCGGTCAACGGTGGGAGCGAGCCTGCTCGCGATAGCGATCTATCAGGCGCCACCGACTACCGAAGCTTGCGCAGTGCGCAACTCATGCCGGTTGCCCTTGAACAGTACCAGTGTGGCTATCAACCCCAACACCGCCGCGCCACTGAGCCAGATACCCGGCGCAGCCTTGTTGCCCAGCACATGAATCAGGTAAGTGCAGGCCGCCGGCGTAAACCCGCCGAACGTTGCCGTCGCCAGACTGTAGGCCAGGGAGAACCCGGTGGTGCGCACTTCGACCGGCATGATTTCCGTCAAGGCCACCACCATCGCGCCGTTGTACGATCCGTACAGGAAGGACAGCCACAACTCGACGATCAGCAAGTGACTGAAGCTGGGGTTCGCCACTAGCCAGGACAGCGCCGGGTAGGCGGTGAGGATTGCCAGGGTTGTCGCCGCTAGCAGCAGGGGCTTGCGTCCGATCCTGTCGGAAACGGCGCCCATGACCGGCAACCAGAAGAAGTTCGAGAAGCCGATGCACACCGTGACCAGCAACGCATCCAGGTCCGACAGGTTCAGTTCGGCCTTGCCGAAGGTAGGTGTATAGGCAGTGATCAGGTAGAACGACACGGTGGTCATCACCACCAGAGCCATGCCGGCCAAGACAATGCCAAAGTTCTGACCGATGGAGCGGATGATTTCCGACAGGGTGGGGCGGTGTTTCCTAGCCTGAAATTCAGGGGTTTCTTCCAGTGAGCGGCGGATCACGAAGATGGTCGGCACGATCATGCAACCCACCAGGAATGGTATGCGCCAGCCCCATTCGCCCATTTCCTGAGGACTCAACCAGTGATTGAGGCCCACACCCAGCAGCCCGGCAAACACCACGGCGGCCTGTTGACTGGCCGATTGCCAACTGACAAAGAAGCCCTTGCGCCCCGGCGTGGAGATTTCCGCCAGGTAAACCGATACCCCACCCAATTCGACACCGGCGGAGAAACCTTGCAGCAATCGGCCCAGCAGAACCAGCAGCGGGGCGGCCAGGCCCAGGGTGGCGTAACCGGGCACGCAGGCGATCAGAAGGGTGCCGGTGGCCATCATCGCCAGCGTGATGATCAAGCCTTTGCGACGGCCGTGGCGGTCGATGTAGGCACCGAGGAAAATCGCCCCCAGCGGGCGCATCAGGAAGCCGGCGCCGAACGTCGCCAGGGACAGCATCAACGAGGCGAAGGCGCTATCGGTGGGGAAAAATGTCTTGGCAATGGCCGTGGCGTAGAAGCCATAGACCATGAAGTCGAACATCTCCAGGAAGTTGCCGCTGACAACGCGAAAGATCGCCTTGCCGTTGCTCGTGTTGGAAGACATGTGTAGGTACTCACTCTGGTAAACGCAGTACCTGTGGGAGCGAACCTGCTCGCGATGACAGTGTGCCGGACACATTGATGCGGGCAGAGATGCCGCCATCGCGAGCAGGCTCGCTCCCCCAGGGGTTGGGCTGTGTCCATAATGGCCGTCGTGGTTTTGCGGGGAGATGAAGATTTGTTAACTGGACGATGGGCAGTGCTTGTGATGCTGGGGGGCGTGTTGTCCGGCTGCGGCAATGGCGACACCCTTGAGCGTTTCGACGGCCCGACCATGGGCAGTCATTATTTCATCCAGTACGTCAGGCATTCCGCCACGCCGGGTCCGAAAGCGGTGCAGGCCGAGGTGGTAAAAATTCTCGCCGAGGTGGATCGGCAGTTTTCGACCTATCGCAGTGATTCGGATGTCGAGCGTTTCAATGCGCTGCCGGCGGGTGCTTGCCAGGTCATGCCTGGCCCCGTCCTCGAACTGGTCCGGGTGGGCGAGCAGTTGTCCTCCTGGAGCGGTGGATCCTTCGACCTGACTGTGGAACCGTTGCTGAACCTATGGGGCTTCGGCCCTCAGTCCCGGGAAGAGAAAGTGCCCAGTGCAGAAGCCTTGGCCTTGACGCGCCAGCGTGTCGGCCAGGCTCATCTGCGCATCGACGGCGTCCGGCTGTGCAAGGACGCAGCAGTGGAAGTCGATTTCAACAGCATCGCCGCCGGCTACGCGGTGGACCGGATCGCCGCCAGGCTCCAGGCCTTGGGCATCGACAGTTACCTGGCCGAGGCGACGGGTGAGCTGAAGGCACGCGGGCGCAAACCCGACGGCTCGGCCTGGCGGGTTGCCTTGGAAGAACCCCGGGATGACCGGCAGGTGGCTGAGCGGGTGATCGAGGTGGACGGCTATGGGGTTTCAACTTCCGGCGACTATCGCCGATATTTCCAGCAGGACGGGGCGCGCTATTCCCACACCCTCGATGCACGCACCGGCGCACCGGTCCTGCACAACCTGGCGTCAGTCACGGTCATTCATCCTTCGGCGTTGATGGCCGATGGACTGTCGACGCTGTTGCTGATTCTCGGTCCTGAACGGGGTTGGGACTATGCTGAAGAACACGGCATTGGGGTATTTTTCGTGTTGCGGGACGGCGAGCGTTTTGTCACTCGCACCAATGAAACGTTTGACCGGATAAGCAGCGGGAAAACCCAATGATGACTGCAATGTGGATCGCAGATGACCCGTGGCGAGGGAGCTTGCTCCCGCTGGGCTGCGCAGCAGACCCCTTTTTGTGAGCGCTTCGCACTCAAGCGGGAGCAAGCTCCCTCGCCACATTAGTAGGCCCGGCCCTCCGGGTTGCGCCTTAAAGCGGTAGGGAAACTAATTGAGAACGCCCCCTAGCCTCTGATGCGACCAAGGGGTAATGTGCGCGGCGTTGACGCTTCTATAGACTGTGGCCGGGCTCGTGAACCGGCCTGAAAATTGTTCCTTCATGTCGCAACCCGACGTGATTTAGCCGCAGGTACCACGCTTGGTGCCGCGGCCTGTTCTGAGGAGTACGCATGGCTGTCTACAACTACGACGTGGTGGTACTGGGTTCCGGCCCGGCGGGGGAAGGCGCGGCAATGAACGCCGCCAAGGCAGGGCGCAAGGTGGCGATGGTCGACAGCCGTCGGCAGGTCGGCGGCAACTGCACCCACTTGGGCACCATCCCGTCCAAGGCCTTGCGTCACTCGGTGCGGCAGATCATGCAGTTCAACACCAATCCGATGTTCCGGGCCATCGGCGAGCCGCGCTGGTTCTCCTTTCCCGACGTGCTCAAGAGCGCCGAGAAGGTGATTTCCAAGCAAGTCGCCTCGCGTACCGGCTACTACGCTCGCAACCGGGTCGACGTATTCTTCGGCACCGGCAGTTTCGCCGACGAACAGACGGTGGAAGTGGTCTGCGGCAACGGCGTGGTCGAGAAGCTGGTGGCCAAGCACATCATCATCGCCACCGGCTCGCGCCCGTACCGCCCGGCCGACATCGATTTCAGCCATGCCCGGATCTACGACAGCGACACCATCCTGAGCCTGGGCCACACTCCACGTAAACTCATCGTCTACGGCGCGGGCGTGATCGGTTGCGAATACGCCTCGATCTTCAGCGGCCTGGGTGTGTTGGTGGAGCTGGTGGACAACCGTGGCCAGTTGCTGAGCTTCCTGGACTCGGAAATCTCCCAGGCCCTGAGCTATCACTTCAGCAACAACAACATCACGGTGCGCCACAACGAAGAATACGACCGCGTCGAAGGCGTGGACAACGGCGTGATCCTGCACCTCAAGTCCGGCAAGAAGATCAAGGCCGACGCCTTGCTCTGGTGCAACGGCCGCACGGGCAACACCGACACCCTGGGGCTAGAGAACATCGGCGTGAAGGTCAACAGCCGCGGCCAGATCGAAGTCGACGAGAACTACCGCACCTGTGTGCCGAATATTTATGGCGCCGGTGACGTGATCGGCTGGCCGAGCCTGGCCAGTGCTGCCCACGACCAAGGTCGCTCGGCTGCCGGCAGCATCGTCGACAATGGCAGCTGGCGCTTCGTCAACGACGTGCCGACCGGTATCTACACGATTCCGGAGATCAGCTCCATCGGCAAGAACGAGCAGGAACTGACCCAGGCCAAGGTGCCGTATGAAGTGGGCAAGGCGTTCTTCAAAAGCATGGCCCGCGCGCAGATCGCCGGTGAGCCGCAAGGCATGCTGAAGATCCTGTTCCACCGCGAAACACTGGAAGTGTTGGGTGTGCACTGCTTCGGCTACCAGGCTTCGGAAATCGTGCACATCGGCCAGGCAATCATGAACCAGCCCGGCGAGTTGAACACGCTGAAGTATTTCGTCAACACCACGTTCAACTACCCGACCATGGCCGAAGCCTATCGGGTTGCGGCCTACGACGGGCTCAACCGGCTTTTTTGAGCGGCTCCGGCCGGTGGCCTGAGCCGGCCGGGGAGACCGATTTCAGCCATTCCCGAGCGTGGCGGTGGCCAAACCGGGAAAGTCTGTAATCAGGCTGTCAGCGCCAAAGTCGGCGAGCCTGCGCATCAGCGCGGGTTCGTTGACCGTCCACACCGACACATGCAATCCCTGGCGCTGGGCCTTGATCAGGCGCTCGGGTGTGCACAGCGTCCAGTTCAACGCCAGAATCTTGCAGCCGTAGCTCTGGGCGACCTTCAGCGGGTCGAGCCAGGCATATTCGGCCACCAGGCCACGGGAGATGTCCGGGGTCAGCTCCAGGGCCGCCTTGAGCACTTCCCGGGAGCTGGAGGTGATGGTGACCTTGTCCAGCAGCCCGAAACGCTGGGCCATTTCACGGATCCCCAAAACCGTGGCGGCGGCGCGGGTGCGGGAAGCGCTTTTGACTTCCAGTTGCCAATGCTCGAAATCACACTTCTCGAATAGTTCCTCCAGACGCGGGATCGGACATGGCTGGACCCAGCCCGGGCCACCCTTGCGCGCATCGTAGGTCACCAGCTCGGCGGCGGAATGCTCCACCACTTTGCCTCGGCGATCCGTGGTGCGCTTGAGGGTCGGGTCGTGGATCACCATCAACTCGCCGTCCATGGATAAATGCAGGTCCAGTTCGCAACGGCGTACGCCGTGCTTGAGGCATTCCTGAAAACCGGTCAGGGTATTTTCCGGCGCTTCGCCCTTGGCGCCGCGGTGGCCATAAATGAGGGTCACGGTTCTTCCTTATTGGTACCTGATTCGTTCAGTTCGCGAGCCAGGCGCCGTTCTTGCGCCTGTTTCTGCAGGATGTAGCGCGCCAGCAACTGGCGCTGCGCGTCGGTCGGGCGTTCGAACTCGGTGCCCACGTCAAAGCCGTCGCCCTTGGGGTCGCAGTGGGTGACGCGGGCGCGCAGCAGAAGCCCGAGCGCCTGGGGCATCAGCACCAGCTTGATCGACAGATGGGCGCCGATGGCGACGGGGGTGGGGTACTGGAAGTCGATACCGCCTTCGGAAATGATCACTGGCTGCGGTTCGCCGATTTCCCCGAGCACCGTCAGGGCGATGACCTGGCTGAGCAGGTCGATGCGTTTGTTCATCACCTTGAGGTACGCCGCGATGCTGCGTTCGCGCTCGCTGATCTGGCGCAGCAGGTGCTGGGATTCGAACTCGCTCAGGTGCAGTTCACTGAGCAGATTGAACAGCGGGGACGCATCCTGCAGCATTTCCAGGCCGGCGGCTTCTGGAATGGACAGGGGCCGAATTTCCAGTGCGATCGTGTCCTCGATACGGTAGTATTCGCGGCGATCTTCTTCATCTAATGTCGACATGGCGAACCCATGGTAGCGGCGGTGGTCTGAGTGTAAAGCTGGTTTGTGACCCCCGCCACAAGGACGTTCCTTTTCCCTCCGAACAAGCCCCGACATGTTCAGACCACTCTTCGTATTCATCGGCACGCGTTATACCCGTGCAAAACGCCGCAATCATTTCGTATCGTTCATTTCCCTGACATCCATCATCGGCCTGGCCCTCGGCGTGGTCGTGATGATCGTCGTGCTGTCGGTGATGAACGGCTTCGATCACGAGATGCGCACCCGTGTACTGGGCATGGTGCCCCACGCGACCCTCGAAACCGGCGAGGCCATCAGCGATTGGCCGAGCCTGGCCGCCAAGGTCAAGCAGAACCCGCAGGTACTGGCCGTTGCGCCGTTCACCCAGATGCAGGGCCTGCTGACCAACAATGGCAAGGTCTCCAAAGTGTTGCTCAATGGCATCGATCCCAAGCTCGAACGGCAGGTGTCGATCATCGATAACTTCATGCAGCAGGGCAAACTCGACGACCTGGCGCCCGGCAGCTTCGGCATCGTCATCGGCGACAAGGCGGCAGCCAAGCTCGGCGTGGCTATCGGCGACAAGCTGACCTTTGTTGCGCCGGAGGTCACCGTAACGCCCGGCGGCATGTTCCCGCGTATGAAGCGCTTCACTGTGATCGGCATCTTCCACGTCGGTGCCGGTGAGCTGGATGGCTACCTGGGCGTGACCAATCTTGAAGACCTGGCGCGTCTGCATCGCTGGAAAGCCGATCAGGTCCAGGGGTTGCGCTTGAAGTTCGACGACCTGTTCCAGGCCCCGCGCGCGGCCTGGACCATCGCCCAGCAGCTGGGCGAGGACCGCTACTACGCCCGTGACTGGACCCGCACCCACGGCAACCTGTACCAGGCCATCCGCATGGAAAAAGCCATGATCGGCCTGTTGTTGCTGCTGATCGTCGCCGTTGCCGCCTTCAACATCATTTCCACGCTGGTGATGGTGGTGAACGACAAGAAGGGCGACATCGCGATCCTGCGCACCCTGGGCGCCACGCCGGGGCAGATCATGCGCATCTTCATGGTCCAGGGCACGGTGATCGGGGTGATCGGCACGCTGGCGGGCGCCCTGGTTGGCATGTTTGCCGCGCTGAACGTCAGCGCTGCGATTGCCGGCCTCGAAAGCCTGATCGGGCACAAGTTTCTCAACGCCGACGTGTATTTCATTGACTATCTGCCATCGCAATTGCAGGCCGATGACGTGTTGATGGTCTGCGGCGCCGCGTTGGTCCTGAGTTTCCTCGCCACCCTGTATCCTGCCTGGCGTGCCGCACGCACCCAGCCGGCGGAGGCGTTACGTTATGAGTGAGTCGGGCATGAGTGAAAAAGCGATCTTGAGCTGCCGCAACCTGGGCAAGTCCTACGAGGAAGGTCCGGAGTCGGTGGTGGTGTTGTCGGGCCTGCAACTGGAATTGCACCCCGGCGAGCGGGTGGCGATTGTCGGGACTTCCGGCTCGGGCAAAAGTACCTTGCTCAACCTGCTGGGCGGCCTCGACACGCCGACCACCGGCAGCGTCTGGCTGGCAGGGGAAGAACTTTCGGCGTTGAACGAAAAGGCCCGTGGCCTGCTGCGCAACCGCTCCCTGGGCTTCGTCTACCAGTTCCACCATCTGTTGCCCGAGTTCACGGCGCTGGAAAACGTCTGCATGCCGTTGCTGATCGGCCGCACCGCAATCCCTGAAGCCCGCCAGCGTGCCACGGCGCTGTTGGAACGGGTCGGGCTGGGGCATCGCCTGGAGCACAAGCCCGCCGAGCTGTCCGGCGGCGAGCGCCAGCGCGTGGCGATTGCCCGGGCGCTGGTCAACAAACCGGGCCTGGTGATGCTCGATGAGCCGACCGGTAACCTCGATTCTCACACCGCCCAGGGTATCCAGGACCTGATGCTGGAGCTCAGTACCTCGATGCGCACGGCGTTCCTGGTGGTGACCCACGACATGAACCTGGCCCGGCAGATGGACCGCGTCCTGCACTTGCAGGAAGGTTGCCTGACACCTATCTGACCGACCGCAACCCGGCGCTCGCTGCTAGCGCCGGGTCTTTTATCTTTTTACGGTGCACCGCGAATGTTCAGACCGTTATCGATCTTTATCGGCACGCGCTATACCCGCGCCAAGCGTCGCAATCGCTTCGTTTCGTTCATCTCCATGACCTCGATGATCGGCCTCGCCCTGGGTGTGCTGGCGATGATCGTGGTACTGTCGGTGATGAACGGCTTCCAGCGTGAAATGAGTTCGCGCATCCTCGGCATGGTGCCCCACGCGACTGTCGTCGGCGTCAATCCGATCGACGACTGGCAACCGGTGGCCGCCGCAGCGCTGAAAAATCCTCAAGTGACCGCGGCCGTGCCGTTCACTGAACTGGAAGGCATGCTCAGCCACAAGGGTTCGATGCAGCCGATCCAGATCAGTGGTATCGACCCGGCCCAGGAGGGCAAGGTGTCGATTGTTGCCCAGCACATCGTTCAGGGGCGCCTCGATGCCTTGAAGCCGGGTGAGTTCGGCGTGGTGATCGGTGAAATCACCGCCCGCCGTTTTCGCTTGAACGTCGGTGACAAACTGACCCTGATCGTGCCTGAAGTCAGCACCGCGCCTGGCGGAATTACCCCACGGATGCAGCGACTGAATGTGGTGGGCGTGTTCAAGGTAGGCGCCGAGCTGGATGGTTCCATGGCGCTGATTCATGTGGCCGACGCGGCACAGATGCAGCACTGGCAACCGAACCAGGTGCAGAGCGTGCGCCTGGCGGTGAAGGATCTGTACGCGGCGCCGAAGGTGTCCGGTGACATCGCCACCGGCCTCGGCGCCGGCTACAAGGCCGACGACTGGACGCACACCCAGGGCAGCCTGTTCAGCGCCATGAAAATGGAAAAAACCATGATCGGCCTGTTGTTGCTGATGATCGTCGCGGTGGCGGCGTTCAACATCATCGCCACGCTGATCATGGTGGTGAACGACAAGGGTGCCGACATCGCGATTCTGCGTACCATCGGTGCCACACCGCGGCAGATCATGGCGATCTTCATGGTCCAGGGGACGGTGATTGGTATCGTCGGCACGCTGATCGGCGGGGTGCTTGGGGTGATCGCGGCGTTGAACGTCAGTGCGCTGGTGGGCTGGCTGGAGCGGGTCAGCGGCCAGCACATCTTCAGTTCCGATGTGTACTTTGTCAGCAACCTGCCGTCGGAGCTGCAGCGCGGCGACGTGGTGCTGATCTGCTCGGCTGGGTTCATCCTGAGCTTCCTGGCCACGGTGTACCCGGCCTGGCGCGCGGCGAAGATCGAACCGGCGCAGGCGTTGCGGTATTCCTGAAACCACTGCAACCCCGGGCTGCGTGTGCAAGCCTCCCATCTCTCGGCGGCACACAATGCCCCTGTGGCGAGGGAGCTTGCTCCCGCTGGGCTGCGCAGCGGCCCCATTTGTGAGCGCTTCGCACTGGCGCGCCAGCCCGGTCAAGCGGGAGCAAGCTCCCTCGCCACAGGGTTTGTGTCAGGCTTGGTTGGCCTTCGGCAACTCAATTAGAAAACGCGTCCAGCCATCGGCTGATTCACAGTGGATCTCTCCGCCGTGGGCGCGGATGATCGAGCGGGTGATGGCCAGCCCGAGGCCGGCATGTTCGCCGCGGCTTTCCTGGCGAGCCGGGTCGGCTCGGTAGAAGCGATCAAACAGGCGCGGCAGCAGGTCCGCCGGGATCTCTTCGCCGCTGTTCTCCACGCTGATGCGAACCCTTTGGGCCTCATCGACAATACGCACTCGCACGTCGCTACCTTCGTGGGTAAAGCGCAGCGCGTTGTCCAGCAGGTTGGAGAGGGCCCGGCGCAACATGTTGCGATCGCCACCGAGGTGGCCCTCGCCTTCACGGCTCAAGCGAACGTTGATGTCCTCGGCCAGGGGCGCGAAGAACTCCAGCAACACGTCCACTTCCTCGGCCAGCGCCAGCGGCTCGCGATCCGGGGCCAACAGGCCATGGTCAGCCTTGGCCAGGTACAGCATGTCGTTGACCAGTTGCGCCATCCATTGCAGTTCTTCCAGGTTGCTGTGCAGGGCCTCGCGGTAGTCTTGCGGCGAGCGTTCGCGGGTGAGGGTGACCTGGGTGTGGGTCAGCAGGTTCGATAACGGCGTGCGCAACTCATGGGCAATGTCGGCGGAGAATGCCGAGAGCCGCTGAAACGCATCGTCCAAGCGTGCGAGCATGGCGTTGATGCTGTGGGCCAATTCCGCCAGTTCCGTAGGCATTTGCTCTGCCGGCAGCCGGGCATTGAGGGAGCGGGCCGAGACGTTGCCGGCAATCGCCCCCATGCTGCGCAATGGACGCAAGGCGCGGCGAGCGGCCCAGGCACCGAGCAGGGCGGTCGCCAGCGCAGACAGGCCGACAGTCAGCCAGATCAGGCGCTGCATGCGTTGCAGGAAGTGTTGGTGATGGGTGATGTCCAGCAGCAGAGTCAGCTGCGGCGAGCCTGGGCGGTCGGGGAAGAGTGGGGCGTTCAGCACGCGATAGTCCACGTCGCCATCGCTGAGAGTGGAAATACCGGGCATTTCCGGCAACCGGGTTGGAATCCGGATCGAGCTGTCATACCAGCGCACTCCGTCGCTGTCTTTGATGCGCAGGGCCAGATCAGCCTGGCGGCTCAGTTCCTCTTCCAGGCGGCGTTGCGTCTGCTCGGCGTCCAAGCCTTGCACGGCGCGGCGCAGGCCGATCAGCTTGTCTTCGAGCAACTGTTGGTCCAACTCGATGAAGTGCGCCTCGCTGCCACGGCTGAAGAGCACGCCGGCGAACAGCGAGACCACGGCGGTGCAGGCGGCAAACAGCAGCGCCAGACGGCTGCTCAGCGACCACCGGCCCATCACAGGCTGCGCTCCTCAAGCACATAGCCCATGCCCCGCACGGTGTGGATCAGTTTGGCGGGGAAGTCGTCGTCAATCTTGATTCGCAGGCGCCGGATCGCGACTTCGATGACATTGGTATCACTGTCGAAATTCATATCCCAGACCTGGGAAGCGATCAGCGACTTGGGCAGCACTTCGCCCTGGCGGCGCAGGAGCAGTTCCAGCAAGGCGAACTCCTTGGCGGTGAGATCGATGCGTCGGCCACTGCGCTCGACGCGACGACGGATCAGGTCCAGGCGCAAGTCCGCCAATTGCAGGCTCGTTTCCTGCTGCATCGAGCCGCCCCGGCGCAGCAGGCTGCGTACGCGAGCCAGTAATTCGGAGAAGGCAAACGGCTTGACCAGGTAATCATCGGCGCCCAGTTCCAGGCCATGCACACGGTCCTGCACCGCGTCCCGTGCCGTGAGAAACAGCACCGGCGTTTCCAGGCCTGCACCGCGCACGGCTTGCAGAATCTGCCAGCCATCGCGACCGGGCAACATCACGTCGAGGATCAAAAGCGCATAGTCGCCGCTCACGGCCAGTTGCTGACCGGTAATGCCATCGGTCACCAGATCGGCATTGAACCCTGCTTCACTGAGGCCCTGGCGCAGGTATTGGCCGGTTTTCGTTTGGTCTTCGACGATCAGCAGTTTCATGACGGGCTCATGGGCAGGTTCGGACGTGGGCGTTATACCCCGGCGGGCGGGGCGACGGCGCAAGCTGACAAAGTTGTAATCATGCTGTCAGGCGGATGGCAGCCACGCCACGCTAAGGTTTCCCAAGCTTATCCGGTTGGAGTACGAAGATGTTGATGGGAAAACCCTTGATTTTGGTCGCTTGCGCATTGTTGTTCAGTGCATCGTCGTGGGCGTCGCCCGGCCAGCATTTCGAGTTCGGCCAGCCTGCTCCGGCAGCCAAGGCCAATCGCAGCATTGAGGTGGTGATGGGGGACATGACATTCAATCCCGGCGCCTTGGAAGTTAAGAAGGGGGAGACGGTTCGTTTTGTACTGACCAACAAGGGCCAGTTGCTTCACGAATTCAATCTGGGTAATGCCGCGATGCACGCTGAACACCAGCAGCAAATGCAGCAGATGCAACAGGCCGGCCATCTGACGCCGACGGCGATGAAGGCCGGCGTGGATCATGGGGCGATGGGGCACGATCAGGCCGGCATGGGCCACGACGACCCCAATAGCGTATTGGTAGAGCCTGGCAAGACCGCCGAGCTGACCTGGACGTTCACCCAGGCCACCCGCCTGGAGTTCGCCTGCAATGTGCCTGGGCATTATCAGGCCGGCATGAAAGGCGTCTTGACGGTCAGTCAGTAAGCGCTCAAGGCGGTGGCAAAGACTGATAGAATCCGCTGATTATTCAGTCAGGTTTCCGTCATGCATCCCGCAGCCGAACATTCGCCGCTGGGCAAATCCAGCGAATACATCGCGACCTACACGCCGTCACTCTTGTTTCCGATCCCGCGCACCGCGAAGTGGGCGGAACTGGGGCTGACGGCCGACACCTTGCCCTACAAGGGCGTGGATTTCTGGAATTGCTTCGAGCTCTCATGGTTGCTGCCGTCCGGTAAGCCGGTGGTGGCCATCGGTGAGTTCGCGATCCCGGCGGACTCGCCGAACATCATCGAGTCCAAATCCTTCAAGCTGTATCTCAACTCATTGAACCAGACCTCGTTCGCTGACACGGCGAGCCTGGAGGCGACCCTGCGCCAAGACCTGTCGGCGGCCGCCGGCAAGCCGGTAGGCGTGCGGATTCGCAGTCTCAAGGACGTGGAGAGCGAGGGTGTCGTCGCGCTGCCCGGCGTGTGCATCGACGAGCTGGACATCAGCGTCGATTCCTATGAGCATCCGCGTCCGGAACTGCTGCGTTGTGATGCATCGCGTGTCGTCGAGGAAAGCGTGCACAGTCATTTGCTCAAATCCAACTGCCCGGTGACCAGCCAGCCGGACTGGGGCAGTGTGGCGGTGCACTATCGCGGCGCGGCGCTGGATCATGCAAGCCTGCTGGCCTACATCGTCAGCTTCCGCCAGCATTCGGATTTCCACGAGCAATGCGTGGAACGGATCTTTCTCGACCTGCAGCGCTTGCTCAAGCCTGAGACGTTGACGGTGTATGCGCGATATGTGCGGCGGGGTGGGTTGGATATCAATCCGTATCGCAGCACTGAAGCGGAGCAACTGCCGAACCATCGGTTAGTGCGCCAGTAACGTTACTATCTCTGCGACTGTAGCCGATCCAATTGTGGGAGCGAGCCTGCTCGCTCCCACAGGTGATTGCAGTGCAGGGGTAAAAAGTGAAGCCCGCTCTCGATAGCGGGCTCTCTGTCATTCAAATCCCGATATTGCCTAACGTCAGCACAATGTTGCGCAGGGTTCCCGCAATGGCGGGATGCTTCAATTCGAAGCTTTCCACGGCAAGGTTCACGCCGTCGACCAGGTTGGTGTCCTGCAGCTGGTTTTCCAGCTGGATCTCAGCTTCGATCTGAGCCATCAATTGATGCAGGTGTTCGCGTTCCGGCCCAGACAGCGGCGGATCCTGGTCCAGTTGCTTGCGCAGGGTATCGAGTTGCTCTTGCAGTTCGCGGCGGGCGGGCATTGACGTACTCCCTTTATGAATAGGCACAGCCATGGACCGCGACGGTGTGGCAAAAGTCCGTGGCTTGTCTAAAGAGTAATCCACCCTCAAGCGCCCTGCATGACCTCGATCACGGCTTCTCGCCTTTGAATCGGCGCAGGTTGATGTCCGCCAGGCAGGTGTCGAGTTCGCCCAGGTGGTCGATGACCGAGTGTACGCCCAGGCTGAACAATTGGACGGTGGCCTTGGCGCGCCTGGTTTCCCTTTCCTGTTGGCTCAGCGCTTCCCATTCACCGGGCGTGAGGCCGCACAGCGAGCCGCAGGAGGCCAGTCCGATGGTCCACAGGCCGGCGTTGAGACCTGACTGCAACTGGCGAGGTTCGCCACTGACCAATACACAGCCGTCAAGGTGCTGGACGTTCAGCGCCATTAAGGCTTGCCAACAGGCGTGGGGGGCCGGCCACGGATAATTTGTTGCAGGAAGTTGCGGCGGTTTGATCCAACCTGGCAACGAAGCCGCCAGGGCATGGCTGACCGCCGGTGGCAGTTCGTCGAGCCAGGCGCAGGGGATCTCCTGAAGGTGCAGACGGCGCAGGCAGTCCAGCGCGCCCGGTGTAGGTTGTGCGTGCTCGGTCGGTGCGGCCCCTGGTTGTCGAATCCGCGCCCCGAAGTCCACCAGGCACCCACTCAAGCCAAACAGCACGGCGGTCAGGCTGGGCGCGGGGAGGGGCAGGGCTTCGGCGCGAGGCATGGGGACGTCCTTGAAATAAACGTCAGCCTACCGGCCCTCAATGACAGTCCCGTGACAGTGAAGTGTCGACGCTTGGAAAGGGAAACGTCCTACGATGTGCTGTTCTTTCGTGCTGCCTATCTACGCGTTCCGTCTTATACTAGCGCCCTTACCGCCTGGGCTCGGCGCCCTTGCCTGAATAAACCAAGGAGTTCTCCCATATGCGCTGGAGCCATCGTCTAGCTCAGCTGTGTCTTTCCGCCAGCGTCCTGCTGGTTCCGTTCGCCGTCCAGGCCGCCACGGAAGAAGATCCTTGGGAAAGCATCAACCGTCCGATCTTCACCTTCAACGACACCCTCGATACCTACGCCCTCAAGCCGCTGGCCCAGGGTTATCAGTACGTGACGCCGCAGTTTCTCGAAGACGGCATCCACAACATGTTCCGTAACATCGGCGACGTCGGCAACCTGGCCAACAACGTGCTGCAGGCCAAGCCAGCGGCCGCCGGGGTCGATACAGCCCGGCTGATCTTCAATACCACCTTTGGCCTGCTGGGATTCTTCGACGTCGGCACCCAGATGGGATTGCAGCGCAGCGACGAGGATTTCGGTCAGACCCTGGGTTACTGGGGCGTAGGCAGCGGACCCTATGTGATGCTGCCGTTGCTGGGCCCGAGCACCCTGCGGGATGCGCCAGCCAGGTATGTGGACAGCTACACCGGCCCGTATCGTTACATCGACAACGTTTCGGTGCGCAACTCGATCTTCGGCTTGAATATCGTCGACACCCGCGCCAGCCTGCTTTCCGCCGAGAAAATGGTCAGCGGTGACAAGTACGTGTTTATCCGCAATGCCTACCTGCAGAATCGCGAATTCAAGGTCAAGGACGGTCAGGTCGAAGACGACTTTTGATTCGACCTGTCAAGCCAGGAAGGCAGCCCCAAAGGCTGCCTTTCGTGTTTTTACGCAGGGTTTACCCCGACGGCATCCTTCCATTGAGTTACGCTTCGCTCGGTTCTTATAACTCTCTGTACTTTGACAAATAAAGACGGCAAGCGGCGATCCGCATGAGCTTGAAACGCCCCGCGGATGGGAGTACCGTCTGCGCCTTAGAAGGGCACCTCTGATGTAATCGTGTGTCAGGCATCGGCCTGAAAGCGGTGGAACAGAGTGGCTAGAAAGCGAATCCAGTAGTGCGTGCCAGTCCAGACAGCCCGGCCCGCTACGCCAACCTAATTCTGGCGCCGTTTGCCCACATGCCAAAAACCAGTGCCACGCTGCTGATAATCGATGATGACGAAGTGGTGCGAGCCAGTCTCGCGGCCTACTTGGAAGACAGTGGTTTCAGCGTCTTGCAGGCCAGTAACGGCCAACAGGGTCTTCAGGTATTCGAGCAGGACAAGCCCGACCTGGTCATCTGCGATCTGCGCATGCCGCAGATGGGCGGACTCGAACTCATTCGTCAGGTTACCGAGATTTCTTCGCAAACCCCGGTGATCGTCGTTTCCGGCGCCGGCGTGATGAGCGACGCGGTCGAGGCCCTGCGCCTGGGCGCGGCGGACTACCTGATCAAGCCCCTTGAAGACCTGGCCGTGCTCGAGCACTCGGTGCGTCGGGCCCTTGACCGTTCGCGCCTGCTGCTGGAGAACCAGCGCTACCGCGAAAAGCTGGAAACCGCCAACCGCGAGCTGGAAGCCAGCCTGAACCTGCTGCAGGAGGACCAGAACGCCGGGCGTCAGGTGCAGATGAACATGCTGCCGGTCAGCCCCTGGACCGTCGACGGTTTGCGCTTCGCCCACCAGATCATCCCTTCGTTGTACCTGTCGGGAGATTTCGTCGACTATTTCCGCGTCGATGAGCGGCGAGTGGCGTTCTACCTGGCGGATGTTTCCGGCCACGGTGCATCGTCGGCATTCGTGACCGTGCTGTTGAAATTCATGACCACGCGTTTGTTGTTCGAATCCAAGCGCAACGGCACATTGCCCGAGTTCAAGCCTTCTGAGGTCCTCGGACATATCAACCGGGGTCTGATCAGTTGTAAGCTGGGTAAACACGTCACAATGGTCGGTGGAGTCATCGACGAGGAGACTGGCTTGTTGACCTATAGCATCGGCGGACATCTGCCGTTGCCCGTGTTGTATACGCCAGACAGCGTTCGTTACCTGGAAGGGCGTGGTCTACCGGTCGGCCTGTTCAACGAGGCCACCTACGAAGACCATGTGCTGGAATTGCCCCCGACCTTCAGCCTGACGCTGATGTCTGATGGCATTCTGGACCTTTTGACAGAACCTACACTCAAAGAGAAAGAAGCGGCCTTGCCTGAACGGGTGAGTGCGGCGGGCGGCAGCCTGGAAGGCTTGCGTCAAGTGTTTGGATTAGCCACGCTCGGGGAGATGCCGGATGATATCGCCCTGTTAGTGTTGAGCAGGAACCTTTGATGAGTACCGGTAGAATCCAGTTCGCCGAGCAGGACGGCACCTTTGTCCTGAAGTTTGTCGGTGAAGTGCGCCTGACCCTGTGTTCGGCGCTGGATGCGACTATTGAGCGGATCTTCACCGCGCTGAACTTCAGCGCCATCGTGATCGACCTGACTGAAACCCGCAGCATCGACAGCACCACCCTGGGCCTGTTGGCCAAACTGTCGATCCTGTCGCGGCAAAAGGTCGGCCTGCTGCCGACCGTGGTCACCACCCACAACGACATCACCCGTCTGCTGCAATCGATGGGCTTCGACCAGGTGTTCAACATCGTTGGCGATCCCGTGCCGTGCCCGGAATGCCTGGACGACCTGCCTGATCAGGATCAGTCCGAAGAAGACGTGCGGATCAAGGTGCTCGAAGCGCACAAGATCCTCATGGGACTGAACGATTCAAACCGTGAAGCCTTTCATGACTTGGTGAACGCGCTGGAACGGCCCGGAGGCTGAGTTCTCCCTGTGGGAGCGAGCCTGCTCGCGATGAGGTCCGTCCAGCCACTGTATCGCCTAAGACAGATCCATGAAAAAAGGGGCGAACCCATCAAGGTTCGCCCCTTTTTGCTTGCTCGTGTCTCAGCTCAAAGCTTGGCCTGCAGCAACGCCTCCAGCTTCTCCTGGTCCCGGGCAAACTGACGGATGCCTTCGGCCAGTTTTTCGGTCGCCATGGCGTCTTCGTTGGACAGCCAGCGGAACTGCGCTTCGTTGAGGTTCATACGAGCTTCCCCGGCTTGCCCTGGCGCGAGCTTGCGCTCCAGCTTGCCTTCGTCGGCGGCCAGCTTCTCCAGCAGTTCCGGGCTGACGGTCAAGCGGTCGCAACCGGCCAGTTGCTCGATCTGATTGAGATTACGGAAGCTTGCGCCCATGACCACGGTCTTGTAGTCGTTGGCCTTGTAGTAGTTGTAGATGCGCGTCACCGATTGTACGCCCGGATCATCGGCGCCGGTGTAGTCGCTGCCATTGGCTTTCTTGTACCAGTCGTAGATCCGGCCCACGAACGGTGAGATCAGGAACACCCCGGCATCGGCACAGGCGGCGGCCTGGGCGAAGGAGAACAGCAGGGTCAGGTTGCACTGGATGCCATCACGCTCCAGCTTCTCGGCGGCACGGATCCCTTCCCAGGTGGACGCGATCTTGATCAGCACGCGATCGCGACCCACACCAGCCTTTTCGTACAAGTCGACCAGGCGATGGGCGCGCTTGAGCATTGCCTCGGTATCGAACGACAGGCGCGCATCCACCTCAGTGGAAATACGCCCGGGAATCACTTTAAGGATTTCTTGCCCGACCGCCACGGCAAAACGGTCGCTGGCCAAGCCTACGTCACCCTTGCAGTCCGCCACGCAGGCGTTCAGTTGCTCGGCATAGCCTGCAATGGCCGAGGCCTTGAGCAGCAGGGAAGGGTTGGTGGTGGCATCCACGGGTTTGATGCGGGCAATGGCTTCGAAGTCGCCGGTGTCGGCCACGACGGTGGTGAATTGCTTGAGTTGTTCCAGCTTGGAAGTCATGAGCGTGCTCTGTCCTATGGGTCTGTTGACATTACCCGAGGGCCGGCAGCCACTCAAGGGCATGAAGAGGTATCGAAGGCCCCGGCGGCAACAACCTGAAAACGGTTGTTTGAAAGGCCGGGACGGGTATCGCTAGATACGATGCCAAAACAGCGCGCAGGTTCAAAAGCAAGTGAGGGTCAGCGCCCCTCCAGCAACTGCCCTGCCTGATCCAGCAGGGCCAACGGATCGTTGGTCTTGTGGATATCCACCGACAACAACTGCCGAAACCGTCGCGCCCCCGGAAACCCCGTGCCCAGTCCCAACACGTGGCGGGTGATGTGATGCATCGCACCGCCGGCAGCGAGATGATCGGCAATGTACGGACGCAACTGCGCCAGCGCCTCGGCACGGCTGATGATCGGTGCGGTACTGCCAAACAACTGTTGATCCACCTCGGCCAGCAGATACGGGTTATGGTACGCCTCGCGCCCCAGCATCACGCCGTCGAACGTCTGCAGATGTTCATGGCACGCGTGCAGGGTCTTGATCCCCCCATTCAGCACGATTTCAAGCTCGGGGAAATCCGCCTTCAACCGGGCCACCACGTCATAGCGCAGCGGCGGGATGTCACGATTCTCCTTCGGCGACAGCCCCTCCAGGATCGCGATACGCGCATGCACGGTAAAACTGGTGCAACCGGCGTCACGTACCGTTGCGACGAAGTCACACAACTGCTCGTAACTGTCCCGTCCATTGATCCCGATCCGATGCTTGACCGTTACCGGAATCGAAACCGCGTCGCGCATTGCCTTTACACAATCGGCCACCAACTCGGGGTGCCCCATCAGGCAGGCGCCGATCATGTTGTTCTGCACGCGGTCGCTGGGGCAGCCGACGTTGAGATTCACCTCATCATAACCGTGCTCCTGGGCCATGCGCGCGCAGGCTGCCAGATCGGCGGGAACACTGCCGCCCAGTTGCAGGGCGAGCGGGTGTTCGGAGGAATGATGACGCAGGAAACGCTCGTGGTCGCCGTTGAGCAGGGCGCCGGTGGTGACCATTTCGGTGTAGAGCAGGGCGTTTTTGGAGAGGATGCGTAGGAAGAAACGACAGTGGGCGTCAGTCCAATCCATCATGGGTGCAACGGAAAATCGACGGGACAGCGGGGCGGTTTGTTGGGGCATTGGGAGCATCTGGATCAGCGAGGCGGTGGCCAGCAGTTTATCAGGGATGAGGCGCTTGGCGCAGAGATGTCGTTCAGGGCGGGACGCGACCTTCAACGGGGTTACCTTTATACGGCTCTGTTACCTCACGGCTGGATCATCTGGCCTATGCATTTCTCAAAAACCTGCTCCATCGGCTCCATCACGCAGTTATAGGCCGCAATGTTCGCGAAAATCCATTCCGTCTTCTCAATACCCCACCAACTGATTTCAAACCCTGCATTCATGATCAGGTGTTCAAAAAGAATGCGCTGGGCGCGGCCGTTTCCTTCGCGGAAGGGGTGGACGACGTTGATATCGGAATAAGCCTCGGAAACGGCAACGATCAGCTCGGCCCGGCTCATTTCCTCGAACCAGTTGGCCGCCGCTATGTTTGCGAAGATCTTGCTGGCCTCTGCCTCCATGTACTGGGGTTGGCAAAAGCGCGTGTCTTGTTTGGCCATCCCGACGGTCCGCAGTTCTCCGGCCCATTCATACAAGTCCGAGAACAGTTGCCGATGGATGTCTTGCAAGTAAGTCAGGCTGTAAGGGGGCGGGTTGAATTCAACGCTAGCCGCGGCGATGGCCGACAGTTGTTGTTCGGCTTCGCTTAACGTGGGTTCGTCGCGGATATTGAGTTTGTTGCGAAGGACTGAGGAGCCGGGATAGCAATAGGCGTCTTCGCCGACTCCATATTTGTCGGGCATCAGGTTCTGGGCTGGGTGAAGGTCTTCAGGACTTCTTCGCGGGTCGGCAATTTTCGTTCGCCGTCGGCAAAGGTGACTTTGAAGCCTTCCAGGCGCAGGCTGGCTGCATAATTGGATCGACGGGTCCTGGCCGCGTAGGCCTTTTTGGTTTCAAGGCTGATAGTACCCATGGGGCTGAACCTTAAATCGCGTGATTGGGCGGATTATAGCCCATCTGACCTCATCGGTCCGTACGCCGAATTGACCAATGGTGCTTGCATCGCGCGGCGGCACAAAATACTGTGTGCATATACAGTATAAGGATCCGCTTCCATGCAGCTTATCGCCAAGCTCGGCATTCTAGCCGACGCCGCCAAGTATGACGCTTCCTGCGCCAGCAGTGGCGCGCCCAAGCGCAGTTCCCGGGGGCGTGACGGGCTCGGTGCTACGGACGGCATGGGCATCTGCCACAGCTACACGCCCGATGGGCGCTGCGTCTCGTTGCTTAAGGTATTGTTGACCAATTTCTGTCTGTACGATTGCCAGTATTGCGTCAACCGCCGTTCGAGCAATGTGCCGAGGGCGCGCTTCACACCGGAAGAGGTGGTGCGGCTGACCTTGGATTTCTACCGACGCAACTGCATCAGTGGCTTGTTCCTGAGCTCTGGCATCATTCGTTCAGCCGATTACACCATGGAGCAATTGGTACGGGTGGCGCGTTTGCTGCGCGAAGAACACCAGTTCCGTGGTTATATCCATCTCAAGACCATTCCGGATGCGGATCCGCTGCTGATCGAGGAGGCGGGGCGGCTGGCTGATCGCTTGAGCGTGAATATCGAATTGTCTTCCGAGGCCAGTCTCAAGCGTCTTGCGCCGGAAAAACAGTTGATGACGATCCGTCAGGCGATGGGCACCATCCAATTGGGACAACAGGCCATCGCCGGCGAGCCACGGGCGCCTCGATTCGCTCCGGCCGGGCAGAGCACCCAGGTGATCGTCGGGGCTGATACCACCGACGACCACGCCATCCTGAGCAACGCCGAGTCGCTCTACCAGGGGTATGGCCTGCGGCGGGTCTACTACTCGGCATTCAGTCCCATTCCCGACAGCCCCGCCAGCGTGCCATTGGCGGCGCCGCCGTTATTGCGCGAGCACCGCTTGTACCAGGCCGATTTCCTCATGCGCGGCTACGGCTACAAAGCAGGTGAGCTCCTGAAGGGAACCGGCAACCTGGACCTGGACATCGATCCCAAGCTGGCCTGGGCGCTGGCCAATCGTGAGGTGTTCCCACTGGACGTGAACCGCGCCGAACCTGCATTGCTGGCGCGGATTCCGGGGATCGGCCTGCGCAGCGTGCAACGCCTGGTGGCCCTGCGCAGGGAGCGGCGGGTCCGCTATGACGATCTGGTGCAGCTGCGTTGCGTACTGGAAAAGGCCCGGCCGTTCATTGTGACCAGCGACTATCGACCCGCCGACGCCCAGATGCGCAGTGGCCTGCTCAGGGCACGGTTGCGCGAACCCCAGCGGCCCCAGCAGATGGGGTTGTGGGGATGATCGCACTGGATTGTAACGACCATTTCCCTACCTGGCGCGACCAGGCGCGGACGTTGCTGGGGCATGGCATCGACCCCGGTGATGTGACCTGGGCCCAAGGCCCCATGACCGACCTGCTGGCGGTGCCGACGCCATTGCCCCAAGACCCAGGGCCGTTCCGCACGCGGGTCCCGGCAACGTTGCTGGCGCAGCTCGAACAGGCCGGCCGTTACCAGGGCGAGCAGCGCTGGAGCCTGTTGTACGAAGTACTCTGGCGCGTAGCCCATGGCGATCGCACCGCCATGCTCGCTGGCGACCGCCTGGGCAGTGAGCTGCAGCGCCGCATCAAGCAAGTCAGTCGCGAGGCCCACCACCTGCACGCCTTCGTGCGGTTCATTCCCTTGCCCCCGGAAGTCGCCGAGCACTTGGAACTGGACCTGGTGTCCTTTCATGAACCGGCCCATGACATCCTCGAAAGCGCGAGTGGCCATTTTGCCGAGCGATTGGGCAAGCAACGCTGGCTGATCGCAACGCCTCGCGACGGCATCCGGTTCGATGGTCAATCGCTGGACTATCAGCGCCAATGCCCTGAACAGTGGCGGCAGTGGGCACGCCACGCCGAAGACCCCGGCGCCGAGCTGTGGCGCACCTATTACACACACATCTTCAACCCGGCGCGGCTCAACCCCCAGGCGCTGCGCCAGCACATGCCCGGAAGGTTCTGGCAGCACTTGCCGGAGGGGGACTTGATTCCTCGGTTGGTGGGGCAAGCGCGGCAGGGTAAACAGCGCGATGGGCAGGCGTTGGAGGTGGGGGAGAAGGTGGGTAAGCGGATCGCTGCGGGGGCGGTGGGCGCGAGGCGCTGACGGTGGTAGTTGCCTCGCTCGCTGGTCAGTAGAGCTTCTAGGCTTATAGCGATGCCTTAGCTTTGCGGGGTTTGGCTCCGGGCCGACTTGTCCTAAGGGAAGCGGTGGCCTTAACGGGTTGCCTGGCTCTGCTCGCAGACGTGTGACTCCAACGAACTAGGCGGCAAGTCAAAGGCGCGACCGTTGAGCGCCTGCGGTTGGTGGCACATTGATACCTTGGTATGCTTTGAGCCTGTTTACCCATCAAGTTGGCGCGTTGTGACTACCGAGCGAGTTTCCCAATTAGAGCAAGCCCTCATGGCCGTGATTGCTGCTGCGGGGAAAATGGGGCTCAGTAGCGAAGTACTGTGTGCGCAAGCGGTGGGCGGGCTGATGTCTGACCGCTACTGGATCTGGGCAGACGCCCAATTCGCGCAAGGGGCGGCAGACGAGATCGACAGCGCCCTGAGCAAGCTTGTCGCGGGAAATGCTGTGCAGTCGATATCGCCATTGATTGAGGGCGCGTCTGACGTCGTCATCACGCCAACCACTCCCATCATCGGCTGATCGGTTCCATCCGGTACAAAATGGGCGACCCTTGCGGTCGCCCATTTGCGTTACAGCCCCAGCCCTTCTTCCACCAGTGAGAGCAGCGCGTCTTCGTCCAGGGCCTGCGGCTCGGGTTGTGGCTGGTCGCTCGAACGCGGCGCCTGTAAATGCCACAGCGATTCTCCATGCGCGCCGACGGTTCGAACCATGCAGCGCTGTTTCCCCTTCATATGGATTTCGATGCAGCCCTCTCCCTGGGAGGAGAAGCGAGCAATCGGATCGAGTTCGATGCGCCGATGGTTGCCTTCGATCAGCAATTGGTCGATGGCGTAGTTGTACGTCGAGCCGCTGGGGTGGCTTTCGAATACATGGGTAGGGTTGCGCCGGATGTCCAGCCCAGCCTCGCACACCGGCGCCAGCCAGGTTTCGATCTGGCGATACAACTCGTAGACCTGGGCGGGCCAATGCTCGATCGCCAGGTCGGCACAATGATCCGTGTCCGCCGGGGTTCGCTGGGCAAGCCTCAATTTGGCCGCCAGTGCGTCTGCCTTGCTCATGTCGATGTTCCCTTTCTTGATGATTGGGTTGAGCTTTGCTGAAGGGGTGGGCTATTCGTTTGCGCTGGGTCAGGTAGTTGTCAGTGAAGCATGGGCCTGTATTAAACCGCCAAGGCGTTGATTACATGTTCAGGATCGTTATGAATCGCCCGTAACAAAGCCTTGGCGGGGCCGGTTGGCTCACGTCGTCCTTGTTCCCAGTTGCGAAGTGTGCCCAGTTGGACGTCAATCAACGCCGCGAATCTGGCTTGGGTCAGCCCGGTGGCCTTGCGTATTTCTTTGACTTGCAGTGCATTGACGATGAATTCTCGGGAAGGCTGGCGCTCCCCGCGGACGATTTCATCCATCTGCTGCACGCTTTCCATCAGCTCATCAAAAAATTTGCTCATGGTTATCTCCATTTCTCAACTATCGTTTTCAGCGCTTTGCGTTGATCGATGGTTAACTCTTGCTGCTCGTTTTTTGGGTAAATCATCAGTAATGCGATCCGCGAAGCTGAAGCGAAGTGGTAATAAATAACCCTCGCACCGCCCCGTTTACCGTGGCCTTTGGCTGCGACGCGGATTTTGCGGATGCCTCCACTAGCCTCTATCACATCGCCAACTGTGGGATCACGAACCAGGACCCTTTGAAAAGCTGCAAAATCTTCGTCATCCATCAGTTCTTTGACCCGACGAGTAAAAATCGGGGTTTCAATAAAAATCATCGCTAATGTACGCCAGTGGCTTACTTTGGAGCAATCCTATTGAACCACTTCCCCACGCGCACCCGATGAGTTGTAACCGAATCTTCTCGCACGAGTTCAATGCAAGTCAGTGCTGGGCCCGATACTCAGCCCTGGCCTGCGGCGAGGTCTGGCGGTCATTATCGCTGGAAGATTGATCAGTCATCTGCGGCAACGAAGCCACATGCACCGTGCGTGCAGGGATGGCGAAGCGCACGCCGATCCTGGCGAATTCTTCCATCATGCCCAGATTGATGGCTTGCTGAATGTCCATGTAGACGTTGTAACTGGGGTCGAGCACGATGTACACGGTTTCGAATTCCAGGGCGCTTTCGCCAAAACCGCGAAAATGTGAGCGGTCGAAGCGGGTCTTTTCCTGGGCCTTGATCGTGCGCTCGACGATCACCGGCACTTGCTTGAGCTGCTCGGTGGTGCAGTCCTGGGGCAGGGCGAACTCGAAGACCACGCGCCGTTCCTGGAGCCGTTTGTAGTTCTGGATGGTGGTGCTGATCATCACCGCGTTGGCCATTACGATCTGTTCGCCGCCCAGGCTGCGGATCCGGGTGGTCTTGAGGCCGACGTGCTCCACCGTACCGGCCAGGCTCCCGACGACGATGAAATCGCCGACTTCGAACGGTTTGTCCACGGCGATGGACAGCGAAGCGAAAAGATCCCCGAGAATGTTTTGCACGGCCAGCGCCACTGCGATGCCGCCGACCCCGAGGCTGGCGATGAACGCCGTGATGTTCACGCCCAGATTGGAGAGCATCGCCAACAGCACGACCGCCCAGAGGAACACTTTCGCGCCCCAGAGGCTCAGGGTCGCGAGTGCGCTTTTCTGGTGGATTTCGCTGTGGCTATGGCGGGCGAAGTAGTGCAGCAATACCAGGGCGATGGCCCGGTTGGCCCATAACCCTACCTGCAGGGCCGCGACCACGAACCACAGGCTGCTGACCCGCGCCAGCCAGCGCTCCGGCAAGTCGAGCACGCCGACGCCGATCAGGATCGAGGCCAGTAATAACAGAGTGTTGCTGGTGCTGGATAAGACTTCGACGGCGATGTGGCTGACGTAAGCGTTAGGTTTTTGTGCCCTGGCTTGCACGTTGCGCAGCAGGAAGCCGATGCCGGCCCTGGCGACGGTAAAACTTACCACCATCACGCCGAGCGCCAGCAGCCAGTTAGCGATAGAGATGCCAAGCAATTGGTTTTCGGTAAAAAACTGGAGGGTACTTGAGTCCATTGATCGTTACCTGCGTCAGGCAACAACGCTGCGAACGACGGTCTCGTATTCGTCCGGTGGCGTCATCGCCATTCGGGTTCGGGCGCTTGCCATTGTTGCGTAACGGTGTGGCAAGGCCATGAACCTGGTTAGGTCACGCAGCGACAGGGGTGTTCAATTTTATTGCCACCCCTGGCGTAACAGATGCACCGCCAGCCCGGCCAGACCGCAGGCCAGCAGCACCTGGATCACGCCGCGCTTGTAGCGAAACAGCGCAACGGCCGCCAGGAGGGCGATGATCGCCGACGGCCAGTCCGGCGTCGCGCCGAATCCGTTGGGCCAGAGCACGTGGTAGCCGAAGAAGCAGGCCAGGTTGAGGATGACGCCGACCACTGCCGCGGTAATCGCTGTCAGCGGCGCAGTGAATTTCAACTCGTTGTGGGTCGATTCCACCAGCGGGCCACCGGCCAGGATGAACAGGAAGGAAGGCAAAAAGGTGAACCAGGTCACCAGCATGGCCGCGACGGCGCCGGCGAGGAACGCCTGGTCGGCACCGAACACCTGCGCCACGTAGCCGCCAACGAAACCAACGAACGCCACCACCATGATCAGCGGTCCGGGCGTGGTTTCGCCCAGGGCCAGGCCGTCGATCATTTGCGTGGGCGTCAGCCAGCCGAAGTGCACCACCGCGCCCTGATACACGTAGGGCAAGACCGCGTAGGCGCCGCCGAATGTCAGCAGCGCGGCCTTGGTAAAGAACCAGGCCATCTGCGTCAGGGTGGCTTCCCAGCCAAACGCCAGGGTCAGCAGGCCCATCGGCACCATCCACAGCAGAGCGCCGACAATCACCAGGCGAGCGAGCCGCCAGGTGCTGAACCGGGCATGGGCCGGGGCGGGAGTGTCATCGTCGATCAATGCCGGGCCGAAGGTTCGTCGTGCGGCATCGTGGCCGCCCAGGCTGAACTTTTGCGGTGCCCAGCGTCCGCCCACGTAACCGATCACCGCAGCGCCCAGCACGATCAACGGGAAAGGTACGTTCAGGGCGAATATCGCGGTGAATGACGCGGCGGCGATTGCCCACAGCCAGCCGTTCTTGAGTGCACGCGAGCCTATGCGGTGGGCGGCATGCACCACGATGGCCGTCACGGCCGGCTTGATCCCGTAGAAAACACCCGCCACCACCGGCACTTCGCCAAAGGCGACGTACAGCCATGACAAGCCGATCAGAATGAATAGCGACGGCAGTACGAACAGTGCCCCGGCGATGACCCCGCCCCGGGTCCGATGCATCAGCCAGCCCAGGTAGGTCGCCAATTGCTGGGCTTCCGGCCCTGGCAGCAGCATGCAGTAGTTCAGAGCGTGCAGGAAGCGGCGCTCGGAGATCCAGCGGCGGCGCTCCACCAGTTCCTGGTGCATGATCGAAATCTGCCCGGCCGGTCCGCCAAAGCTGATAAAGCCCAACTTGAACCAGAACCAGAAGGCTGCGCGCAGACCGACGGCCGAGGGTCTGGCCAGAGAGGTATCGACGGTTTCGGGCGCTGAACTCATGGCTGGTTGGCACGCAGAGGTTGAAGGCGATCATACGTTAGGGGGCGTCGCTCGATTTAGATAGCCCCGGTGATGTTCGATGGTGAAAAAAATGCAGCGTTTCCCGGGGCCAAACACCGTCATCCGTGGCAAGGGAGCTTGCTCCCGCCGGGGTGCGAAGCAGCGCCCAGGGCGCTTTTTGCACAGAGGGCGACTGCTGCGCAGTCGAGCGGGAGCAAGCTCCCTCGCCACGGGTTTTTCAGCGATCTTGAAAGGTGTGGTTAATCAAAAAGGATCGAGGTTTTTTGGATCCATTTTGCCTCTTATCGGCTGCCCGATACGGGCAAATTGCCGCCCCTCCAGCGGTAGGCTAAGCTCTCGACTGTTGGCGGCTTTGAGCGAATTCGCTCATGTTTTTTGCCTCCCCAGGAACTCGCTTGCCTATCCCCATTCACGATCCGCTCCATCCCCCCGGCGGTGCCCTGAAACGCCTACCCCTGCTCAAGGCAGCGGTGACGTTTATCGCGGCGGTCTGCCTGTGCTTGTGTGGTTTGCTTTATTTGCAGTTGGAGCAGTCCCGGCGTCACGACCTGGAGTCGGCCCGCGTCGCGTCGGCCAACCTGACACGTGCCATGGCGCAACAGGCCCAGGACACTTTCCTGCAGGCCGACCTGGTTCTGGCCAGTCAGGCCGACTGGATCCAGGTCGACGGTTTCGCCCCGGCCTCCCGGCCACGCTTGCACCAGACTTTCGCTCGACGCGTGCAATCACTCGAACAGTTGCATGGTCTGTTTCTGTTCGACAAGAACGGCCACTGGGTCGTGACCTCCTTCGATAAATTGCAAAGGGGCCCGGGAGTAGCGGATCGGGAATACTTTCTTTTCCATCAGCAGAACGCCTCCCTGGTTGCCCATATCGGGCCGGCGATCCGCAGTCGGCAGAACGGCGAATGGATCATCCCGGTGTCCCGGCGTGTGAATGACCGGGACGGCAATTTCCAGGGCGTGCTGTTGGCCGGGATCAAGATGTCGTACTTCGACCGGTTCTTCAAAAGCTTCAGCCTGGATGATAAAGGCGAGATGGCCCTGGCCTTGTCCGACGGCACGCTGCTGGCGCGCCGGCCCTTTGATGAAGCGCGGATCGGCCGCCCGCTGGCCGAAGAACATCTCTTCAGGCATGACTTGCCAGGCGCCGTTTCCGGCGATGCGATCATCCGCTCCGCCGTCGACGGTGTCGTCCGGCTGTATAACCATCAGCATTTGCAGGCCTATCCGTTGGTGGTCACGGCAGCCATGTCCGAAGAAGCCATCCTGACGGGCTGGCATGACCGAGCCTTTCAATCCAGTCTCATCGTGGCGCTGGTGGTTCTGGGGATTTGTCTGTTTGGCTGGGTGTTCGCGCGCCAGGTGCGTAACAGCGAACGCATCGAGGCGGACCTGCGCAAGGCTCAGGAAGCGCTGGAGCTGATTGCCACCCATGACAGCCTGACCGGCCTGGCGAACCGCCGGCTGTTCGAGCGTGCCCTGGAGGTCGAGTTTGGTCGAGGCGCTCGCCAGCGCAGCCCGCTGAGCCTGATCATGCTCGATATCGATTGCTTCAAACGCTACAACGATACCTACGGGCATGTGGCCGGCGATCATTGCCTGGTGGAGTTGGCGAAGGTACTCAGGGAGTGTTGCCATCGCAAGGCCGACCTGGCGGTGCGCTATGGCGGCGAGGAATTCGCGGTGTTGCTGCCTGACACCGACCTGCACGGAGCAATGGTGCTGGCCGAGCAGATCCGCCAGAAAGTCATCGCCAGACACGTTACCCATTCCGGTTCGCCGACTGGCTACGTCACAGTGAGCCTGGGCTGCTACGCCTTCGTCCCGTGCAGCCTGGACAGCATTGAGGTGTTCATCCAGCGTGCCGACGCCGCCTTGTATCAGGCCAAGCACAGCGGCCGCAACAGGGTGGCGGCGTTTTCCCTGAACGGTGGGCTCGACACGTTGCTGCGCTCGGATCGCTGAGTTCTTTGGAATCATCGGTAACTTGTCATGGTCAACTGCTCAGGACCCCAGGACAGGAGCAGGCTGAATGGACTCCGTTGTCGACTCCCTTTCAACCGTTGCGCGTCACACGCCGATTACCCGCCGCCTGGTGGCGGCATTCGGCGCAATGTTTCTACTGGGCCTGTTGGTAGCGGTGGCGGCGCTGTTCAACATCGCGCAAAAGCTCGACGAGGAGGACGTGCGCAAGACCCTCTTCTATACCGAGCGCGCCCTTGAGAATCGCATCACCGCCTCGAAGAATTACATCGCCAGCTACACCTATTGGACCACCGCTTACGAGCACCTCAATGGTGAAGTCGATGTGCAGTGGGCCTATGCCGAGCAGAACATGGGCAAGACCCTGTTCACCAAGGACGGCTACGAAGGTGTGTTTGTCATCGACCGCGAGCGCACCAAGTACGCCGTGGTGCTCGGGCAAAACGTCCAGGGCGACGCGGCGAGCTACATCGATACGCCGTTGCAGCCGCTGGTGGAGAAGCTGCAGGGCCAGGCCGACCTGACGCGGCCGGTGATCAGCTACACGCTGTTCAACGGCTGGCCGGCGATCGTCACCGCATCGGTGATCCTGCCTAATGACGAGCGTCCCCGGGTCGACGCCAAGGGCACCTCGGTCCTGCTGTTCGTCGACCAGCTGACGCCGACGAAACTGCGCAAACTGGGCAAAAGCTATGGCCTGACCGACCTGACCTTGAAGAGAGACACCGAGCTGGCGCCGGACCGCCCCGCCGTGCCCCTGGACAGTACGGGTTACAGCCTCGTGTCCCACTTGCAGCAGCCGGGGCATCAATTGCTCTGGTCGTTGCTACCGCCACTGGGCGGCGCGTTGCTGATCCTGGCGCTGCTGACCGCTTACTTCTTTCGCTATGCGCTGCGTACCGCTCGCCATGTGGATGCCAGTTACGACCGACTGCAACTGTCGACCCTGGCCCTGGAAGCCAGCGAGGAGCGTTTCCGCGCCGTGGCCGAGGCGGCGTCGGACTGGATCTGGGAAATCGACGGCGAGCAGCGCATCACTTATCTCTCGGGGCGCTTCAATACCGTCACTGGTTTTTCGGATCAACAATGGCTGGGACAGGACATCGAACAGTTGCTGTATTGCGATACGACGCCGATTGTCCATTGGCTAGGCAAACTGACCGAGGAGCAGAGCACGGGCAACCTGCGCTGTTCGTACCGCGACTATTCCGGACAATTGCGTTTCTGCCGGGTGTCGGCACGCCCGATCTACGACAAGGCAGCAGTGGTGGGCTATCGCGGTACCGCCAGTGACATCACCGATGAAGTGGCGGCCCATGCCCAGGTCCAGCATCTGTCACTGCACGATGCGCTGACCGGGCTGCCGAATCGCAACAAACTGGCGCGATACCTCGACGATGCGCTGGTAGCCAAGGAACACTCGGCGCCCTTGACGTTGCTGATGGTGGACCTGGACAACTTCAAACCGATCAACGATTCCCTCGGGCATCCGGCGGGCGATGCGGTGCTGCTGGAGGTGGCCCAGCGCCTGCGCGACAGCACCCGCGAGCAGGACCTGGTGGCGCGCCTGGGTGGCGACGAGTTCGTGGTGGTGCTCAACGGAATGGACAGCACCACGGAGATCGACCGGTTCTGCGCACGGCTGATCGACAGCCTGCAGCAACCGATTCATTACGAAACCCATTCATTGCACATCGGCGCCAGCATCGGCATTGCGGTGAGCCGGCGCCAGGGTTACGTCCCAGGCGAGTTGATCCGTTGTGCCGACATTGCCTTGTACCAGGCCAAGTCCGAGGGCAAGAAAACCTGGTGCTATTTCGCTTCGCAGATGAACGATCAGATCCAGCATCGCCGGCAACTGGAAAACGACCTGCGCCAGGCGGTAAAGAACAGGGAATTCGTCCTGCATTTCCAGCCGCGCTACACCGTCGATGGCAGCGAGATCGTCGCCGTCGAGGCTTTGGTGCGCTGGCAGCATCCGACCCAGGGCCTGCTGGGCCCCGACGCGTTTATTCCGTTGGCCGAGCAGACCGACCTGATCGTCCCGCTGTCCCATTGGGTGCTGCGCGAGGCTTGTGAAACCGCATTGACCTGGCCAGGGGAGCTGATGGTTTCGGTCAACTTGTCCCCGGCCCAGTTCCAGCGCAGTGATGTGGTGGAAGACGTGCGCAAGGTGCTGATCGAAACCCGGTTCCCGGCGAGTCGGCTGGAATTGGAAATTACCGAAAACGTGATGCTCAACGACGTGGACGGGGCGCTCCAGGTCATGAATGACCTCAAGGAATTGGGCGTGCGCTTAAACATGGACGACTTCGGCACCGGTTATTCGTCCCTGGGGTATTTGCGCACCTATCCGTTCGATGGCATCAAGATCGACAAGCGCTTCATCGCATCGATGAGTAACAGCAGCAACGATCGCGCCGTGGTGCAGGCGATCATCAACCTGGGCAAGGCCATGGGCCTGACCGTCACTGCCGAAGGCGTGGAAACCCAGGCGCAGCTCGGTTCGTTGGGCTCGGACGAGTGCCATGAAGTGCAGGGCTATTTCCTCAGCCGGCCTGTCGACAAACAAGCCTTCGCGCAGTTGCTGCACAGTGGTCGGCCCTTGTTGAAGACCGCTTCCTGAATCGCCGTTGCAACCACTGCGAGCGGTTGTCGGTCACAGCTAGTGTCCTGGCATTTCGAGTTCTGGCCCATGAAAAAACTGCGCATCGCAACCTTCAATATCAACGGCATCCGGGCCCGGCTGCCGAACCTGTTGGAATGGCTGGAGCGCGAACAGCCGGACATTGTCTGCTTGCAGGAGCTCAAGGCAGCGGACAAGGATTTCCCGGCGGCGGAGCTGGAGTCGGTGGGCTACGGGTCGATCTGGCATGGTCAGGCGTCGTGGAACGGCGTCGCGATCCTGGCCCGGGACGCGCAACCGCTGGAAAGCCGCCGCGGCCTGCCGGGTGGCGAAGACGACAGCCACAGTCGCTACCTGGAAGCCGCGGTGCATGGCGTGCTGGTGGGGTGCCTGTACTTGCCCAACGGCAACCCGCAGCCCGGGCCCAAGTTCGACTACAAGCTGGCCTGGTTCGAGCGCCTGATCGACTATGCCAAGGATTTGCAGGCCAGCGATCATCCCGTGGTGCTGGCCGGCGACTACAACGTGGTGCCCACCGACATGGACATCTACAACCCGCGCTCGTGGCTCAAGGACGCGCTGTTGCAGCCTGAAAGCCGCGAGTGCTACCAGCGCTTGCTGGACCAGGGCTGGACCGATTCGCTGCGCCACCTCTATCCGGACGAGCGGATCTATACGTTCTGGGATTACTTCCGCCAGCATTGGCAGAAGAATTCCGGGCTGCGCATCGATCACCTGTTGCTCAACCCGGCGGCCAGTCCTTACCTGAGCGAGGCGGGCGTCGATGCCTGGGTCAGGAACCAGCCTCATCCCAGCGACCATGCGCCGACCTGGATCCGGCTGGCGTCGCGCAAACAGCGCTAAGGGAGCGCAACGCCCAGCCATCATTGTCACTGCATGAGGAATGCCTTATACCTGCCCGACAGCAGCGCGCTTGGTTGCGCTGCGCCGATCAGGAAAGGACACCCTCATGAGCGATTCCAGACTGAGCGATACCGCCCGCTACCTGCAACGCCTGGGTTTCGACGCACCACCACCTCCGACCCTCGAAACGTTGCGCCAGCTTCAATGGCGACACACCGCCGAGTTTCCGTTTGAAACCCTCTCGACGCTGCTGGGCCAGCCGGTGCCTATCGACCTCGCATCGGTCGAGCGCAAAGTGTTGGAGCAGGGGCGTGGCGGCTATTGCTATGAACTCAACCAACTGTTCCTGGCGCTGTTGCTGGAGCTGGGTTTCGACGCCCGGGGCATCAGCGGGCGGGTGGTGATGAATGCGCCCGAAGGCGCCTGGCCAGCCCGGACCCACCGCCTCAGCCTGGTGACATTCGACGGCGTGCGCTACATCACCGATGTCGGCTTCGGTGGCATGGTGCCCACCGCGCCGCTGCTGCTGGACAGCCGTGACAGCCAGCTCACTCCTCACGAGGCGTATCGCATCGACAGCCAGACGGACGGCTACCTGTTGCGCGCCAATGTCGCCGGTGAGTGGCGACAGATGTACCTGTTCGACCTGCAACGCCAGGAGGACATCGACTACATCGTCGGCAACTGGTACGTCAGCAGCCATCCCGAGTCGCCGTTCAAGGGCCGTTTGATGGTCGCCCGTACCGGTGACGGCCTGCGCAAGACGCTCAACGGCAACAGCTTTGCCGTGCATCGGATGGGGCAGGAGAGCGAGCGAAAGACAATCACTGAAGCGGACGCATTGATAGACCTGCTGGAGACCGAATTCGGCCTGCGCGTGCCGCCGCGTGAGCTGTTACGACCGGCGATGGAGCCTTTGCTGCCTGCGGCATGATGCTCGGTTCATGGCGTTCTGTGCAATAAGTTGTATACAACTCTATGGACATTTGTCCTGAGTTTTGAATACAGTGTGCGCATAACAAAAAACAGGGAAACCCCGAACCATGAAGATGCCCCATGTTTCACTCCCACGGCCCGAGGACGAAAACCTCGGCGTCGGCGCGAATATGGCTTACGGCCTGCAGCATGTGTTGACCATGTACGGTGGTATCGTCGCCGTGCCGTTGATCATCGGCCAGGCGGCCGGGCTGTCACCGGCTGACATCGGTCTGCTGATTGCGGCGTCATTGTTCGCGGGAGGCCTTGCGACGTTGTTGCAAACCCTTGGCCTGCCGTTTTTCGGCTGTCAGTTGCCCTTGGTCCAAGGCGTGTCGTTCTCGGGCGTTGCGACCATGGTGGCGATTGTCGGCACCGGAGGCGAGGGCGGTTTCCAGGCCATCCTCGGGGCGGTGGTCGCTGCATCCCTGATCGGTCTGCTGATTACCCCGGTATTCTCGCGGATCACCCGGTTCTTTCCACCCCTGGTCACTGGCATTGTGATCACCACCATTGGCTTGACCCTGATGCCGGTGGCCGCCCGCTGGGCGATGGGCGGTAACAGCCATGCCGCCGATTTCGGCAGCATGGCGAACATCGGCCTGGCGGCGGTTACCCTGGTGTTGGTGTTGTTGCTCAGCAAGTTGGGCAGTGCGACCATCTCCCGGCTGTCGATTTTGCTGGCGATGGTCATCGGCACGGTGATCGCGGTGTTCCTCGGCATGGCGGATTTCTCCTCGGTCAGCCAGGGCCCGATGTTCGGCTTCCCGACACCGTTTCACTTCGGCATGCCGACCTTCCACATCGCCGCGATCCTGTCGATGTGCATCGTGATCATGGTGACGTTGGTGGAAACCTCGGCCGATATCCTGGCCGTGGGCGAGATCATCGACACCAAGGTCGACTCCCGGCGTCTGGGCAACGGCCTGCGCGCCGACATGCTGTCGAGCATGATCGCGCCGATCTTCGGTTCCTTTACGCAGAGCGCCTTTGCCCAGAACGTCGGGCTGGTGGCCGTGACGGGAATCAAGAGTCGCTTCGTGGTGGCGACGGGCGGGGTGTTCCTGGTGGTGCTCGGCCTGCTGCCGTTCATGGGCCGGGTGATTGCCGCCGTCCCGACGTCGGTACTGGGCGGCGCCGGTATCGTGCTGTTCGGCACGGTGGCCGCCAGCGGTATCCGCACACTGTCGAAGGTCGATTATCGCAACAACGTGAACCTGATCATCGTCGCCACCTCCATCGGCTTCGGCATGATCCCCATCGCCGCGCCGAACTTCTACGATCATTTCCCGAGCTGGTTCGCGACCATTTTCCATTCGGGCATCAGTTCCTCGGCAATCATGGCAATCGCGCTGAATCTGGCGTTCAACCACTTCACCACCGGTAACTCCGACCAGCAATCGGTCTTTGCCGCCGGCACCGAGCGGGTGTTGCGCTACCAGGACCTGGCGGCGTTACGCGAAGGGGATTACTTCAGTGATGGCAAGCTGCACGATTGCGATGGCAATGAGATTCCGGTGGTGGCCGAGCCTCCCCACTCAGCGGCCGAGCATGCCCCGGTGCGGCTCAAAAGCAGCGAGCATGTCTAAACCTGTCGGGGGGGGGGGGGGGGGGGGGGGGGGTGGGTGTGAGTGGAGAGGGGAAAA
>NZ_JBKGGX010000026.1:0-76498 GCF_052041925.1 Pseudomonas sp. SMN5
TTTGGGGGGGGGGGAACACCCCCCCCCCCCACAAAAGTTAACGAGCGCGTCCCTCAGATATCCCAAACCAGATTGACCGCGAAGTTGCGCCCCGGCGCGGTCAGGCGGTCGAGGTTGGCGGGGCTGATCACGGCGGCTTCGCCCACGCTGTCGTAGCCGCGCACGTCATCCCATCGCCAGTACTTCTTGTCGGTGAGGTTGTAGAGGCCGCCGCTGACGGTGATGTCGTTGGTCACTTTGTAGAATCCGGTCAGGTCGAGAATGCCGAAGCCTGGGGTCTTGAACTGGCGGCTGACGCCATCGGGCGAGTTGAAGTTGCTGTCGTCCACACGGTCCTTTTTCTTGACCAGGGTCCAGCTGAGCAGGGTGCCGTAATCGTCCTGGTCGTAGCCCAGGCCGAACACGCCGGTCAGCGGGTTGACGCTGTTGAGTGGTTCGCCGGTGTCGTTGTTGCGCCCGTAGGCGTAGGCCACCGAGCCTTGGGTGTACAGGCCCTGCGGCGCGCCGAACAGGTCCAGGTCGAGACGCCCCCGGACCTCGGCGCCCTTGATGGTGGCGTGCTTGATGTTGTTGCTCTGGAAGGTCAGTTGATCGGCGCCGGGGGTGATCGCGTCTTCGTTGATGAAGTCGCGGTACTGGTTGTAGAAGACCGCCATGTCGAACGAGCCATGATCGAAACGGCCACGCAGGCCGGTCTCGTAGCCTTTGCTTTTTTCCGGTTCCAGATCGGGGTTGGGTTCCACGCTGTAGCCGGTGCCAGGGTTATCGAAACGACCGTAGAGCGCCTTGGCGGTCGGCGTACGGAAACCTTCGGCGTACTGGCCGTACCAAGTGTACTCATCGGTCAGGGCGTAGGTCAGGCCGAACTTGGGCGAGACTCGATGCCAGGTCTTGTCCTGGTCGCTGACTTCACCGGCCTGGGTCGGGTCGACGGTGTTGAGGAATGCCTCGGTCAGATGGGGCTTGAGGCGGGTGTAGTCGTAGCGCAGGCCCGGGATGAAGGTCCATTTTTGCCAACTGATCTGGTCCTGGGCGAACAGGCTGTAGGTATTGATGGTCGGGTCCGGGAAGTCGCTGGCTTTGGCCAGCACGTCAGTCGGGCTGATGGCGCCGACAGCGCTACAGCCGCGGCCAATCGCCAGGCACACGCCGTTGCCGCTGCGTGAGCCAGTGACTTTCTGTTGTTTGATCGTGGTGCCGTAGGTCAGCGCGTGATCGGTGCCGGCCATGCTGAAAGCCTTGTCCAGTTGCGCGTCGAAGACCCACTGTTTTTCTTCGTAGAGCGTCTCGCGGGTGCGCAGGACCCGGCGGGTAATCGGGAAGTAGAACTCGGCGGTGCTCTGGTCGGTCTTGGCGACCTGATGATTGAGGCTCCATTTCACGTGATCGGCCAGCAGGCTGTCGAGGGCGAAGCTGTGCTCCAGGCCGAAACGCTCGCGGGTGACGGTGTCGTTGCCGGTGCGCCACTGATACATGCCACCGGGCAGCACCGAGGTGGGGATCGTCGGGCGACCGTTGGCATAGGGGCCGCCATAGGCGCTTTTCAGATCGACGTCGCGGTCGTCCTTGTACTTTTCGTAGACCAGGCCCAGGCGCGCGTCATCGCTGTAGTTCCACCCCAGTTTGGCCAGCACGTTGTTGGCGCGCACGTCTTCAGGGTTGGCGGCGGTGCGGTCCAGGCCGATGCCGTTGTGGCTGCCATAGGATTGGGTTTCGTGGCCGTCGCGCTGGCTGTAATGCAACAGGCCGTCCAGCGCCCCGCTGCGGCCGGCGACGGTGGCGGACTTGAGCCAGCTCTCATCGGCTGAGCTGTAGCCGCTCTTCAGGCGGGCGCCGACGTCCTGGCCCGGCTTGATGATGTCGTCCGGATCCAGGGTGAAGTAGCTGACCGCGCCGCCGATGGCGTTGCTGCCGTACAACACCGAGGCCGGGCCGCGAAGGATTTCCACGCGCTTGATGATTTCCGGGTCGACGTAGTTGCGCTGGGTTTTGGCGTAGGGGCCGTTGAAGAATCCACCCGGTACTTCCACGCCATCGATCTGGGTGAGGATCCGGTTACCGTCGATGCCGCGGATGTTATAGCCGCTGATGCCGCCGCGCTGGCCGGCGCCCCCCACCGAGACGCCGGGCTCATAGCGCACCAGGTCCTTGAGGGTGTTGACGTTGTTGCGGTCCAGTGCCTGGCGCTCATGGACCGTGACGGTGCTCGGTACTTCGGTGATGTCCTGGGCCTGGCGGGTGGCGCTGATGGTCGTTTGTGGCAGGCTCATCACACCGGCGGAGCTGCGCTTTTCCAGGACGACGCTATTGCCGCCCAGCTTGCGGTAGCTCAGGTCAGTCCCCACCAACAGGCGTTCCAGGGCTTTCTCAGGTGGCAGCGAGCCATTGACCCCTGGTGACGCGACGCCCTCGGCCAGTTCCGCCGGCAGGCCGACCTGCCAGCCGGTGACGACCGTGAAAGCGTTGAGCGCCGACACCAGGGGTTGCCGGGCGATGGAAAAGTTGTAGTCGCCCATGTTGCGTGCAGCAGGCTGAGCGTTGTCGGCGGCAAGGACATGAGGGGCCGTGCCGGCCAGCAGAATCGCAGCTGTCAGCAGGGACAGCGTGCAGGACGGGGCAAGGAACCGGCAGGTAAGGCGAGAGGACATCGATAGCGCTCCGTGTCGCATCTGTTATAGGTGCAGATTTTCATCAATGGATGAGAATCAATTGCATTGGCTATAACGAGACGAACCAGCGAAGCCTATCGAGTAAAAATAATTCTCATTTAGTTCAAAATCACCAGCGCCGGGAATTCCTGAAGCCGCGCGCGAGTGATGTGGGCCAGGGATCGGACTGCATCCAAGGGTTGGTCGAGGCGATAGTTACCGGTCACCGCGACGCTGGCCAGTTGTGGGTTGTTGTTGATGATCCAGCCGGGGTAATAGCGCCGCAGCTCGGCCAGCACCCTGCCCAGCGGCTGGTTCTCGAATACCAGCCGGCCCTGCACCCAGGCCAGCTCAGTGGCGGCGTCCAGGTGGGTCGGACGATCGAAGCCGTTGGGGCCGATGCGGATGCTTTCGCCGGCGGACAGGCGCACATGGCTGTCGTTGCGGGTGGCGCGCAGGTCCACATCGCCACGCTGGACCTGGACCTGGGTCACGCCGTCGAGGTAACGCATGGCAAACGTGGTATCGCTGACGCTGGCCGTGACCGGGCCGGCGTCGATTTCCAGAGGCAGGCTACGGCTGGCCGGCACTTCGAAAAATGCTTCGCCCCTGTAAAGGCGGGCCACGTGGCGCCGTTCGTTGAAGGTACTGGAGAACGCCGAGTCGGTGTTGAGCAGGACCCTGGAACCGTCTTCCAGTTGCAGGCGCTGGCGTTCACCGACGATGGTCAAGTGGTCGGCCCGCAATTGCAGCGGCAGGTCGCTGAAATTGAACAGGCCCAACAGCAATACCGCTGCCGTTGCCAGAGGTTTCCAGTGGGACCGCAAGCGTGACCACGCGGTGACCTTGGGCCTGGCCTCCAGCTGGCGGGCGCTTTCCAGCACCTGCGGACCGTTCCAGATCGCCTGGGCGCGGGCGAAGGCTTCGCCATGGCGCGGATCGGCCGCCAGCCAGGCTTCAAATTGCCGGGTCTGCTCCCCGCTGGGGCTTTCCAGCAGGATCAGCCAGTCCAGTGCCTGCTCCATAGCGTGGGCGGCGTCCGGCGTCGGCCCGGGGGCGTGGTGGTTGTCCGTCACAGTGGTTCCTCGCTGTGTCTGTGCACGGCTGTTTCGAATCAGGCTCGAGGGCGACCAAGATTAGCAGGGTCACCCGTCAACGCAATTGGCGGGAGCAATCCCGTGGGTTCAGTCACCTTCGAGGCCTTGGGCCACGCCCACACAGATCGCCATGATCAGCTTCAGTTCCTTTTGCACGGTACTCAACGACACGCCCAGGCGTTCGGCGATGGCCTGGTAACCGTGACCGTGCAAGCGATTGAGGATGAAAATCTGCTGCTGGCGCGCACTCAGCGTTTGCAGGCTGACATTCAGGCGTTCGAGCAATTGCCCGGCATGGACCGCATCCTCGGCGCTGCTCTGGGAGACGGCCACGTTGTGGACCACTTCCTGGGGCACATCCTCCAGCAACGTCCGGGATTGGATACGCCGCGCGCGCAAATGATCGCGCGCCAGGTTGCGGGCGGTCTGGAAGACAAATGGTTCGAGATGCTCGACGGGTCTTTCACCCAAAGCGCGGCTTACGCGCAGGTAGGTTTCCTGGAGCAGGTCTTCGGCGGTGCTGCGGTTGTTGACCATCTGCTCAAGGGTGCGCAGCAGGGGCGTGCGCTGGGCGAGGAAGACGTGGTGAAAGCGCGATTGACTCACGGTAGGGCCTGGTCCGGTTCGAGTAGATGATAATGATTGTCATCTGCTGAATGGGTCAAGCCTGGATTTGTAAGCGCTAAAAATCAACCTGTGGGAGCGAGCCTGCTCGCGATTGCAGCGTGGCAGTCAACCTTGGGCTGACTGATCAGGCGTAATCGCGAGCAGGCTCGCTCCCACAATGAGGGCTCAACAACCGTGTCGGGTCACTCGGCGTTACACAACGCCAGGCAGTTATCCAGCATGCGGTTGGAGAAGCCCCACTCGTTGTCATACCAGGCCAACACCTTGAGCAGCTTGCCGCTGGACTTGGTGTGGTTGGCGTCGAAGATCGACGACAGCGGGTTGTGGTTGAAGTCGCTGGAGACCAGCGGCAGCGTGTTGTAGCCGAGGATCTTCGAATGCTGGCTGGCATGGCGCAGCAGTTCGTTGACTTCCTCGGCCGACGCCTCGCGCTTGAGTTGCACAGTGAGGTCGACCAGCGACACGTTGATCACCGGCACGCGTACGGCCATGCCGGTCAGCTTGCCCGCCAGTTCGGGGAGCACCAGGCCCACCGCTTCGGCGGCGCCGGTCTTGCTCGGGATCATGTTCTGCGTTGCCGAGCGGGCGCGGTACGGGTCGCTGTGGTAGACGTCGGTCAGGTTCTGGTCGTTGGTGTAGGCATGGATAGTGGTCATCAGGCCGCTTTCGATGCCCAGCTCGCGGTGCAGCACCTGGGCCACCGGGGCCAGGCAGTTGGTGGTGCACGAGGCGTTGGAAATGATCTGGTGGGACTGGCGCAGGATGTCGTGGTTCACGCCGTACACCACGGTGGCATCGGCGCCCTTGGCCGGGGCCGAGATGATGACTTTGCGCGCGCCGGCACTGATGTGAGCGGCGGCCTTGGCCCGGTCGGTGAACAGACCGGTGCATTCGAACACCACGTCGATTTTTTCCGCAGCCCAGGGCAGCTCGGCCGGATTGCGGATGGCGCTGACCGAAATGCGGTCGCCATTGACCGTCAAGCTTTCGTGATCGTGCTGCACATCTGCATCAAAAGTGCCGTGGACGGTGTCGAACTTGAGCAGGTGAGCGTTGATTGCACTGTCGCCCAGGTCGTTGATGGCGACGATCTGCAAGTCGCGACGATAGCCTTGGGTATACAGTGCGCGGAGGACGTTGCGGCCGATGCGGCCAAAACCATTGATTGCGATTCGAAGAGTCATTAACTGCGCCGCCATCGATTTGTTGTTGGAATTACAAGATTATTCGCATAAAAATAGAAAACAAGCCTTTTTGATGGCAATATTTTGTTTTATCTACAACGAGTGACCTGAATCAACTGGTCCGAGTGGTCAAAAACCGTCCGTCGCCTGAGGCGCCGGGGGCTTTTGACCAGCATAGACAATCAGGTCGCCACACCCGTTAGCCTGGAGTTCTACACATGCATCCCCGCGTACTTGAGGTCACCGAACGGCTTATCGCCCGCAGCCGCGCCACGCGTCAGGCTTACCTTGCATTGATTCGCGGTGCAGCCAGCGACGGGCCGATGCGCGGCAAATTGCAGTGCGCCAACTTTGCCCATGGCGTGGCCGGTTGCGGCACGGAAGACAAGCATCATCTGCGGATGATGAACGCCGCCAACATCGCCATCGTTTCGTCCTATAACGACATGCTCTCGGCCCACCAGCCCTACGAAACCTTTCCGGAACAGATCAAGAAAGCCCTGCGCGAGATCGGCTCGGTCGGCCAGTTCGCCGGTGGCACGCCGGCCATGTGCGATGGCGTGACCCAGGGCGAGGCGGGGATGGAACTGAGCCTGCCGAGCCGCGAAGTGATCGCGATGTCCACGGCGGTGGCGCTGTCGCACAACATGTTCGACGGCGCGCTGATGCTCGGCATCTGCGACAAGATCGTCCCGGGCCTGATGATGGGCGCGCTGCGCTTCGGTCACTTGCCGACGATCTTCGTGCCCGGCGGGCCGATGGTCTCGGGTATTTCCAACAAGGAAAAAGCCGATGTGCGCCAGCGCTATGCCGAAGGCAAGGCGACCCGCGAGGAGCTGCTGGAATCGGAGATGAAGTCCTACCACAGCCCCGGTACCTGTACCTTCTACGGCACCGCCAACACCAACCAGCTGCTGATGGAAGTGATGGGCCTGCATTTGCCGGGCGCCTCGTTCGTCAATCCGAACACCCCGCTGCGCGATGCCCTGACCCGCGAAGCGGCGTTCCAGGTCACGCGCATGACCAAGCAGAGCGGCAACTTCATGCCCATCGGCGAAATCGTCGACGAGCGTGCGCTGGTCAATTCCATCGTCGCGCTGCACGCCACCGGCGGCTCCACCAACCACACCTTGCACATGCCGGCCATCGCCATGGCGGCCGGTATCCAGCTGACCTGGCAGGACATGGCCGACCTCTCCGAGGTGGTGCCGACCCTGAGCCACGTCTACCCGAACGGCAAGGCCGACATTAACCACTTCCAGGCGGCGGGTGGCATGTCGTTCCTGATCCGCGAACTGCTGGAAGCCGGCCTGCTCCACGAGAACGTCAACACCGTGCTCGGTCACGGCCTGAGCCGCTACACCCAGGAGCCGTTCCTGGAAGATGGCAAGCTGGTGTGGCGCGACGGCCCGATCGAAAGCCTCGACGAGAACATCCTGCGTCCGGTGGCCCGGGCGTTTTCGCCGGAAGGCGGGCTGCGGGTGATGGAAGGCAACCTGGGGCGCGGCGTGATGAAAGTCTCCGCGGTCGCTCTGGAAAACCAGATCGTCGAAGCGCCGGCCATGGTGTTCCAGGACCAACAGGACCTGGCCGATGCGTTCAAGGCTGGCCTGTTGGAGAAGGATTTCGTTGCGGTGATGCGCTTCCAGGGGCCGCGCTCCAACGGCATGCCGGAGCTGCACAAGATGACGCCGTTCCTCGGCTCGTTGCAGGATCGCGGCTTCAAAGTGGCGCTGGTGACCGACGGGCGCATGTCCGGCGCGTCGGGGAAAATCCCGGCGGCGATCCACGTCAGCCCAGAAGCTTATGTCGGTGGTGCGTTGGCCCGGGTGCAGGAGGGCGATATCATCCGCGTCGACGGCGTCAAAGGCACCCTGGAACTGAAGGTGGACGCCGAAGAATTCGCCGCGCGCGAGCCGGCCAGGGGCCTGTTGGGTAACAACATCGGCACCGGTCGCGAGCTGTTCGGTTTCATGCGCATGGCTTTCAGCTCGGCGGAGCAGGGCGCCAGCGCCTTCACTTCTGCCCTGGAGACGCTTAATTGAAACTGGCTTTGGTCGGTGACATCGGTGGGACCAACGCACGCTTCGCGCTGTGGAAGAATCACAACCTGGAAAACATCCAGGTGCTGGCGACGGCGGATTACGCCTGTCCCGAAGATGCCATCAAGGTGTACTTGAGCGGCATGGGCATGGGGCCGGGCGCGATCGGTTCGGTGTGCCTGTCGGTGGCCGGTCCGGTGGGTGGCGATGTGTTCCGCTTCACCAATAATCACTGGCGCCTGAGCAACCTGGCGTTCTGCGAGACCTTGCAGGTGGAGAAGCTGTTGCTGGTCAACGACTTCTCGGCGATGGCCCTGGGCATGACCCGTTTGCGTCCCGATGAATACCGGGTCGTATGCGAGGGCACCCCGGAGCCGATGCGCCCGGCGGTGGTAATCGGCCCTGGCACAGGGCTCGGCGTCGGTACACTGCTGGATCTGGGCGAAGGCCGGTTCGCCGCGCTGCCGGGGGAGGGCGGCCACGTCGACCTGCCGATGAGCAGCCCGCGTGAAACCCAGCTCTGGCAACACATCTACAACGAGATCGGCCATGTCAGCGCCGAGACCGCCTTGAGCGGCAGCGGTTTGCCACGAGTGTACCGGGCGATTTGCGCGGTGGACGGCCATGAACCCGTGCTCGACACGCCGGAATCGATCACCGCTGCGGGCCTCGCCGGCGACCCGATCGCCCTGGAAGTGCTCGAACAGTTCTGCCGCTGGCTGGGCCGCGTGGCCGGCAATAACGTGCTGACGGTGGGCGGGCGCGGCGGTGTCTACATCGTCGGTGGGGTGATCCCGCGTTTCGCTGATTTTTTCCTCGAGAGCGGTTTTGCCCGGTGCTTCGCTGACAAAGGCTGCATGAGCGATTATTTCAAGGGCATTCCGGTGTGGTTGGTAACGGCGCCCTACTCAGGCTTGATGGGGGCTGGGGTGGCGTTGGAGCAGTCGTCCGCCGTTTGAAGGTTGAAAGTAGTCGCCCTGTGGGAGCGAGCCTGCTCGCGATGACGGAGTATCAGTCGCCATTGAGGTTGACTGTTACGCCGCTATCGCGAGCAGGCTCGCTCCCACAGGGTTTGTGGTGTGTTTATAGATCCCGTCCATCAGGCATAATCCGCCAATCCAAACCAGCAAGGACGAGGCCCCGTGAGTTCAGTGAACAAATCGATTTTGTTGGTCGACGACGATCAGGAGATTCGCGAGCTGCTGGACACCTACCTCAGTCGCGCGGGTTTCCAAGTGCGCACTACGCCGGATGGCGCCGGGTTTCGCCAGGCGCTGAACGATGCGCCGAGCGACCTGGTGATTCTCGATGTGATGCTGCCGGACGAGGATGGCTTCAGCCTGTGTCGCTGGGTTCGCCAGCACCCGCGCCAGGCCCATGTGCCGATCATCATGCTCACCGCCAGTTCCGACGAAGCCGACCGAGTGATCGGCCTGGAGCTGGGGGCCGATGATTACCTGGGCAAGCCTTTCAGCCCGCGTGAGCTGCAAGCGCGGATCAAGGCCTTGCTGCGTCGGGCGCAATTCGGCCAGGAACGCTCCGGCGGTGAAGTCCTGGCCTTTGACGAATGGCGCCTGGACATGGTCAGCCATCGACTGTTTCACGCCGACGGTGAGGAGGTGATTCTCTCCGGCGCAGACTTTGCCTTGCTCAAGCTGTTCCTCGATCATCCCCAGGAAATCCTTGACCGCGACACCATCGGCAACGCCACCCGCGGTCGTGAACTGATGCCCCTGGACCGGATCGTCGACATGGCAGTGAGTCGCCTGCGCCAGCGTCTGCGCGACACTGAGAAGCCACCGCGGCTGATTCGCACTGTGCGCGGCAGCGGTTATCAACTGGCGGCCACCGTGGTTGCCAGCAATGGGCGCTGACTGGATCAGGAAAATAGCACGGCGGGTCCCGGTGCCGCGCTCGCTGCTCGGACGGATGCTGTTGCTGACCTTGCTGGTGGTGCTTTTCGCCCAGACCCTGTCCAGCGTGATCTGGGTCTCGCAACTGCGCGCCACCCAGCTCGAAGGCCTGGTTACCGCCGCCCGTAGCCTGGCCCATTCGATGACGGCCAGCGTCAGTTACCTGCGTTCGTTGCCGGTGGCGTATCGGCCGCTGGTGCTGGATCAATTGCGCAGCATGGGCGGCACGCGATTTGTCGTCACCCTCAACGACAAACCCCTGGGCATGGACGTGTTGCCGGTGACGCCGCGCAAGCTGGCCGTGCTCCAGGCGGTGGACGAGGTGTTGCGCCGCTCCCTGGGCAACAACGCCGACATCTCGGTGAAGTTCGTCAGTCCCGAGGACCTGCGGATCTTCAACGGCGGGCTGAAGCTCGACGAACTGCCGCGTTCCTGGGCGCACTACGCCTTGACGCTGGAACCGGTGAACCCGCCGGTGTTGGTGACGCAGATCCAGATGGCGCCCGGCGAATGGCTGTACATCGCCTCGTTGCTGCCCGAGCCCTACACCAGTCTTGAAGAACAGGACCTGCCCAAGCAGCAGGTCGGCTTCATCGTACTCACCAGTAGCCTGCTGTTGCTGTTCATCGGTTTGCTGGTGCATTGGCAGAGCCGGCCTCTCAAACGTCTGGCCCGCGTGGCGCGGGATATGTCCCTGGGCGCCGAAGTCGAACCGGTGGCCGAGGGCGGCGGCAGTGAAGTGGTGGAAGTGGGGCGAGCGTTCAATGCCATGCGCGAACGCATCAGCCGCTACCTGACTGAACGCAGCCAGTTGTTCAGTGCGATTTCCCATGATTTGCGCACGCCGATCACGCGGCTGCGGTTGCGCGTCGAGCTGTTGGAGGATGAGAACCTGCAGGCCAAGTTCGGCCGCGACCTGGACGAGCTGGAACTGTTGGTCAAGGGCGCGCTGCAATGCGTCAAGGACACCGACATCCATGAAAACATCGAGCCGGTAGACCTCAACCATGTACTCGAATGCCTGATCGAACCGTACCTGGCGCCCAACGGCAACGGCCGGGTGACGCTGGATGGTAGGGCGCTGGCGCCGTATCCCGGCAAGCCGCTGGCCCTCAAGCGCTGCATCGGCAACCTGATCGACAACGCCTTGAAGTACGGGCAGAACGCTCACCTGCACATCGATGACGATGAAACCGCGTTCGTCCTGCACGTCGACGACGAAGGCCCGGGCGTACCGGAACAGCGTCTGGAGCAAGTCTTCGAACCGCACTTTCGCCTGGCCGGGCAACAACAGGGGTATGGCTTGGGACTGGGCATCGCCCGCAACATCGCTCACAGCCATGGCGGCGAAGTGAGCCTGCAGAACCTGCGAGAGGGTGGGTTGCGGGTGACCCTGCAACTGCCTCGTAGTGCTGATTAGTCAGGCCGCGTTATCGTTTATCGCGAGCAGGCTCGCTCCCACAGTTGATTGAGTTGTTCGCAGATTTTGTGCGTGCCATCGAACCCTGTGGGGGCGAGCCTGCTCGCGATGGCGTCAGCAGCTTCACCACCATTCCTGGGCCAAATGTCACAAGCTTGTGACATAACTCGCCCCTTTCGTTACCTGCCACCCACCCACCCTTGTTTAGACTCCCTCGCGTCAAAACAACAAAAAGGTCTTCCCCGATGAACACCTTCCAACCGGCGTTCAGCAGCTGGCTGAACGCTCCGGCCCACCAGCAATGGCTCGCTGCCGAAGGTTTGCGATTGCTGTCGTTTGCCAAGGCGTCGAAACTGCCGGACGGCTTTGGCAACCTCGACGACCAGGGTCGCCTGCCGCCCGATGCCCGGGCCGAGACCATGAACACCGCGCGCATGACCCACAGTTTTGCCATGGCGCACATCCAGGGCCTGCCTGGTTTTGCCGCATTGGTGGACCATGGTGTCCAGGCCCTCGGCGGCGCGTTGCGCGACGCCGAGCATGGCGGCTGGTTTGCCACGGCGCGGCGCCACGAGGATGGTGACGGCAAAGCCGCCTACCTGCACGCCTTCGTCGCCCTGGCCGCCAGCTCGGCAGTCATCGCCCGGCGCCCCGGCGCCCAGGCCTTGCTGGATGAAGCGGTGCGGATCATCGACAGGTATTTCTGGAGCGAAGAAGAAGGCGCACTGCGCGAGTCCTTCGCACGCGACTGGAGCGATGAGGAGGCCTATCGCGGCGCCAACAGCAACATGCACGCCACCGAAGCGTTCCTGGCCCTGGCCGACGCCACCAATGACCCGCGCTGGCTGGTTCGCGCCCTGCGCATCGTCGAACGGGTGATTCATGGTCACGCCGCCGCCAACGACTACTTGGTGGTAGAGCATTTCGACCGCCATTGGCAACCATTGCGCGAGTACAACCACGACAATCCGGCCGACGGCTTCCGCCCCTATGGCACCACCCCCGGCCACGGTTTCGAATGGGCGCGGCTGTTGCTGCACCTCGAAGCGGCGCGGGTCCAGGCCGGCATGCTGACGCCGGGCTGGCTGGTCCAGGACGCGCAGAAACTCTTCGAGCAAAACTGCCGCCACGGCTGGGATGTCGATGGTGCGCCCGGCATTGTCTATACCCTGGACTGGGATAATCGCGCCGTGGTCCGCCACCGCCTGCATTGGGTCCACGCCGAGGCCGCAGCGGCCGCCAGTGCCTTGCTCAAGCGCACCGGCGAGGCCAGTTACGAAGCCTGGTACCGGCAATTCTGGGAATTTTGTGAGTCGTATTTCATTGATCGCTGCAACGGCAGTTGGCGACACGAACTCGATCCGCAGAACCGCCCCAGCGCCGATATCTGGCCGGGCAAGCCGGACCTGTATCACGCCTGGCAGGCTGTGCTGATTCCACGCTTGCCCCTGGCACCGAGCATGGCGTCGGCCCTGGCGCAGTTATCCGGCACTTTAGCTGTGTAACCGTGTCGTGACATTTGCACGTCCCTTCGTTACCTGCGAAGGGATTCCCCCTGATTAGAATCCATGCAGCGCAAGCTCCAGGCTTGCATGCATAACAACAAGAAAGGTAATTCCAGATGAATGCGATTTCTCGCCTCGCTACTGTCATTTCTCTTGCTTCCTTGCTTCCCGTCGCAGCATTCCCTGTCAGCACCCTGGCCGCCGAATCCAAAGGTTCCGTGGAAGTCGTCCACTGGTGGACGTCGGGTGGCGAAAAAGCCGCGGTCGATGTGCTCAAGGCCCAGGTAGAAAAAGATGGCTTTACCTGGAAGGACGGTGCTGTCGCAGGGGGTGGCGGTTCCACTGCCATGACCGTGCTCAAGAGCCGTGCCGTAGCCGGCAACCCACCGGGCGTCGCCCAGATCAAAGGCCCGGACATCCAGGAATGGGCGTCCACCGGGCTGCTCGACAGTGACGTCCTCAAAGACGTTGCCAAGGAAGAGAAGTGGGACAGCCTGCTCGACAAGAAAGTCTCCGACACCGTGAAGTACGACGGTGACTACGTGGCCGTGCCGGTGAACATCCACCGCGTCAACTGGCTGTGGATCAACCCGGAAGTCTTCAAGAAAGCCGGCATCACGAAAAACCCGACCACCCTCGAAGAGTTCTATGCCGCTGGCGACAAACTGAAGGCGGCGGGCTTCATTGCGCTCGCCCATGGTGGTCAGCCTTGGCAGGACAGCACCGTGTTCGAAGCGGTGGTGCTTTCGGTGATGGGCGCCGAGGGCTACAAGAAAGCCCTGGTCGATTTGGACAACAAGGCCCTGACCGGTCCGGAAATGGTCAAGGCGCTGACCGAGCTGAAGAAAGTCGCGACCTACATGGACGACGACGGCAAGGGCCAGGACTGGAACCTGGAGGCGGCCAAGGTCATCAACGGCAAGGCCGGCATGCAGATCATGGGCGACTGGGCCAAGAGCGAATGGACCGCGGCCAAGAAAGTTGCCGGCAAGGATTACGAGTGCGTCGCCTTCCCGGGCACCGACAAGGCCTTCACCTACAACATCGACTCCCTGGCGGTATTCAAGCAGAAGGACAAGGGCACCTCGGCCGGTCAGCAGGACATTGCCAAGGTTGTGCTGGGTGAGAACTTCCAGAAAGTCTTCAGCATCAACAAAGGCTCGATTCCGGTGCGCAACGACATGCTGGCCGACATGGCCAAGTATGGGTTCGATTCCTGCGCCCAGACCGCGGCCAAGGACTTCCTGGCGGACGCCAAGTCCGGTGGCCTGCAACCGAGCATGGCGCACAACATGGCGACCACGCTGGCGGTGCAGGGTGCGTTCTTTGACGTGGTGACCAACTACATCAACGACCCGAAAGCCGACCCGGCCGATGCCGCCAAGAAACTCGGTGCGGCGGTTCAGTCGGCCAAATAAGAGCAGCTGCAAGCTACAAGCTGCAAGCTGCAAGGTGTGTTTGAGCTTGCAGCTTGCAGCTCGGGGCTTGTAGCTGCCCCTAATCTATCTTTGTACTGGATCTTCCCATGAGTTCTGTTGCTGTGTTCAGCAAGGCCTCGCCGTTCGATGCGCTGCAACGCTGGCTGCCAAAACTGGTGCTGGCGCCGAGCATGTTCATCGTGCTGGTGGGCTTCTATGGCTATATCTTGTGGACGTTCGTGCTGTCGTTCACCACCTCGACCTTCTTGCCGAACTACAAATGGGCTGGCCTGGCGCAATATGCGCGTCTGCTGGACAACGATCGCTGGTGGGTGGCGAGCAAGAACCTCGCCGTGTTCGGCGGCATGTTCATTGGCATCACCCTGGTGATCGGCGTGTTGCTGGCGGTGTTCCTCGACCAGCGCATCCGCCGCGAAGGCTTCATCCGCACCATTTACCTGTACCCGATGGCGCTCTCGATGATCGTCACCGGTACTGCTTGGAAATGGCTGCTCAACCCGGGCATGGGCCTGGACAAATTGCTGCGTGACTGGGGTTGGGAAGGCTTCCGCCTGGACTGGCTGATCGACCCGGACCGCGTGGTGTACTGCCTGGTGATCGCGGCGGTGTGGCAAGCGTCGGGCTTCATCATGGCGATGTTTTTGGCCGGCCTGCGGGGTGTCGATCAATCGATCATCCGCGCCGCACAAATCGACGGCGCGAGCATGCCGCGCATCTACCTCAAGGTGGTGCTGCCCAGCCTGCGTCCGGTGTTCTTCAGCGCCGTGATGATCCTGGCGCACATCGCGATCAAGAGTTTCGACCTGGTGGCGGCAATGACTGCCGGTGGCCCGGGTTATTCCTCCGACCTGCCGGCGATGTTCATGTACTCCTTCACGTTCAGTCGTGGCCAGATGGGCATGGGCTCGGCCAGCGCAATCCTGATGCTCGGTGCGATTCTCGCGATCATCGTGCCTTACCTGTACTCCGAGCTGAGGACCAAGCGTCATGACTAGTCTCGCCGCCAAACCTTCCATCAGCCTGAGTCGCATCGCGATCTACGCGGTGCTGATCCTCGCCGTGTTGCTGTACCTGGTGCCGTTGGTGGTCATGCTGTTGACCAGCTTCAAGACCCCGGAAGACATCAGTACCGGCAACCTGTTGAGCTGGCCGACCGTGGTCAGTGGCATTGGCTGGGTCAAGGCCTGGGCCACGGTGGACGGCTACTTCTGGAACTCGATCAAGATTACCGTCCCGGCGGTGCTGATCTCCACCGCCATCGGTGCGTTGAACGGCTACGTGTTGTCGATGTGGCGCTTCCGCGGTTCGCAGTTGTTCTTCGGGCTGCTGCTGTTCGGCTGCTTCCTGCCGTTCCAGACCGTGCTGCTGCCGGCGTCGTTCACCCTCGGCAAGATGGGCCTGGCCAGTACCACCACCGGCCTGGTGTTCGTGCACGTGGTCTACGGCCTGGCGTTCACCACACTGTTCTTCCGTAACTACTACGTGAGCATTCCCGATGCGCTGGTCAAGGCTGCACGCCTGGACGGTGCGGGGTTCTTCACCATCTTCCGGCGGATCATCCTGCCGATGTCGACACCGATCATCATGGTCTGCCTGATCTGGCAGTTCACCCAGATCTGGAACGACTTCCTGTTCGGCGTGGTGTTCTCCAGCGGCGATTCCCAGCCGATCACGGTGGCGTTGAACAACCTGGTCAACACCAGCACCGGGGCCAAGGAATACAACGTTGATATGGCGGCGGCGATGATCGCCGGGCTGCCGACCCTGCTGGTCTATGTAGTGGCAGGCAAGTATTTCGTGCGCGGCCTGACGGCCGGCGCAGTCAAGGGGTAATCATGGCAACGCTCGAACTTCGCAATGTAAACAAGACTTATGGTGCCGGCCTGCCGGATACCCTGAAGAACATCGAGTTGTCGATCAAGGACGGTGAGTTCCTGATCCTGGTCGGTCCTTCCGGTTGCGGCAAGTCGACACTGATGAACTGCATCGCCGGTCTGGAAACCATCACCGGCGGCGCGATCATGATCGGCGACCAGGACGTCAGCGGCATGAGCCCCAAGGATCGCGACATCGCGATGGTGTTCCAGTCCTACGCGCTGTACCCGACCATGAGCGTGCGCGAGAACATCGAGTTCGGCTTGAAGATCCGCAAGATGAGCCAGTCGGCAATTGACGAAGAAGTCACCCGCGTGGCCAAGCTGTTGCAGATCGAACACCTGCTCAACCGCAAGCCCGGCCAACTGTCCGGCGGTCAGCAACAGCGCGTGGCCATGGGCCGGGCACTGGCGCGGCGGCCGAAGATTTATCTGTTCGACGAACCGCTGTCCAACCTCGACGCCAAGCTGCGGGTCGAGATGCGCACCGAAATGAAATTGATGCACCAGCGTCTGAAAACCACCACGGTCTACGTCACCCACGACCAGATCGAAGCCATGACCCTGGGCGACAAAGTGGCGGTGATGAAGGACGGGATCATCCAGCAGTTCGGTACGCCGAAGGACATCTACAACAACCCGGCCAACCTGTTCGTGGCGAGCTTCATCGGTTCGCCGCCGATGAACTTCATCCCGTTGCGCCTGCAACGCAAGGACGGTCGCCTGCTGGCGCTGCTCGACAGCGGCCAGGCCCGTTGCGAGTTGCCGCTGGGCATGCAGGACGCCGGCCTTGAAGACCGTGAAGTGATTCTCGGCTTGCGTCCGGAACAGATCGTGCTGGCCGGCAGCGAGCCCAACGGCTTGCCGACCATCCGCGCTGAAGTCCAGGTCACCGAGCCGACCGGGCCGGACACCCTGGTATTTGTCAGTCTAAATGACACCAAGGTTTGCTGCCGCCTGGCGCCGGACGTTGCCCCGCAAGCAGGGGAAAATCTGACGCTTCAGTTCGACCCTAAAAAAGTATTACTATTTGATGCGCAAACGGGTGAGCGCCTGGGTGTGGCGGGTCAGACGCAAGCCCAGGAGCGAGCGCCGAACGTGGCGCAGTTCAAAGGCCGGTGAAGAAAAAATGTGGGTGTGGGCCTGCTCGCGATGACGGTATGCCTGCCGTCGTGCGGGTGAATGGCATACCGCTATCGAGAGCAGGCTCGCTCCCACAAAAAGAAGTATGCGGCGGGTGGGGGACCATCCACCGCAATCGTTGTAAACCGCGTTAGAAAAAATAAAAACAGTTCATAACAATAAAGACGAGGATGTAGGGATGAAGAAGAGAAACAACGCCCAGCTCATCTGCCAGTTGTCAGCCGTTGCGGCGATGATGCTGGTGGGTAGCGCACAGGCTGACGACGCGTTCAGCTCCAATTCGAAATGGATGACGGGCGATTGGGGTGGCGAGCGGACCAAGCTGATCGAGCAGGGTATCGACATCAAGGCCGACTACGTCGGGGAAGTGGGCGGCAACCTGCACGGTGGCTACAACAACGACAAGACTGCGCGTTATTCCGACCAGTTCGGTCTGGGTGTAGCGCTGGATCTGCAAAAATTGTGGGGCTGGGATAACACCCAGGCCAAGATCCAACTGACCAATCGTAACGGCCAGAACATCTCCAACGACCGCGTTGGTGATCCACGTGCCGGCACCTTGAGCTCTTCCCAGGAAGTCTACGGCCGTGGTCACATGGTCCGTCTGACCCAGTTGTGGATCAAGCACCAGTTCCTCGACGGCAAGCTGGACGTCAAGGCCGGTTACTTCGGTGAAGGCGAAGACTTCAACACCTTCCCGTGCGAATTCCAGAACCTGGCGTTCTGCGGCTCCCAGGTGGGTAACTGGGCGACCAACATCTGGTACAACTGGCCAGTCAGCCAGGCCGCGATCCGCGTGAAGTACAACCTCACGCCTGAGTTCTATGCGCAGATCGGTGCCTACAACCAGAACCCTTCGCAGCTGGAACACGGCAACGGCTTCAAGCTCAGCGGCAGCGGTACCAAGGGCACCGTGATCCCGGTCGAGCTGGTCTGGTCGCCGAAGGTCAACAGCCTGCCGGGCGAATACCGCGTCGGTTACTACAAGAGCACGGCCGATGCCAATGACGTGCGCGAAGATGACAACGGCGACGACGCCGCGACCACCGGTAACGCCTACCGCAGCCACAACAGCAAGCACGGCTACTGGTTCGTGGCGCAACAACAACTCACCACCCACAACGGTGATGCGTCCCGCGGTCTGAACATCGCTGCCAACGCGACCTTCCACGACAAGGACACCAACGTCGTCGACAACTACCAGTCGTTGATGTTCGTGTACAAAGGGCCGTTCGACGCGCGTCCAAAAGATGACATCGGCATCGGTTTCGCGCGCATTCATGTCAACGATGACGTGAAGAAAAACGCTGAGCTGACCAACGCCGCCAACGGTGTGGCTGACTATGAGAACCCGCTGTTCGCTCCGTTGCGCGACACCGAGTACAACTACGAGCTCAACTATGGGGTCCACGTGACCGACTGGCTGACCGTACGGCCTAACCTGCAATACATCACTCACCCAGGTGGTGTGGATGAAGTCGACAACGCGCTGGTGGCCGGCCTGAAAATTCAGTCGGTGTTCTAACGCTGTTGCGATAAGCTCCTCTCTATGTGCGCATATTTGCGGACAGCCAAGGCTGTCCGCTTTTTTTTGGGGAGCATTCAATAGTTTGGTCGGACACCGAGCGCTGTGGCGAGGGAGCTTGCTCCCGCTGGGTTGCGAAGCGACCCCGAAACCATTCACTGCGGTGCGTCAGCCAGACCGCATTTGCCTCGTTTACGACTGCTTCGCAGTCGAGCGGGAGCAAGCTCCCTCGCCACAAAAGAGCGCGTCGCGAACAGATGAGCTATTCAATGATTTCCAGGACCGTGGCCCATGCATGAGCATCCGCTACAACGCTTTTTCAAATCCTTGCGCGAGCGCCCGGTGTTTGCGTGGGAGCGCTATCGGCAGCGCGATGTGCTGGTGATCGATCATCCGCTGTGCCAGGCGGTGTTCAGTCGCCAGGGTGCGCAGTTGCTGCACTTTCAGCCGCGCGGCCAGAAGCCTTGGTTGTGGTGCGCCGCCAAATGGCCGCAGGTCGGCGCGATACGTGGCGGGGTGCCGGTGTGCTGGCCGTGGTATGGGCGTCATCCCAGCGAGAATGCCTGGCCTTCCCACGGCTGGGCGCGCTTGATCGACTGGAAGCTGCTCGACAGTCGCAGCGACGACGACGGCGTGCACCTGCACTGGCAATTGCAGTTGTGCGATTGGCAGGTGGACCTGCATGCGGACCTGGGTGAACGCATGGAACTGCGCCTGAGCACCGAGCATCAGGACAGCCTGCCTTGCCAGTTGAGCCAGGCGTTGCATGCCTATTGGCGTATTGGTGACGTCGGTGAGGTAGCGCTGTCTGGGCTCGAAGGCGCGCAGGGTTATGACCATCTGAACCGTGCGGTTTGCCAGCAGGAAGGTGAGTTGCGGGTCGACGGGGGTTGTCAGCGGGTGTTCCAGCACGAAGGAGAGTTGCAGCTCAAGGACCACGCCTGGCAGCGCCAATTGTGCATCGACACCGGCGACAGCGCCGACACCGTGGTGTGGCATCCCGGCGCCCGGCCGTTGCTGGGGGTGAGTTGGGATGAGGTCAATGAGTTCGTGTGTGTCGAGGCGGCCAGTGGCGGCACGGACAGCCTGTGCCTGGCGCCGGGGGAGCGGGCGCACCTGAGTTTGCAGGCGTGGGCGGGGGTTTAGCTCTGGAGGGTGGGTGAGGCTGCCGGCCCCATCGCGAGCAAGCTCGCTCCCACAGGGGGTTGTGAACGCCAAAGACCCAGTGTGGGAGCGAGCTTGCTCGCGATGACGGCTTGTCAGGCCATAAAGCCCTCACGTCGAATCAATTGAACTCATCCCCCACCGGATACCGGCTGGCGTTCAGGCTTTCCTTGATCTTGCGCAGGTGCGGCTGGAAGTCCACGCCCCGGCGCAGGGTCATGCCGGTTGCGAGCACATCCAGCACGGTGAGCTGGATGATCCGCGAGGTCATCGGCATGTAGATGTCGGTGTCCTCGGGCAGCGGAATGTTCAGGCTCAGGGTGCTGGCCTTGGCCAGCGGCGAGTTTTCGGCGGTCAGGCCCAGTACCGAAGCGCCGTTTTCCCGGGCGATGCGCGCCACTTCCACCAGTTCGCGGGTGCGCCCGGTGTAGGAAATGATCACGAATAGCTCACCCGTATGGGCCACCGACGCGATCATCCGTTGCATCAGCACGTCGGCGTGGGCGGTCACCGCCAGGTTGAAGCGGAAAAACTTGTGCTGGGCATCCAGCGCCACCGGAGCCGAGGCGCCGAGGCCGAAGAAGTGGATCTGCCGCGCCTGGATCAGCAGATCGACGGCACGGCTGATCAAATTTGGATCAAGGGCCTGGCAGGCGCTGTCCAACGAAGCAATGGCACTGCCAAAGATTTTCTGGGTGTAGGCCTGCGGGTTGTCGTCGGCTTCTACCGCACGGCTCACATAAGCGGCGCCACTGGCCAGGCTCTGGGCCAGTTGCAACTTCAGTTCCGGGTAACCGCTGACGCCGAACGAGCGGCAGAAACGGTTGACCGTGGGTTCGCTGACCGACGCGGCCTGGGCGAGGGCGGCAATGCTGAAACGGGTGGCCTGCTGTGGGTTGAGCAGGATCACCTCGGCCACCTTGCGTTCGGCCTTGTTCAGGTCTTCAAGGCGACTCTGGATCTGCTCCAGTAAATTTCGCACGCGGTCCATACAAGATTCCTAGAAAGACGGGTCTTTGATACGACCCTTTGCGGTGGCCTATCCTACTGTTGGCTCCGGCGGACCACCACTCGGAATCGGTATTTTCGGAAAATGTTGTGGTTATTACTACATTTTTCCTTGAGTGATACCTTGAAAAAAGGTATTTGTAGCTTAACTTGATAAAAGAACAAACATCATGCATTCGATTACGGTTGAGCCGTGCACCTTTGCCTTGTTCGGCGCCTTGGGCGACCTGGCCTTGCGCAAGCTGTTTCCCGCCCTTTATCAACTTGACGGCGCCGGCCTTCTGCATGAGCAGACGCGGATCATCGCGCTGGCCCGTGAGCCCGGTAGCGAGCAGCAGCACCTGACGTTCATCGCCACTGAATTGCGCCGCTACGTGGGCGACAAGGACCTGGACGAGGCCGTACTCGAACGCTTCCTGGGCCGACTGACCTACCTGCATGTGGACTTCCTCAAGGCCGACGATTACGTCGCCCTGGCCGAGCTGGCCGGCTCGGCCCCGCAAGTCATCGCCTATTTCGCCACCCCGGCGGCGGTCTACGGGGCGATCTGCGAGAACCTGGCGAAGGTTGGCCTGAGCGAAAACACCCGCGTCGTGCTGGAAAAACCCATCGGCTCGGACCTGGAGTCGTCGCGCAAGGTCAACGACGCGGTGGCGCAGTTTTTCCCGGAAAACCGCACCTATCGCATCGACCACTACCTGGGCAAGGAAACCGTTCAGAACCTGATTGCGCTGCGGTTCGCCAACAGCCTGTTCGAAACCCAGTGGAACCAGAACTACATCTCCCACGTGGAAATCACCGTGGCCGAGAAGGTCGGCATCGAAGGCCGCTGGGGTTACTTCGACAAGGCCGGCCAACTGCGGGACATGATCCAGAACCACCTGCTGCAGTTGCTCTGCCTGATTGCCATGGACCCGCCGGCGGACCTTTCTGCCGACAGTATCCGTGACGAGAAGGTCAAGGTGCTCAAGGCCCTGGCGCCCATCAGCCCGGAAGGCCTTACCACCCAGGTGGTGCGCGGCCAATACATCGCCGGCCACAGCGAAGGCAAGGCGGTGCCGGGCTACCTGGAAGAGCCCAATTCCAATACACAGAGCGACACCGAGACTTTCGTTGCCCTGCGCGCCGACATCCGTAACTGGCGCTGGGCCGGGGTGCCGTTCTACCTGCGTACCGGCAAGCGCATGCCGCAGAAGCTGTCGCAGATCGTCATTCACTTCAAGGAACCGTCCCACTACATCTTCGCGCCGGAGCAACGCTTGCAGATCAGCAACAAGCTGATCATCCGCCTGCAACCGGACGAGGGCATTTCCTTGCGCGTGATGACCAAGGAGCAAGGCCTGGACAAGGGCATGCAGTTGCGCAGCGGTCCTTTGCAACTGAACTTTTCCGACACCTGGCGCAGCGCACGGATTCCCGATGCGTATGAGCGGCTGTTGCTGGAAGTCATGAACGGCAATCAGAACCTGTTTGTCCGTAAAGATGAAATCGAAGCCGCGTGGACGTGGTGTGACCAGTTGATCGCCGGTTGGAAGAAATCCGGCGATGCGCCCAAGCCGTACGCGGCCGGGTCCTGGGGGCCGATGAGCTCCATTGCACTGATCACGCGGGATGGGAGGTCGTGGTATGGCGATATCTGAATTGAAACTGCCCCAGGGTGTCAGCGCCCTGGAATTCAAGAGCCCGGTGTTGTTGGCCGAAGGGCTGGCATTGAAAGTGGCCGAACAACTGCGCGAGGCGATTGATGCGCGCGGCACGGCGGTGTTGGTGGTGTCTGGCGGTCGCAGCCCGGTGGCGTTTTTCCAGAGCCTGGCCAAGCAGGCGCTGGACTGGTCGAAAGTCGTGGTGAGTCTCGCCGACGAACGCTGGGTGCCGGTTGAACACGCCGACAGCAATGCCGGCCTGCTCAAGCGTTACCTCCTGCAAGGCCCGGCGGCCAAGGCGCAGTTCCTCAGCCTCTACAGCGCCAGTGCCAACCTGGAGGCTGCTGCGGAGCAGGCGGATCGTCTGCTGGCCGAATTGCCACCGATCGACGTGCTGATCCTGGGCATGGGCGACGACGGACACACCGCCTCGCTGTTCCCTGATAGCCCGAACCTGGCCCAGGCCCTGGACGCCAATGGTGAACGCCGTTGCTGGCCGATGCTGGCGCCGACCGTGCCGCACCAGCGCCTGACCATGAGTCGCGCCTTGCTGGCCTCTGCAAAACACAAAGTGCTGTCGATTTCCGGCCAGTCGAAATTGACCACACTGAACGCTGCGGTGGCCGGTGACAATGTCGCCGAGATGCCGATCCGCGCGTTTTTGCAACCTACGTTAGAGATTTACTGGTGCCCATGAACCAAGGATCAGCCGCTATGACAAACCCATCCCCGACCGTTTCCATGGCGGACAAAGTTACTCTGATCGACAGCCTCTGCGCCAAGGCGCGGATCCTGCCGGTGATCACCATCGCCCGCGAACAGGACATCCTACCGCTGGCCGATGCCCTGGCAGCAGGCGGTCTGACGGCGCTGGAAGTGACCTTGCGTTCCCAGTACGGCCTCAAGGCGATCCAGGTGTTGCGCGAGCAGCGTCCGGAGCTGGTAACCGGCGCCGGTACGGTGCTCGACCGCCACATGCTGGCGGCCGCCGAGGCTGCGGGTTCGCAGTTCATCGTCACCCCGGGCATCACCCGCGACCTGCTCGAAGCCAGCGTCTACAGCTCAATCCCGCTGCTGCCAGGTATCAGCAACGCCTCGGGCATCATGGAAGGCTATGGCCTGGGCTATCGCCGCTTCAAGCTGTTCCCGGCGGAAGTCAGCGGCGGCGTCGCGGCCATCAAGGCCCTGGGCGGTCCGTTTGGCGAAGTGAAATTCTGCCCGACCGGCGGCGTCGGCCCGGCCAATATCAAGAGCTACATGGCGTTGAAAAATGTGATGTGCGTGGGCGGTAGCTGGATGCTTGATCCGGAGTGGATCAAGAACGGCGACTGGGCCCGCATTCAGGAATGCACCGCCGAGGCTCTGGCGCTGCTGGACTGATTGGTTTACCGAACCTCGTTGGGTGTTCTACGGTTTTACGGTGCGCTTGGTCGGCGCACCGTTTTTTTTGTCTGGAATAAATGCCTATAGGATCACCCCTTCATCGTGGCGAGGGAGCTTGCTCCCGCTGGGCTGCGCAGCAGCCCCTTGGTAAGTTGACTCAGACAGGTCTGAAACACTGCGGTGTCTGGGTTTGGGGTTGCTTCGCAACCCAGCGGGAGCAAGCTCCCTTGCCACAGGAGCCTATGTTCGGCTCAGCTCGATCAGCGCCTGGGTCAACCGCTTGATATCGCTCGCCAACGTAATCAACCCCGGCGTAATCCGAATGCACGGCCCGACGCTGGTCTGGCGCACTACTGTGAAAATCCCGTATTCGTTGAGCAACCGGTCGGCCATTGCCTGTTGGTCCGCGTGGTCAGTGAAGCGCATGGCGGTGATGCCGCAGTAGAGGCGCGGATCGTCCGGCGTCATGACTTCGATACCCGGTACATCGCGCACCGCACTGACCCACATGTCCCGCAGATAATTGAGCCGTGGCCCTTTGGCCAATGCACCGCCCAGGGCGCGGTGTTCTTCGAACACCAGCGGCAGGGTCAGCAGGGCAGGAATGTTGGGGGTGCTGTGGGGCGTGCGCGAACGAACGTCGGTGGCCGGGTAATGCCCTTCGTCCATGTCCGGGTCGATGTCGGCCAGCCGATGTGGGGCGATGTACATGAAGCCCAGGGCCAGAGGGCCGCCGATCCACTTCTGCAGGTTGAACCCGGCGAACTCGATGCCGAGTTTCTTCAGGTCAAAGTGAATCTGCCCCAGGGCATGGGCGCCGTCGAGAATGATATCGACGTCAAACGCCCGTGCGGTCTCTGCAATGGCCCGTACCGGCATCACCAACCCAGTGAGGTGGTTGACGTAGGTCAGCGCCATCAGCTTGAGGCGTGGGTAACGAATGAATGCTTCGCGGTAGGTGCTGACCAGACTGTCGTAGCTGGCGGGATGCTGGTGGATCAGTTCGATCACCTCCGCGCCCCGCTGGCGTGCCAGCCAGCGCATCGCGCTCTTGACCGACTCGTACTCCAGGTCGCAGATCAGCACCTGATCGCCTGGCTTGAGGCCGTTGTAATTACGGATCAGCGCCTGCAAGGCGTCTACCGCGCTGTTCGCCATCGCCACGCTGTCGGGTGAGGCGTGGATCAGCTGTGCCACCTGCCGGCGAATCGCTTCGCCATGTTCGCGGTCGAACTGCTGGCGCACGTACACCGAGTTACCACGATTGATGAACTCGATATTGCGCTGGTATTCCTCCACCACGGTGCGCGACATGCGACCGAAATAGCCATTCTCCAGATTCAGCGGTCCGTTGGGATCGACATCGTAGCGACCGACGAAGGTTTGCCAGAAGGCTTCATCGTGGGCGCGTAGCGTGTTTTCAGGCATGGGAAGACTCGGTCAGTGACGTGGTTTGGGCTTGCCGTGCTTGGCGCGCAATGGATCGAGCAGGTCTGACAGCCCGTTGTGGTCAATTTCCTGCATCAGCGCCAGCAAACCGCCCAGTTCTCCGTGGGGAAAACCTTCACGAGCGAACCAGTTCAGGTATGGACCAGGCAGGTCGGCGAGGATTCGCCCCTTGTATTTACCGAAGGGCATCTGGCGCGTGACCAGCAGTTCGAGCTTTTCCGGATTCATGGTGGACGTCTTGATTCAACCAGGTTTGAAAATACAGGCATTCTGCATGCAGGCCAATTGACAGATCATGCAAATAACGCGGATACAGATTTCTACTGATCGGCTATTTTGTTGATTTATAAGGATTTTTATTTTGATTCGGGGCTGGCATGGCCGATGCAATATTCCTTGCAGGTTTTATTCACCAGCAAAGGAACTGAAAAATGACCGACATCACTAAAGAATCCATCTCCGTCTTGAACGACCTGATCGAGACCAGCAAGGATGGCCAGGAAGGGTTCAAGACCTGCGCTGAAGACATCAAGCATCCGGAACTCAAGGCGCTGTTCGTGAAACGTGCCACCGACTGCGCCACCGCTGCCGCCGAACTGCAAGCGGCCGTGCGTTCCCTGGGTGGCGACCCGGAGACCTCCACCAGTGTCGCCGGGGACCTGCACCGCCGCTGGGTGGACGTGAAGTCGATGTTCACCGGTAAGGACGAAGAAGCGGTGCTCAACGAAGCCGAGCGCGGTGAAGACCACGCCCTCAAGGCTTATCGCGAGGCGATCGATAAAATCAACAAGCACAACCTGGTAGGCATTCGTGATCTGGTTGAGCGTCAGTACCATGGCGTGCAGCGCAACCACGACCAGGTCAAGGCCCTGCGTAACCAGGCGCGCGCCAACTCTTAACCGCGCGTCGGTACAAAAAAACGCCAGCTCGCCTGGCGTTTTTTGTGGGTGCCTTAAACTGGATGGACAGAGTTGTGGCGGGGGAGCTTGCTCCCGCTGGGCTGCGCAGCAGCCCCAGAAAATCGAGGGTCGCTAAGCCGAGGCGTCGAACCGACCCAGCGGGAGCAAGCGCCCTCGCCACGTCAGAGCCATTCAGTAAAAGTGTGTTGTCAAATCCATCGTTAATCACCTCTGGACTGTAATAGTTAGCCAGCTAATAATTGCACCTGTCGACCGCCTCTATATCCAACTATTGTTAGCGCAACCCCATACGAGTCATACGCGTGCCCATTACCCTGCAGGCCTTGTTTGCCCCCGACCGCCTCGCTTTGCAGTTCGCCATCAAGACCGTGCTCGGCGGTGGACTGGCGTTGTGGCTGGCCTTGCGCTGGGGGCTGGAACAGCCATCGTGGGCGTTGATGACGGCGTTCATCGTGGCGCAACCGCTGTCCGGGATGGTGGTGCAGAAAGGGCTGGCGCGATTGCTCGGCACCCTGGTGGGCACGATCATGTCCGTGGTGTTCATGGCCCTATTCGCTCAGGCCCCGTGGTTGTTCCTGTTGGCGCTGGCGCTATGGCTGGGTGTTTGCACGGCCTGTTCGACGCTGTTGCGCAGCGCCTGGTCCTACTCGTTCGTGCTTGCCGGGTACACAGTGGCAATCATCGCCTTGCCGGCCATTTCCCATCCGCTGGGGGTGTTCGAGCAGGCGGTCGCACGCTGCACCGAGATCAGCCTGGGGATTGTCTGCGCCACGGCGACCAGTGCCTTGCTCTGGCCGCTACGGGTCGAGCGGCAATTGGCTGGCCAGGCCCGTGCGGCCTGGGACAGTGGCATGCAGGCGGCGCGCGCCACGTTGGCCGGCGATGCGCAGGCGCGCAAGGGCCTGTTGGAAATCCTCGGCAAGATTGTCGCGGTAGATGCCCAGCGTGAGCACGCCTGGTTCGAAGGACGCCTGGGCCGTCAGCGTGCCCGGGCCATCAGCGGCTTGAGTCAGAAACTGTTGATGCTGCTGCGTATCTCCCGCTCGGTGCGCCGGCAATGGAAACAACTCCAGCCCGAAGAGGCCCAGGCCTTGCAACCGTGGATGAGCGAAGTGCAGCAGGCCCTCGACGCCGACGGCGCGACCCTGCAAGCCCTGCGGCCACGGGTGCTGGACGCTTCCCACGACCCCAATATCAGCCCGGCGCAAAGTTATTGCCTGGCACGGTTTGCCTTGCTGCTCGACACCGCCCTGGCTGCCTGCGCTGCACTGGCGGCGGTGCAGGAGGGCAGGGAAGCGGCGGACCCACCCCGGACGCTGACGCCCCACCGCGACCTGTCGCTGGCCATGGTCTTCGGCGCCCGCAGCGCCCTGGCATTCCTGGCGGTATCGTGCTTCTGGCTGGCCACCGCCTGGCCTGCGGCATCAGGCGCGCTGGTGCTCACTTGCGTGGTGTGCAGCCTGTTCGCCAGCCGCGAGAACGGCGCGCAGATTGGCATGAGTTTCATGCGCGGCATCCTATTGGCCGTGCCGACCGCATTTGTGATCGGCGAGATCGTGCTGCCGCAGTGGAGCAGTTTCGCAATGCTTTGCCTGGCGATGGGCGTGCCGTTGTTCTTGGGTGCATTGGGAATGGCCAAACCGCCGATTTTCGCCACGGCCACTTCGTTCTGCCTGCATTTCATTGTCCTGGTGTCGCCGCTGAACCTTATGAAGTACGACGTCGCCGCGTTTTTCAACAATGCCCAGGCGATGGTGATCGGTGTCGGCGCGGCGGTGCTGGCGTTCAACCTGCTGATTCTGCGTAATCCGGCCTGGCACAGTCGTCGGCTGCTGGCGGCGACCCTCGACGATCTGGTGCGCCTGACCCATCGTAACCTGCGGGGCGCCGAAAGCTGGTTTGGCGGGCGCATGGCTGATCGCTTGCTGCAATTGGCGCGGCATTACCCAGAGTTGCCGGTGCAGGCACGCAGTCGTTGGGACGATGGCTTGCTCGGCCTGGACATCGGCGATGAGCTGCTGCACCTGCGCTTGAGCCTGGCTGTCGCCCAAGTGGCCGATAACCGCGCGCAACGCCGTTACTTCCAGGCACTGGAGCAGGTGCTCGAGCGCGGTCCGGCAGGCGAGCGAGCCGATGCGTTGGCATCGGCGAGCGCCGAGTTCCTGGACGTGTTGTCGGCCCAGCCTGCCAGCGACGCCCTGAAGCTGGCCCAGGGCGCGGTGGTTCAATTGCAGAACAGCTGGCGCGCCTGGTGCCGCCAGCACGAACCTGAACGACAGGAGCACAGCCATGGGCTTGCGTGAATGGTCGATTGGCGGAGTGTTGCTCAGCCCGTTCCTGATTTATGTGGTGCTGGCCTTGGTGGTGAGCGGGGCGCTGCGCCTGTTGCTGAGCCTGGCGCCGGTCGGGCGCTGGATCTGGCATGAGGCCTTGTTCGATTGCGCCTTGTATGTCTGCGTCTTGACTGTCATTACCGTGGTCCTCGGACCGCTATAGGAGTTGAACATGCGTACCTCCGTACGTGTCGCCGTCACGCTGTGCGTGGTGGCCGTGGCGATCTTCGCCGGGTTTCATCTGTGGCAGTACTACATGCTCACGCCCTGGACCCGCGATGCGCGGATCCGGGCCGACGTGGTGGTGATTGCGCCCGACGTGTCGGGGTGGGTGCGCGAACTCAAGGCGGTGGATAACCAGCAGGTTAAAGCCGGGGATCTGTTGCTGAGCATCGACCGCGAGCGCTTTGAAGCGGCGGTGGAAAAGGCGCGGGCAGTGGTTCAGACCCGTCAGCAACAACTGAGCCTGCGCGAACATGAAGCCAGCCGTCGCGCGGCCCTGGGCCCACAGGCCATCAGCGCCGAGTTACGGGAAAACGCCCAGATCAACGCCGGCATCGCGCGGGGCGAACTGCGCGAAGCCCAGGCCGAGGCCAAGGTCGCCGAACTCAACCTGGCCCGCAGCCAGGTCCTGGCGCCACGCAGCGGTCATATCACCAACCTGCGCCTGGCCGAGGGTAACTACGTGAACGCCGGGCAACCGGTCATGGCACTGATCGACGATTCGACCTTCTACGTACAGGCCTATTTCGAAGAGACCAAGCTGCCGCGGATCCACGTGGGCGATCCGGTCAAGGTCTGGCTGATGAGCACCGATCATGCCTTGCAGGGGCATATCGAAAGCGTCAGCCGCGGCATCACCGACCGCAACACCAACCCCGATGCGCAGTTGCTGGCGGAAGTCGAGCCGACCTTCAGCTGGGTGCGCCTGGCCCAGCGGATTCCCGTGCGGATCAAGCTGGACAAGGTGCCGGAAGGGGTCAACCTGAGTGCCGGGATGACGGCGAGTGTGCAGGTGCAGGACGGTGCCCAATAGCTGGAACTATTGAACAACCCGTGGCGAGGGAGCTTGCTCCCGCTGGGCGCGCAGCGCCCCCAGGTGCGCCCGGCATTTCTGTCTGATCAGACGCAGTGCGTATGGCGACTGCTTCGCAGTCGAGCGGGAGCAAGCTCCCTCGCCACAGGGATTGTGCTCGATCAACCAATGCTGATCGGCGGCAATGTCGGCAGGGTCACGGTCTGCTGCTTGCGAGGTGCGAGGATTTCGGCTTCGCCGTCCACCACCAATTCATCGCGCTGGTTGAAGACGCGGGTGGCGATGCGCACGCGGAATTTCGGCAGCTTCTCGAGAATTTCCAGGCGCACGGTCAGGGTGTCGCCGATTTTCACCGGCTTCTGGAAGCTCATCTGCTGACCGATGTAGATGGTGCCCGGCCCAGGCAGCTCGCAAGCCACTGCCGCACTGATCAGTGCGCCACTGAACATCCCATGGGCGATGCGCTCCTTGAACATGCTGGCGGCGGCGAACTCGGCGTCCAGGTGCACCGGGTTGTGGTCGCCCGACATCGCGGCGAACAGCTGGATGTCGCGCTCTTCGACGGTCTTGCTGTAGCTGGCGGTCTGGCCGATTTCGAGGGCTTCGTAAGGGATGTTGGTAACCTGGGTCATCTGTCTCAAATCCTGTGTCGGTAAAGGTAAACGCGGCCAACCTACTCGCTTCGTGGCGGCCGATTGTGGTTCAGGGCCCGGGCCATCCAGGCCAGCACATCGGCGGTCACTTCGGCGCGGTTGGTTTCATTGAACAATTCGTGGCGGGCCTGCGGGTAGATAGTCAATTGCAGGTGCCGGCTGCCGGCGGCGCGCAAAGCGTCCGCCAGATCCTTCAGACGCTTGCCTTCGCTCACCGGATCACATTCACCGCCCATCACCAGCAAAGGCAGGTCCGGATCGATCTGAGCGAGATTGGACGCTTTGCTGATTTGCTGCAACCCGCCGAGCAGGTCGATCCACAACTGATTGGTACAGCGAAATCCGCACAGCGGATCGTGGACGTATTTGTCGACTTCCGCCGGATCACGGCTGAGCCAGTCGAAGGGCGTGCGCGCAGGTTTGAATTTTTTGTTGAAACTGCCGAACGACAGCCACTCGATCAAGGCGCTGCGTCCCGTGGCACCCTGGCGTCGACGTTCGAAGCGGGCGATCAGGCGGGCGGCGCGATAGAGCGCCACCGGTTGAAAGTTCGAGCCGCTGAGGATCGCCCCGTGCAGGCTGGCGCTGTGGTGCAGCAGGTAACCCTGGGCGATATAACTGCCCATGCTATGGCCCAGCAGCACTATTGGTGTTTCGGGATGTTGCTGGCGGATGTGATGATTGAGGCTCGCCAGGTCGCCCACGACTTTGGCCCAGCCGTCCTGGTCGGCGTAGTGCCCGAGGATCGCGTTGTCGACAGTGTGCCCGTGGCCGCGTAGGTCCGGGGCGTAGACGCCGTAGCCTTCTTCGCACAATGCCTGGGCCAGGCGTTCATAGCGGCCACTGTGTTCGGCCATGCCGTGGGCCAACATGACCACCGCAGACGGCGCGGTGTCCGGCAACCACTGGTTGACGTACAGACGGCTGTGGTCGGTCGCGGTCAGCATGCACGTTTGGTGGATCATGGCGGTTCCCTTTCCGAAGGCATACACAGAGGCGTACACAACGTCCTACGTAATCTCGCTGCATTGTATAGCCCATCCGCTGCGTCTCGCCTGATCAGGCTACGCCGAGGCAGGAAGATTCACACGATCTATGACGCCGCCTGCCATATTTGCCTGATTGGCCATAGCTGCTAGTGTCCCAGGAACGCCGCCTGTGCAAGCGTCACAGAAGCGGCCCGGATACGCTCAGGTAAGAGGATAAAAACAATGCAGCCTGATTTCTGGAATGACAAACGCCCGGCCGGCGTGCCGCTGGATATCGACCCGGCGGCCTACAAGTCGGTCATCGAGGTGTTCGAGCGTTCCTGCAAGAAATTCGCCGACCGTCCGGCGTTCAGCAACATGGGGGTGACCCTCACTTACGCCGAACTCGAACGCCATAGCGCAGCCTTCGCCGGTTATCTGCAAGCCCACACCGACCTGGCGCCCGGTGATCGTATCGCGGTGCAGATGCCCAACGTCCTGCAATACCCCATCGCGGTTTTCGGTGCCCTGCGCGCCGGGCTGATCGTGGTCAACACCAACCCGCTGTATACCCCGCGGGAAATGCGTCATCAGTTCAAGGATTCCGGTGCTCGGGCGCTGGTGTACATGAATCTGTTCGGCCAGAAAGTCCAGGAAGTGCTGCCCGATACCGACCTGCAATACCTGATCGAGGCGAAAATGGGCGACCTGATGCCCACCGCCAAGGGCTGGTTGGTCAACACCCTGGTGCGCAAGGTCAAGAAAATGGTTCCGGATTATTCGCTGCCCCAGGCCATTTCCTTCAAGAGCACCCTGCGTCTCGGGCGTGGCCAGGCCATCCGACCGCTGAAGGTCAGCCTCGACGACATCGCCGTGCTGCAGTACACCGGTGGCACCACCGGGCTGGCGAAAGGGGCGATGCTGACCCACGGTAACCTGGTTGCCAACATGCAACAGGCCCGGGCGTGCCTGGGTCAGCTCGGTGACGACGGCCAGCCGCTGTTGCGCGAAGGCCAGGAGGTGATGATTGCGCCGCTGCCGCTGTACCACATCTATGCCTTCACCGCGAACTGCATGTGCATGATGGTCACCGGCAACCACAACGTGCTGATTACAAACCCGCGCGACATCGGCGGCTTCATCAAGGAACTGAAGAACTGGCGGTTCTCGCTGTTGCTGGGCCTGAACACTCTGTTCGTCGCACTGATGGACCATCCGGACTTCAAGACCCTGGATTTTTCCCACCTCAAGGTCACCAACTCCGGCGGTACCGCACTGGTCAAGGCCACTGCCGAACGCTGGAAGCAGCTCACCGGTTGCGGCATCACCGAAGGCTACGGCCTGACCGAAACCTCGCCGGTGGCGAGCGCCAATCCCTACGGCAACAAGACCCGGTTGGGGACGGTGGGGCTGCCGGTGCCGGGCACGCTGATGAAAGTGATCGACGACGACGGCGTCGAGCAGCCCTTGGGCGAGCGCGGCGAGCTGTGCATCAAGGGGCCACAGATCATGAAGGGTTACTGGAACAAACCGGAGGCCACCGCCGAAGTGCTGGACAGCGAAGGCTGGTTCAAATCCGGCGACATCGCGGTGATCGACCCGGACGGTTTCGTGCGCATCGTGGACCGCAAGAAAGACATGATCATCGTCTCGGGTTTCAACGTGTACCCCAACGAGATCGAAGACGTGGTCATGGCCCACCCCAAGGTCGCCAACTGCGCGGTCATCGGCGTCCCGGACGAGCGTTCCGGAGAGGCGGTCAAACTGTTCGTGGTGGCCCGTGAGGCAGGGGTGAGCCTTGAAGAACTCAAGGCCTACTGCAAGGAGAACTTCACCGGCTACAAGATTCCCAAGCACATCGTGCTACGTGAGTCGTTGCCCATGACACCGGTGGGCAAGATCCTGCGGCGGGAATTGCGGGATATCGCCTGACGCAAGCCCAACGAGACACTCTGTGGGAGCGAGCCTGCTCGCGATAGCGGTCCGTCAGCCAATTGTTGTGGCGCTGATCCACCGTTATCGCGAGCAGGCTGGCTCCCACAGGAGTTTTTGAGGTTGCATGAATCAGCGCTCTTTCAAACCCATTTTACGGGGCTTAGAATTTTTACTCTAAAAATGACCATAAAATATTCTTGAGTCATTTTCGTGACTGTAGAGCCTATTTTGGCTCTAGGCGACCCTCGGCAAAGCTGCTACTCTCGGCGCGCTTTTGTGACTTCTCGGCCTTTATACAAGCCAGATTCACCATCGAACACACCAATAATAATCGCATCGAATGCGCTGAGAATTCGCGTTGCTGAGGAGTGGGCTTCCATGATTGAAGACTTTTGGAAGGATAAGTACCCAGCTGGAATTGCTGCCGACATCAATCCAGACGAGTATCCGAATATTCAGGCGGTATTGAAGCAGTCCTGCCAGCGCTTCGCCAACAAGCCGGCGTTCAGCAACCTCGGCAAGACGCTCACCTACGGTGAACTCTACGAATTGTCCGGTGCTTTTGCCGCGTACCTGCAACAGCATACCGATTTGCAGCCCGGTGATCGAATCGCCGTGCAATTGCCCAACGTCTTGCAATATCCGGTGGCGGTATTCGGTGCGATTCGCGCCGGGCTGATCGTGGTCAACACCAACCCGTTGTACACCGCGCGGGAAATGGAACACCAGTTCAACGACTCGGGCGCCAAGGCACTGGTGTGCCTGGCGAACATGGCGCACCTGGCCGAGGCCGTGGTGCCCAAGACCAGCGTCAAGCACGTCATCGTCACCGAAGTGGCCGACCTGTTGCCGCCGCTCAAGCGCCTCTTGGTCAACAGCGTGATCAAGTACGTCAAGAAGATGGTGCCGGCTTATCACCTGCCCAAGGCCATCAAGTTCAACGACGTGCTGAGCAAGGGCCACGGCCAGCCGGTGAGCGAAGCCAACCCCACCAGCGACGAGGTGGCCGTGTTGCAGTACACCGGGGGCACCACCGGTGTGGCCAAGGGCGCGATGCTGACTCATCGCAACCTGGTGGCGAACATGCTGCAGTGCAAGGCGCTGATGGGCTCCAACCTCAATGAAGGTTGTGAGGTGCTGATCACACCGCTGCCGCTGTACCACATCTACGCCTTTACCTTCCATTGCATGGCGATGATGCTGATCGGCAACCACAACATCCTGATCAGCAACCCGCGCGACCTTTCGGCGATGGTCAAGGAGCTGTCGAAGTGGAAGTTCAGCGGTTTCGTCGGCTTGAACACCTTGTTCGTGGCCCTGTGCAACAACGAGGGTTTCCGCAAGCTGGACTTCTCGGCGCTGAAAGTCACCTTGTCCGGTGGCATGGCCTTGCAACTGGCGGCGGCCGAGCGCTGGAAAGCGGTCACCGGTTGCCCGATCTGCGAAGGCTACGGCATGACCGAAACCAGCCCGGTGGCAACCGTCAACCCGATCCAGAACATCCAGGTCGGCACCATCGGCATCCCGGTTCCGTCGACCTTGTGCAAGGTGATCAACGACGCGGGCGTCGAACAGCCACTGGGCGAAATCGGCGAGCTGTGCGTGAAGGGGCCACAGGTCATGAAAGGCTACTGGCAGCGCCAGGAGGCCACTGACGAGATTCTTGACAGCGAAGGCTGGCTCAAGACCGGCGACATCGCGGTGATCCAGCCCGATGGCTACATGCGCATCGTCGATCGCAAGAAAGACATGATCCTGATCTCCGGTTTCAACGTGTACCCCAACGAACTGGAAGACGTGCTGGCGACCCTGCCTGGTGTGCTGCAATGTGCAGCCATTGGCGTGCCGGACGAGAAATCCGGCGAGGCGATCAAGATCTTCATCGTCGCGCGCCCGGGTGTCACGTTGACCAAGGAACAGGTGATGGAGCACATGCGCGCCAACGTCACCGGCTACAAGGTCCCCAAGTCGGTAGAGTTCCGCGATGCACTGCCGACTACCAATGTCGGTAAAATCCTGCGCCGCGAGTTGCGTGATGAGGAATTGCGCAAGCTGGGTGTGAAGAAGTAACCAGAAAAAGCCCCGCCGAAGCGGGGCTTTTTATTGCAGCAGCTTCTGAAGCCGAAAAGCTTTTCGTGGCGAGGGAGCTTGCTCCCGCTTGGATGCGTAGCGCCCACAAAAAAGGGACGGTTGCACAGCCCAGCGGGAGCAAGTTCCCTCGCTACGGGGTGATCCGAGTTACAACCTGAACTGCGCAAAGTCCAAGTTGGTGCCTCCCGGCCGCATGTCCTGCAGATACGAATCCTTGTCCGCGCTCAACTCCAGGCTCAGGGCGGCCTTGCGCTTGCCCTGGTTGCGGACTTCCAGGCCTTCCATTTTCTCGCGCAGGAACACCGTCGGCACTTTCAGGTGCAGCAACTCGTCGGTGGCCGGGGTGTGTAGCAACAGGTGAATCCATTCGTATTGCCCGATGGCCAGGCGCGTCACGGGAATGTTGAACCAGAAGATGTTGCGGTTACGGTTCAGTTCGCTGAAGTGGCAATTGTTGACGCCCAGCACGGCACCGCCCAGTTCCTGGTTTCGGCGGGCGATGGCCTGTTTCTTGTCGAGTTTCATAACGTTCCTACGGGATTGGAGCTTCAGGCCTGCGCCTGAATACGTGGCGCATTCTCAGGGGTTGGCTGACAAACATAAAGCCCAACTTGCACCCGCTGGTCCAATGTGCCGCTGAAAAGAAATGAAACTCCCAGCGAACCCGCCCGGTCAATCTTATGTAAATGACTTTTCCCGGCAATTGTTCAAAGGAGAGACATCATGAGCAGCACTGGCGATAAAGTGAAAGGCGTGGCCAACGAAGCCGTCGGCAATATCAAGCAAGGCGTTGGCAAGGCGACCGACAATGACCGGCTGCGTGCCGAAGGCGTCGTGCAAGAGAAAAAAGGTGAGGCGCAGCAAACCGTAGGTAAGGTCAAGGATGCTGTCAAAAACGGCGGCGACAAGGCGTAGCGACTCATCGGGCACCGTCCGGAACGGCCATCTGCGGGTGGCCGTTTTCATGTTGGCATCAGTTGTACGGCAAAATTGTCCCGAACTCGCCAAACAGGTTACTTTGTTATAGATAACGGCCCCCCTTTTTGCGGCGAAAGGAGACGCACATGGTGTTCCCGGCCTTGAAGGGCTTACCCCTGCATCGTGTGATGATGCGCACCGTAACCGAGTTTCTCGACGACGAGATGTCGACCTACGCCTCGGCATTGGCGTATCAGATGCTATTCTCGTTGTTCCCCTTCATTCTCTTTTTGATCGCTCTGATCGGGTTCTTGCATCTGCCGGACTTCTTCTCCTGGCTGCGCCTGCAATCGGAACTGGTCTTGCCGCCCCAGGCGCTGGAGCAGGTCAACCCGGTGATCGACCAGTTGCAGCAGTCCAAGGGTGGATTGTTGTCGGTGGGTATCGTCATCGCGTTGTGGACTGCTTCGGCCGGTGTGCGATTGATGATGAGCGCGATGAATGCTGCGTACGACGTGGTCGAGGGCCGTCCGGCCTGGAAGCGCTTCCCTCTGTCGATCATCTACACAGTCGGTATCGCCGGCATGCTGCTCATCGCGGCAGCGTTGATGGTGCTCGGGCCGCAGGTGATGGAATGGATCGCGGCCCAGGTCGGGCTGGAGGAGTTCATCGTCACGCTCTGGACCATCGTGCGCTGGCCGGTGATCGTGATCCTGCTGATGGTGGCGGTGGCGCTGATCTATTACGTAATGCCGGACGTCAAACAGGAGTTTCGCTTCATCACTCCGGGTTCGGTACTGGCGGTGGTGGTCTGGATTATCGCTTCACTGGGCTTCGCGTTCTACGTAAAGACCTTCGCCAACTACAACGCCATGTATGGCAGTATCGGCGCGATCATTGTGTTGTTGCTGTATTTCTATATTTCCTCGGCGGTGCTGTTGCTCGGCGCGGAGATGAACGCGGTGATCGAGCACATGTCCGCCGAGGGCAAGGACGCTGGCGAAAAGCATCCGGGCCAGCATGAAAAGCAACATGTGTCGGGCCTGGGGCGCGACCATTCCATCCACCACAGTCACCCTGACGAAGCCTGACCATGATTCGTGAAATCCTGAAGATGGGCGATGAACGCCTGCTGCGCATCGCCCCGCCAGTGCCGCCCGAGATGTTCGACAGCCCCGAGTTGTGGCAGTTGATCGACGACATGTTCCAGACCATGGAAAGCGTCGGCGGCGTTGGCCTGGCGGCGCCGCAGATCGGCGTGGACCTGCAATTGGTGATCTTCGGTTTCGAGCACAGCGAGCGTTACCCGGATGCCGAAGCGGTGCCCCAGACGATCCTGATCAACCCGCTCATTACCCCGCTGGGGCCAGAGACGGAAGAGGGTTTCGAAGGTTGCCTGTCGGTACCCGGCCTGCGCGGCGCGGTACAGCGTTACCGGCAGATTCGCTACGAAGGCTTCGATCCCAAGGGTGAACCGATCGTCCGCGTGGCGTCGGGTTTCCATGCGCGGGTGGTGCAGCATGAGTGCGATCACCTGATCGGGCGCCTTTACCCTTCGCGCATCACCGACTTCAGCCAGTTCGGGTTTACCGAGGTGATGTTTCCGGACCTGGATCCTGCCGCCGACGATTGATAGGCCGAATACAGAAAACTGTGGGAGCGAGCTTGCTCGCGATGGCGGTGCATCCGTCAGCTTCAATGCCACTAACCTGACGCCATCGCGAGCAAGCTCGCTCCCACATTGGCCTGCATTGCCTTCAGGAGGGTGGCTCCAACCCCATCGCAATCATCGGCTTGCTGCGCGCATACCGGCTCAATCGCTCGGCCATCGCATAGGGCAGGGCCGGGTCGAAGCTGAACCCGCGCCGCTCATAAAACCCACGCAAGTCCGGATGGCAGAACAACCACACCGGCGCTTGCACGGTCTTTACCGCCTCGGCGATCAACCGCGCCGCAATGCCTTGGCCGCGGTGGGCGGGGTCGACAAACAATCCGGTCAGCCAATGCCCACCCGACACCGGACGCAGGCACAGGGCAGCGACGATCTCCTCCCGGCGCGCTACCCACAGCTGTGCGTCACGCACCGCCTTCATCGAGGATTGGTGGGCGCGATAGAACTTGTTCATCAGCGGCCATAGCGGTTCGTCGAGCAGCGTGTAGTGGATTTCAGGCATTGGCAGGGGCGAGGGAGAAGATCCGGGGCGGCCAGTATAGCTGGCCACCCCGGCGCATCATCAAACTCACGCATCATCAAGTTCAGAGAGAGGCGAGGAACGCATCAGCCAAGGGGGCTTTGCCATCGGCACGGTTTTCCTGGGCCTTTTCAACCTTGGCTATCGCTGATTTGTCTTGCATGCGTTGCGCGATCTCCTGGCTGACGGCTGCTTGCTTCTCGGGCGGCATCGCCTGGAACTCTTCTTCGGTGATGCCCAGTTCCGCAAGAATGCTGTCGCGCAGGCGTTGCTCCGGCGTCTTGCTCATGTATTCCTTGAAGGCCTCCATTGCGGAGCTGCCGGCAGCGGCATTGTCTTTGGACGGCGACGCGGGCACGCTCTGCAATTGCACGCGGGTCTTGGCGAACGCCTCGTCGACGTTGTCGCTGATGGTGCTGGCCGCGTTGACCTGTTGCGTGGCCCGTCGGGTCATGGACTCCTGGACCTGGACCTGGACGCTGCCTTGGCTGGCCTGGGCCTGGACGTTGTCACGCAACGCCTGCAACGCGGCGCTTTGCAGACCGCTGGCGGCATCGGCGACGGGGTCCTCGCCGGGGCGTTTGAGCGGCAAGTTCATTGCTTGCTGTTTTGCACTGACCAACATGATGGATACCTGTAGGTAATGGCTGAGCGATGGGTCAGAGCAAATCCCGTGCCGCTCGTCGGGAACCGTGTTTTTCAAGGGCTGACGGCATCAGGGGCGGAGCAATGTGCGGCCAACCCTTGCCGCCGGGCGGCATTGATCGACCGGCAGCGCGGTGTCAGGTGCTCTCACGTACCTTGAGTTCAAAACCCATGTCCACCACCGGCTGGGCGATGCGATTGCCGGCCAGCAATGTCAGCAACTGTTCGGCGGCGCGCTGGCCGATAGCTTCGCGTGGGGTGCTGATGCTGCTCAGGCGCGGCACCATGTGGGCCGAGGCGGGCAGGTCGTTGAAGCCCAGGACCGAGATCTGCTCCGGGATCCTGATGCCACAGCGCAGCGCTTCGAACAACGCGCCGTGGGCCAGGTCATCGTTGCCGAAGAAAATCCCATCGACATCCGGATGGCTTTCGAGCAGTTGCAGGAACAATTCGCCACCCAGGCCCACCGAGGATGGACGCGGCGTCAGCAGCTCCAGGTCCGGGTCGTAGAGACCGGCCTGCTGCAAGGCCCTGCGAAAGCCTTCGCCACGGGCCAGGGTACGTTGGTCCAATTGGGCGCCGATATAGGCCAGGCGTTTACGGCCCTTGGAAATCAGGTGGCCGGCCGCCGTCTCGCCGGCCTTGAGCTGAGAAAAACCAACGCAATTGAGACCTGCACCAGGGTCCAACTCCATCATGTACACGCAAGGGATGTTGCTGGCCTCGATCATCCGCCGGGCGCTTTCGGTGCGGTCGAAACCGGTCAACAGCAAGCCGCGAGGCTGATAGGCCATGTAATTGCGCAGCAGATCTTCTTCTTCGTCCCGTGAATAGTGGTAGTTGCCGATCACCACTTCGAAGCCCTTGGGACGCAGCACGCGATGGATGGCTTCCAGGGTGTCGATGAACAACAGGTTGGACAAGGAAGGGACCAAGACCACCACCGAGTGGCTCTGGGCCGAAGCCAGGGCGCGGGCGGCGGGGTTGACCACGTAGTTGAGCTCCAGGGCGGCCTGGCGGACTTTTTCCACCAGGTCGGTGGCGACGGTGCTGACTCCGCGCAGGGCACGGGAGGCAGTGATGGGGCTGACCCCGGCCAGGCGTGCGACTTCATTGAGCGTGGGGCGACCGGTGGTGCGCGTGTTCTTATCGTTTTTAGGGGCGGTCATCAGGGTGGCTTGCCAAACAAAAATCAAGGCACTAAGGTAGCGCTGTCTCGACGCGGCTGCAAATGCGCGAGCGGGGTTTGCCTGATTCCCCCGTGCGCGAGTGTCGTGAACGAACATGCTGCAACCACAAAAATGACAAGAAGGCGTCGGCAACTTCTGCTTTTGCATTGGTGTCATAACTGGCAAAGGTAGCGCTGTCTGCGCGCTGAGGTGTTACATGAACAATCCCATCACCGCCCTGGTCATCATGGGCGTTGCCGGTTGCGGCAAAACTTGCGTCAGCCAGGCCCTGTGCCAGTTGAGCGGCGCTACCGCCATCGAAGGCGATACTTTTCACCCTGCGGCCAACATCCAGAAGATGAGCGCCGGTATCCCCCTGAACGACGACGACCGTGCCGGCTGGCTCGATAGCCTGTGCGACGAGTTGCGCCGTGTGGACGCTCAGGGCGAGCGCCCGGTGCTGACCTGCTCGGCCCTCAAGCACAGTTATCGCGAACGCCTGCGCAGCGCCTTGCCGGGCCTGGGCTTCGTGTTCCTGGAACTGACCCCGGAAGTGGCCGCCGACCGCGTGTCCCACCGTCCTGGCCATTTCATGCCGTCGACCTTGATCGACAGCCAGTTTGCCACCCTGCAATCCCCTGTCGGTGAGCCCCTGACCCTGGCCCTGGACGCGTCCAGCCACAGTGTCGATGAGTTGGCCCGGCAGGCGTACGTCTGGTGGCTGGACCACGGATTGAAGCTGGCCAGCTGAGCCTTGAAAATTTTTGCGTCAGAAAGATAGCGCTATCCCGACCACTTATCCCTAACTGCTTCAATAACAACAACAAATCAGGAGACACCCCCCATGTTCGGCATGTCCCACGAAACCTTTCTGCTGCTCGATGCAGTGGTCACGGTGATCGGACTTATCGTCCTCATCACCCAGTTCAAGATCCACCCCTTCATCGCCTTGACCATCGCGGCAGCGTTCCTCGGCCTGACCTCCGGCATGCCCGTCGGCACCATCATCAAGGCGTTCCAGGACGGCTTCGGTGGCGTGTTGGGCTTTGTCGGGATCATCCTGGCGCTGGGCACGATGCTCGGCAAGATGATGGCCGAGTCGGGCGGGGCCGATCAGATCGCCCAGACCTTGATCCGCGCTTTCGGCAAGGACAAGGTGCAGTGGGCGATGATGTTCGCCGCGTTCCTGGTGGGCATTCCGCTGTTCTTCGAGATCGGCTTCGTGTTGCTGATTCCGCTGGTGTTCATCGTTGCGCGCCGCACCGGCGTCTCGATCATCAAGATCGGCATTCCGCTGCTTGCCGGCCTTTCCGCCGTCCACGGCCTGGTGCCGCCGCACCCGGGCCCGCTGCTGGCGATTGGCGTGTTCGGTGCCGACATCGGCAAGACCATCCTCTATGGCCTGATCGTGGCGCTGCCAACGGCCATTATTGCCGGGCCGATCTTCGGTACGTTCATTGCCAAGCACATCCCCGGCCATCCGAACCAGGAGTTGGTGGACCAACTGGCGCGTGAAACCAATTCCAATGATCTGCCGAGCTTCAGCATCACCCTGATCACCGTGCTGTCGCCGGTGTTCCTGATGCTGCTCAAGACCTTCGCCGACGTGGCACTGCCCGAGGGCAATCTGTTCCGTACGTTCATGGACCTGATCGGTCACCCGATCTCCGCACTGCTGCTGGCGTTGCTGCTGTCGTTGTATACCTTCGGCTACAAGCAAGGCATTGGCTCCAATCAGATGCTCAAGTGGCTGGACGCGAGCCTTGCGCCGACCGCTGCGATCATCCTGATCATCGGTGCCGGTGGTGGCTTCAAGCAGATGCTGGTGACCAGCGGCGTGGGTACGGTGATCGGCAACATGGCGGTGAGCGCACAGATTTCCCCGATCCTGCTGGCCTGGCTGGTGGCGGCGGTGATTCGCATCGCCACGGGTTCGGCGACGGTGGCGACCATTACCGGTGCCGGGATCGTGGTGCCGGTGGTGGGGATGATCCCCGGTGTGAACCGTGAGTTGCTGGTGCTGGCGACCGGTGCCGGATCGTTGATCCTGTCCCATGTCAACGACGCGGGTTTCTGGCTGGTCAAGCAGTACTTCAACATGACCGTGGCCGAAACCTTCAAGACCTGGACCGCAATGGAAACCATCCTGTCCGTGGTGGGGTTGATCTTTATCCTGCTGCTGTCGCTGGTGGTCTAAAGGTCGGGCACATAACAAGTGTGGGAGCGAGCCTGCTCGCGATAGCGGTATAACATTCAACCTCTCTGTTGAGTGTTGCACCGCCATCGCGAGCAGGCTCGCTCCCACAGTGGGTTTTGCGTCAGGCGTTGGGCTTTTGTACCAACCCATCCGCCCGGAACATCGCCCGAATCCCGCGCACCGCCTGGCGGATCCGGTCCTGGTTCTCGATCAGCGCAAAGCGCACGTGATCATCCCCGTATTCCCCGAACCCTACTCCCGGCGAAACGCAGACCTTGGCCTCGGCCAGCAGCTTCTTGGCAAACTCCAGCGAACCCAAGTGCGCGTAGGCCTCGGGAATCCTGGCCCAGACGTACATCGACGCCTTGGGATTCTCCACCATCCAGCCCAGCTCATGCAGACCCTTGACCAATACGTTGCGGCGTTGGCGGTACTGCTCGGCGATGTCGCGCACACATTGCTGGTCGCCTTCCAGTGCGGCGATGGCGGCTACCTGCAACGGAGTGAACGTGCCGTAGTCGTGGTAACTCTTGATCCGCGCCAGGGCGCTGACCAGTTCCGGATTGCCCACCATGAAGCCGATGCGCCAGCCGGCCATGTTGTAGCTCTTTGACAGGGTGAAGAACTCCACCGCTATATCCTTCGCGCCCGGCACCTGCATGATCGACGGGGCTTTCCAGCCGTCGTAGACGATGTCGGCGTAGGCCAGGTCGTGAATCACCAGAACGTCGTACTGTTTGGCCAGGGCGATGACCCGTTCGAAGAAATCCAGCTCCACGCACTGCGCGGTGGGGTTGGACGGAAAGCCCAGGATCATCATCTTCGGCTTGGGAATCGAGCCGCGGATGGCCCGCTCCAGTTCGTCGAAGAAATCCACACCCGGCACCAGCGGCACCGAGCGTACCTGGGCACCGGCGATCACTGCGCCATAGATGTGGATCGGATAGCTGGGGTTGGGCACCAGTACCGTGTCGCCCTGGTCCAGGGTTGCCAGCATCAGGTGCGCCAGGCCTTCCTTGGAACCGATGGTGACGATGGCCTCGCTTTCCGGATCGATGTCCACTTCATAGCGGTCCTTGTACCAACGCGAAATGGCGCGGCGCAGGCGCGGAATGCCTTTGGACGTGGAGTAGCCGTGGGTGTCTTCACGCTGGGCGACGGTGACCAGTTTCTCCACGATGTGCGGGGGCGTGGCGCCGTCGGGGTTACCCATGCTCAAGTCGATGATGTCTTCGCCGCGCCGACGCGCAGCCATCTTCAGCTCGGCAGTGATATTGAAAACATAGGGGGGGAGTCGATCGATGCGCGCAAAGCGGCGCGGCGAACCTTGTTCGGCCATTGTTGCCTCGAGATACGTGAGCGCCCGGAACCGTCCGAGCGACGTTGGCCACTGCGGTAGCCTGGGCGCAAGATAAAGGCGCCGACAGGCAGTTGTCCAGTAGCGGCCAGGAACTATTTTCGACGACACTGTCGGGCTCCTCCCTCGGTCGACAAAGACCGTAGGGCCCGGCCCCCGTGTGTCAAACCTGATCGAATGGATTGAATGATGGAATTTTCCAGCGGCTTCCTGCTGAGCCTTTCGCTGTGCCTGGACATCGGCGTGGCCAATATCGCGATGATCACCCTGGCGATGCAGCGAGGCTATTTTCGAGGCTTCGCCCTGGGGCTGGGCACCTGCGTCGGCGACCTGGTCTACGCCATCCTGGCCCTGGCCGGCATGACCGTGTTGCTGCAATACGAAGCGGTGCGCTGGGTGCTGTGGATCGGCGGTTCGATGCTGCTGTTGTATTTCGCCGCAAAGATGATTCATTCGGCGATTTATCACAGCGCGGTACTGGCGCAGGCGGATGAAGGGCGGGGTGGTTCTTCGCGCCAGGAGTTTTTCCGCGGGATATTTCTGGCGATGTCTTCGCCTAGCGCGATTCTCTGGTTCGCGGCGGTAGGCGGCACGCTGATCGCCCGGTCAGGCGGTGGGACACTGCTCAGTTCGGCGCTGTTCCTCAGTGGGTTTCTCAGTGCCGGGTTGCTGTGGTCTGCGGCGCTGTGCCTGGCGGCGACCCAGGGCGGCAAGTTGCTGGGGGATAAATTGTTGCGTTATTCGTATTGGGCATCGGCGGCGATCTTCTGCTATTTCGCGGTCTACGTGATCGTTTCAGGGTATAACGAGTTCGTCTTGAAAACCGTTCAGGGTGGCGCGCCCGGCTTCTGAGAAACGAAACGGCCCTGGCAATCATGGTTTGGCTTCTATACTGCAAAGCCCGACTTCACGTTTGCGGAGTGTTGACGCATGGAAAAGCACAAGCGCGATTACACAGCCGAACCTCGCTTCGAGCAGGGACGTTTTCTGCTGATTGCCGGCTTTGGCGCGCGTTTTACCCCGGACACGGCCCAGGACATCCCCTTGCTCTGGGAAAAGTTTTTGCCCTGGCTCGGTGATGTGCCAGGGCAGAAAGACGACGTGACCTATGGCGTGTGTTGCAACCCGGACGGGAAGGGCGGGTTCGAGTACATCGCCGGGGTGGAAATCAGCCGGCTCGATGAGTTGCCGCAGCAGTACCGCTGGATCGAATTGCAGCCTGCGCGCTATGCGGTGTTCGAGCACAGGGGACCATTGAAGACCCTCCCGCAGACCTTCCAGTACATCTGGAAGCAATGGCTGCCGCAATCCGGCCACGAAGCGGCGGATGAACCGGAATTCGAGCGCTATAGCGAAGATTTCAATCCGCGGACAGGGGAAGGTAGCCTGGAGATCTGGGTGCCGTTGAAGCCCAGTTGATCAAGGACGGTCATTCCCCTCGCCACAGTAATGGAGGGGTGCTCATCATCAGTCGCTGCTGAACACCAACCCCATCCGTCGCTCATAACCGATCCGGCCCTTATAAGCCTCGCCACTGTCCACCCAACCCAATCGGGTGTAAAGGCCAATGGCCGAGGCGTTATCGGCGTCCACCGAGAGCTCCAGTCCTCTGATCTCCGGCCAGGCCTCCCGAGCCACGGCCGGTAACGCTTGCAGGCAGGCTTTGCCGTAGCCCTTGCCCTGGGCCCGGCGGTCGACCTGCAAGGCGTGCAGGGTCGCGCTGTGTTCATTGGCCCAGTCCGGCAGTACCGGTGGGCGTTTAAGCAGCAGGAAGGCCACCGGTACATCATCGGCCAGCAGAGCGAAGCCCTTGACCCCCGGTCCGGGCCGGGAGAGCAGGGTATGCAGCGCACCGTGGATATCTCCGGAGAATTTCACCTGTTCCGGGTGGATTTCGATGGCTTGCAGCTGTTCCCGCTGGAGCGGGGTCAGGGCTTGGTAGGCGATGAGTCGGGCAGTCACAAAAACGTCCGTTGTCTGCGGGCAGATGGGCCTGGATTCTAGCGAATTTCTTTATTCGGGTTATTTTTGTTCGAGCTGTCGATTCGCCGTTTCTCCAGACGACAAAGGGTGTCTACAACAAAAAACCTGCGGAGAATCATCATGAATGCCCAAGCCACCGAACGTGAAATCCAGGCGCTGATCGACACTTATCGTCAGGCCGTGATGAGCAAGGACGTCGAGAAGGTCATGGCGCTGTACGACGAGGCCATCGTCTCGTTCGATGCCATCCAGGCCCTGCAATTCAAAGGCAAGGCCGCCTACCGGGCCCATTGGCAGGCCTGCATGGAAATGTGCCCCGGTCCGCACAAGTTCGATTTCCATCAAGTCACCATCACTCCCGCCGAGAACATCGCCTTCGCCCACTGGCTGGCCTATTGCGGCGGCACCAACGACAAGGGCGAGGAGCAAGCCTGCTGGATGCGCGTCACGGCCTGCTACCGGCGGGTGGCGGGGCAGTGGAAGATCGTCCACGAACATTGGTCGGCTCCGTTCGATCCAATGACCGGAACGACGATTTTCGACCTGCAACCCTGATCGTCGGTTTTTTCGCCCGTTGCCCCTCGACCGTCCATAGTTGATCAGTTCGATCACGGAGTTTTCCATGAAGTACTTATGCCTGGTGTATAGCAACGAACAGGTGCTGCACGACTCCCCCGACAGCCCGGAGGACGCCGAGTGCATGGCCTATGCCGAATCGGTCCAGGGCAGCGGGCGAATGCTCGCCGCCGAGGCCCTGGAATCAGTACAGACCGCCACCACGGTGCGCATGCGCGCTGGCAAGCTGTCGATCACCGATGGGCCGTTCGCTGAAACCAAGGAGCAACTGGCCGGCTTCTACCTGATCGACGCCAAGGACCTGAACGAAGCCATCCAGGTCGCCGGCCATATTCCGGCGGCCCGGGTCGGCTGTGTCGAAGTGCGACCGGTCCGCCAACTGAACCCCTGAACAACAACCACAAACAGGATTTCGCCCATGAACCCCACGCCTGCTGCCCACACGCTTTCCATCAGCCGCATCATCGACGCCCCGCGCCAGAAGATCTTCCGCGCCTGGACCGAGCCGACCTTGCTCGTTCAGTGGTGGGGGCCCCACGGTATGACCACGCCGGAGTGCGAAATGGACTTGTGGGTCGGGGGCCGGTTCCGCACCCTGATGCGTGCGCCGGATGGCAGCGAGTACCCGACCATGGGCGTGTTCCTGGAAATCATCGCCCCGCAGCGGCTGGTGTTCACCGATGCGTTTTTGCCCGGCTGGATACCGTCGGGCAAAGCGTTCATGACCGCAGAAGTGCTGCTTGAAGAGCTCGGCGAAAAGACCCGCTACACCGCTCGGGCACTGCACTGGAGCGAAGAGGACCGCCAGGCTCACGAAGCCATGGGGTTTCATGACGGCTGGGGCCAGAGCCTGGAGCGATTGGAAACCCTCGTCACCCAAGGTATGCCGGACTGATGTCGGTTGAAACGGTCAAGGCGCGGGTCGAGCAGGTCTACCGGCAAGATTCGAGACGGATCCTGGCGACGCTGATCCGTCTGTTGGGGGATTTCGACCTTGCCGAAGAGGCCTTGCACGAGGCCTTCTTCATTGCGGTCGAACGTTGGCACCGCGATGGTGTGCCGGACAATCCGCGCGCCTGGCTGGTCTCGACCGGGCGCTTCAAGGCCATTGATGTGTTGCGCCGGCGCGCCCGCTTTGCCGCGTCCCAGCCGATGCTGATTGCCCAGCTCGAAGAGCTGGAGCAGGCCGACTGGAGTGACGAAGACGTGGAAGATGATCGCTTGCGACTGATTTTCACCTGTTGCCACCCAGCCCTGGCGGCGGACGCCCAAGTGCCGCTGACGCTGCGGGAAGTCTGTGACCTGACCACCGAGGAAATCGCCCGGGCGTTCCTTGCCGCTCCGGCGGCCATCGCCCAGCGTATCGTGCGGGCCAAGGCAAAAATCCGCGATGCGAAAATTCCGTATCAGGTGCCCTCCCGATCGGAACTGCCCGAACGCCTGGACAGTGTCCTGCGCGTGATCTACCTGGTGTTCAACGAAGGCTATTCGGCCTCGATGGGCGCCGAGCTGACCCGTGAAGACCTGACTCGCGAAGCGATTCGCCTGGGTCGCCTGCTCCTGGAGCTGCTACCCGAAGCCGAGGTCATGGGATTGCTGGCGTTGATGCTCCTGCACGAATCCCGACGCCCGGCGCGAACGTCTGCCTCCGGTGAGTTGGTCCTGCTGGACGAGCAGGACCGATCCTTATGGGACGCCGGGCTGATCGCCGAAGGTTGCGCCTTGGTGGGGGCGGCGCTGAGTACCCGTCGGTTCGGGCCGTATTGCCTGCAAGCCGCGATTGCAGCGGTGCACGCCGAAGCGCCGACGGCCCGGGATACCGACTGGCCGCAGATCGTCGGTCTGTATGACATATTGCTGCGCGCCGTGCCATCGCCGGTGATCGAACTCAACCGAGCCGCCGCCCTGGCCAATCGCGACGGGCCGCTGGCGGGATTGCGCTTGATCGATGGGATCCTGGATCGTGGCGAGCTGCTGGACTACCACCTCGCCCACTCGGCGCGGGCGGAGTTCTGTCGCCAATTGGGACGAAACGACGAAGCCAAGGCCGCGTATCTCCGTGCGCTGGAGCTGACGCAACAATTGCCGGAGCGGCGGTTTATCGAAGGGCGACTGGCCGGGCTGCAGTGACGAAATACCCGTGACACAGATCCCCTGTGGGAGCGAGCCTGCTCGCGATAGCGGTGCATCAGCTTGCAGAGAGGCTGGATGTACCGCCGCCATCGCGGGCAGGCCAACTCCCACAGTAATCCCAGGTGTGCCCGGATTTGATGTTCGGCACAGATCCCCAGTGGGAGCGAGCCTGCTCGCGATAGCGGTGGATCAGCTTGCAGAGAGGTTGGATGTACCGCCGCCATCGCGGGCACGCCCGCTCCCACAACAGTTGTTGCGGTTCCTTCAGGCAAAAAAAGGCGACCCGAAGGTCGCCTTTTTTCAGTCTGCCGGGCGTTGATCAGAACTCGTGATCAGCGTTGTCCGGATTCAGGTCGCTGATGCCCAGTTTGCCAGCGGCCTGTTCGATCGAACCGGTCTGCTTGACCAGTGCGGCGATGGCGTCGCGCACGATCTGGTTGCCGGCGGTGTTGCCGGCGGCGATCAGCTGGTCGTAGTGCTCGCCTTTGTTGGCGTGGTCGACCATGACCTGGATCTTGGCTTCGGTGTCGGCCAGGTCCGCCTTGAGAGCGGTGTCCGCCGCCGGGTCGGCCTTGGCGACCAGGGACGACAGGCTGGCGCCGGTCATCTTGGTACCGTCGACACGGGTGTATTCGCCCAGGTACACGTTACGCACGCCCTTGGCGTCGTAGAAGTGCGAGTTGTGGGTGTTGTCGCTGAAGCAGTCCTGCTCGTCTTCTGGCGAGTTGGCCTCCAGGGACACTTTCATGCGCTCGCCCGCCAGTTCGCCCAGGGACAGGCTGCCCATGCCGAACAGCATCTTGCGCAGGCCGCTTTCAGCCGGTTCCGCTTCCAGGGTGGCGCGGTAGTTGTCGGCCACGTTCGGCTTCCAGTTGCCGACCATTTCTTCCAGGTCGCTGACCAGCAACTGGGTCACCGACTTGAGGTAAGCACGACGACGGTCGTTGTGGCCGCCAGTGGCGCCAGCGCCTTGCAGATAGTCGGAAGCCGGGCGGTTGCCCGCGCCTGGGCCGGTGCCGTTGAGGTCCTGGCCCCACAGCAGGAATTCGATGGCGTGGTAGCCGGTGGCGACGTTGGCCTCGGAACCGCCCAGTTCATTGAGGCTGGCGAGTTTTTCCGGGGTGATGTCCTTCACGTCGACCTTGTCTTCGCCGACCTGGACTTCAGTGTTGGCGATGATGTTGGCGGTGGCGCCCGGGTTGCCCAGGGCGTGCTCGTAGGACTTGTCGACGTAGTCGATCAGGCCTTCGTCCAGGGGCCAGGCGTTCACCTGGCCTTCCCAGTCGTCAATGATGGTGTTGCCGAAGCGGAACACTTCGCTCTGCAGGTATGGCACACGGGCGGCGATCCAGGCTTGGCGGGCGGCTTTCAGGGTTTCGGCGTTCGGCTTGGCCAGGAACGCGTCGACGGCGGTTTGCAGGGCTTTCGCGGTGGATTCGGCATCGCTGTAGACAGCGAAGACGATGTCGGCGTAGTGCGCGACAACAGCCTTGGCAGCGGCTTCGTCGACCTTGCCGGCAGCAGCAGGGGCGACCGGTGCCGCGGTGCTGGCAGCAGGCGTAGGCGCTTGCGGCGCGGCGGCCTTGTCTTTGCCTTCGCCGCAACCGGCGAGGGAAATAGCGATGGCCAGCAGACTGGCGGTAGCCAGAGGCATACGAATCATGGCGAACATCCTGCTTCGGAAATGAATGGGACAGGCGCGAGTGTGCGCAAAAACTGCGACATAATGCGAAAGATTTGCATTATGTGTAAAGGGTCGCGGTTGGAAATATTTCTTGTTTAATGATTGCCGATCGTGACCTTTGGCACCCTCTCGGCGATGCCGCCCAGGGTTACGATCTGCCAGGCAATCAGAGGATGAAGGCCTTGCTGCGCTCAGCCTGTTTCAGATAGGTGCTCAATTCCCGCGCCGGCAAGGGCTTGCTGTAGTAGTACCCCTGACCCTCGTGGCAGCCCTCGGCGATGATGTAGGCTTCCTGTTCGACCGTCTCGACGCCCTCGGCGATGACCTGCATCCCCAGGCTCTTGCCCAGTTGGATGATGGCCCGGACGATGGTGGCGTCGTCTTCATCGTCGAGTAGGTCCTGGACGAAGCTCTTGTCGATCTTGATCTTGTCCAGCGGCAGGCTCTTGAGATAACTCAGGGACGAATAGCCAGTCCCGAAGTCATCAATGGCAATCAACGCGCCGGAGCGGCGCAGGCTCAGCAGGTGCTGGGCGGCGGTGGTGATGTCTTCCATCAGGCCGGTTTCGGTGACTTCCAGCTCCAGGCTGCGAGGAGGCAGTCGGTACATCTGCAGGAAGTTGTTCACCACCCGTGGCAACTCCGCGTGGTGCAGTTGCACGGTCGACAGGTTGACGGCCATGCGCATGTCGACGAAACCCTGATCGTGCCATTCGCGCAATTGCCGACAGGCCTGGTCCAGCACCCATTCGCCGATGGCGATGATGGTGCCGTTCTGCTCGGCCAGGGGGATGAACAGGTCCGGCGGCACCAGGCCATGCTCAGGGTGATGCCAGCGGATCAGGGCTTCGGTGCCCACAACCCGGAGGTCGCGGTAGCTGATCTGCGGCTGGTACACCAGGGTGAACTGTTCGCGGATCAGGGCTTCGCGCAGGTCTTTTTCCAGTTCGCGGCGGCGGCGCATTTCACTGTCGACGCTGGCAATGTAGAACTGGTAGCGGTTGCGCGAGCGGCTCTTGGCCAAGGTCATGGTCTGCTCGGCTTTCTGCAGCAGCTTCTCGGTGCTGTCCCCGTCCTCCGGGAAGAGCGTGATACCGATGGTCGCGCGCAGGCGGATCTGCTGGTCCTCGATGCCGAACGGCGCCTCCAGGTCATCGAGGATGCTCTGGGCCAGTTCGGCCGCTTCATACGGCTGCTCGATGTCGGCCTGGACCAGGGCGAACTGGTCGCCTCCCAGCCGCGCCAGGGCGCCAAGACGACCACTGTGGGCGCGCAAGCGGTCCGCCAGGGCCAGCAGCAATTGGTCGCCGGTCTGGTAGCTGAACTGTTCGTTGATGCCCTTGAAGTCGTCCAGCCCCACGCACAGCACCGCGACCCTACGTTGCAGACGCCCGGCGTCCACCAGGATCTTGTCCAGTTGCTCCTGCAACTGCTGGCGATTGGGCAGGCCGGTTAGAAAATCGTACTGGGCCATGCGTAGCAGGCTGTTTTCCGCTTCGTGGCGAAGATGGGTATTGCGTTCAATGGATTCGAGCAGTTGGTTGGCGGTATTGATCCACAGGCCCAGCTCGTTTTGCTCGTGCCCCGGCAATTGCGGGATCTTGTGGGCGCTGGGGCGGTCGGGGTTGATCTCGGTCAGGTGCTCGATGATGCGCGACAGCGGTTTGGTCAGCAGCCAGTGATAGACCAGGTACAGCACCAGGCCCATGGCCAGGGCGCGCAGCATGCCGGAGATGAAAATGATCACCGAGCTGACAATGAAACCCTCGCCATAGGTCGCGGTGTCGAGGGTGATGCTCAGGTCGCCGTAATATTCACTGTAGGGTCCGCGACCTACCAGTTGGGTGGTGAAAGTCCGTTCCTTGCCCAGGATCAGGTCGGTCAGCCAGCGGCTTTCGGATTGCTGCAAGGGCCGGCTTTTTTCGGCGAGCATGGTTTCGTGAGGGTGGCCGATGGAGGCCATGCGGACGGCGCGGTCCTGGAACAGGCCTTCGATCACCTGCATGCCCATTTCCTTATCCAGGCTATAGACGGCCTGGGTCGACGGATCTCGGAACATGTCGAGGATGCGCTGGGCGTCGCTGGCCACAGCCTGGTTGGTCTTGTAGGCATCGAACACGATCTGGGCGCAGCTCAACAGCACGCCAACGACCAATGCCGAGAGGAGCACGACCCGGAGCAACTTCACAGACAAGCTGTTCTTGAGTTCCAGCTTCAAAGAGTGGTTCCTTGTTCCGTGCGGGTAGCGTCAAGTTGCCATGAGTATTGGCAATCCTGTGATGTCAGTCAAAGGGACAATCCAACACAAGGGATTTGGCCTGGAGCATGGCGGATATAGGGTTCTTTCAGAGTGATTGCTCTACGACCATTGTGTCGGTTGAGAGGCGCCGCAACTTGAGGGCCTCGGTGTTTTTTTCTTGGATCCAGGACGTGTGGTAATGCGCCCTCGAGTCGATGACCGGTTACTTCTGGCGCGCAAAAAAAACCCGGCAAGGCGCCGGGTTTTTCGTCTGGCCATCCGGCTCAGGCAGTGAAAGGCTTGCCTTCGAACTGCTCGGCCACGAATTTCCAGTTGACCAGGTTCCAGAACGCTTCGACGTATTTCGGACGAAGGTTGCGGTAGTCGATGTAGTAGGCGTGCTCCCACACGTCGCAGGTCAGCAGTGGGGTATCGCCACTGGTCAGTGGGTTGCCGGCGCCGATGGTGCTGGCCAGGGCCAGGGAGCCGTCAGCTTTCTTGACCAGCCAGCCCCAGCCGGAACCGAAGGTGCCGATGGAGGTTTTGCTGAACTCTTCCTTGAACTTGTCGAACGAACCGAAGGCCTTGTTGATGGCTTCGGCCAGTGCGCCGGTTGGTTGACCGCCAGCGTTTGGCGCCAGGCAGTTCCAGTAGAAGGTGTGGTTCCAGACCTGAGCGGCGTTGTTGAAGATACCGCCCGAGGAAGTCTTGACGATTTCTTCCAGGGTCTTGCCTTCGAACTCGGTGCCAGGCACCAGGTTGTTCAGGTTCACGACATAGGTGTTGTGGTGTTTGTCGTGGTGGTATTCCAGAGTCTCTTTGGAGATGTGCGGCTGCAGTGCATCGTGTGGGTAAGGCAGCGGCGGCAATTCGAAAGCCATGGTGATTCTCCTAATCAGGTCAGTTGCGGTGAGCGCAAGGCCGATCACGGGCGGCCAGACTAGCGCCGGGAGTTTGTACTCCTTGCGGCGCAAGACTCGGATCATAGCACCGGGGGTGCGGCATAACCACGCAACAACTGTGTGGAATAGAGGTTCCAGAGCGGTTGGCAATAATCAGCCGCTGACAATCAATTGCATCGCCACGGCGAACATCATTGTCGCCACTAACAGGTCGAGAATCCGCCAGGTACTCGGGCGGGCGAGCCAGGGCGCCAGCCACGCAGCGCCGAACGCCAGGGTGAAGAACCACAGCAGCGAGGCGCTCGCCGCGCCCACGACATAGGCACCGGGCACGCTCTGTTGGGCACCGAGGGAGCCGATCAGCAGGACGGTATCGAGATAGACGTGGGGGTTGAGCAGCGTCACCGCCAAGGCGCTGAGCAACACGGCGCGCAACGATCGCACGGCCTGATGCTCACCTTGTTGCAGGCTCTGCCTGGAAAAGGCCCGGCGCAACGCCAGGCTGCCATACCAGAGCAGGAACGCCGCGCCGCCCCAGCGAGCAATCGACAGCAACAACGGACTTTGCGCCAGCAGTGTCGCCAGGCCGAAAACGCCGGCGGCCACCAGCAGCGCATCCGCTGTGACGCAAAGCGCCGCCACTGGCAAGTGGTGCTCGCGGCGCAGGCTCTGGGCCAGTACGAAGGCGTTCTGGGCGCCGATGGCCATGATCAGCCCGAGGGCCACCAGTAGCCCGTTCACATAGCTTTGCCACATAAGTTGTCTTCCGATCAGTGTCTGAATGCTGGCTATTCTCAATCGGAAGGCTGTATAAGAAAAACCAATACTACTGATTGCCCATTAGGAAAATTGATGTTCGATTACAAACTACTCTCCGCGCTGGCGGCGGTGGTCGAGCAGGCCGGATTCGAACGTGCCGCGCAGGTGCTGGGTCTGTCGCAATCGGCCATTTCCCAACGCATCAAGCTGCTGGAGGCGCGGGTGGGTCAGCCCGTGCTGATACGGGCGATGCCACCCGGACCCACTGAAATCGGCCGTCGACTGCTCAACCACGTGCAACAGGTCCGGCTGCTCGAACGTGATCTGCAAAACCTGGTGCCGGCGCTTGATGAGGAGGGCCTGCCCGAGCGCCTGCGCATCGCGTTGAATGCCGACAGCCTGGCGACGTGGTGGGCCGTTGCGGTGGGGGATTTCTGCGCCGAGCACCATTTGCTGCTCGATCTGGTGGTGGAGGACCAGACCGTCGGCCTCAAGCGCATGCGCGCCGGCGAGGTGGCGGCCTGCGTCTGCGCCAACGAACGTCCGGTGGCCGGTGCCCGCAGTGTGTTGCTGGGGGCCATGCGTTACCGTGCGCTGGCCAGTCCGGCCTTCATTGCCCGGCACTTTCCCGATGGTGTACATGCCGAACAACTGGCGCGTACGCCGGCGCTGGTGTTCGGCCCGGATGATTTCCTGCAACACCGTTACCTTGCTTCCCTGGGCGTCGAAGGCGGATTCGAGCACCACCTGTGCCCCTCGTCCGAAGGCTTCATCCGCCTCACCGAAGTCGGGCTTGGCTGGGGATTGGTGCCGGAGCTGCAAGTGCGCGAGCACCTGGAGCGAGGCGCATTGGTGGAATTGCTGGCAGATAAACCGATCGATGTACCGCTGTACTGGCATCATTGGCGCAATGGCGGCCAGTTGCTGGGTTTATTGACCGAGCAATTGATCCGTTCGTCCCGGCAGTGGTTGGTGCCTTGGACGCCGCAATAGACGTCAAGCTGCAAGTCAAAGCGGCACACGAAACAATTGGCAGGTAGTCACTCAGGAGCATGCATGAAAATTCTGGTCACCGGCGCGAGCGGCTTCATTGGCGGGCGCTTCGCGCGTTTCGCCCTGGAGCAAGGCCTGGACGTACGGGTCACCGGTCGCCGGGCCGAGAGCGTTGAGCACCTGGTGCGGCGCGGTGCGCAATTTGTCCAGGGGGACCTGAACGATCCGTTGCTGGCCCGCGATCTGTGCCTGGATGTCGAAGCGGTGGTGCATTGCGCTGGAGCCGTCGGGCTCTGGGGGCGCTATCAGGATTTTCACCAGGGCAATGTCCAGGTTACGGAAAACGTCGTCGAGGCTTGCCTGAAGCAGAAGGTCCGGCGCCTGGTGCACCTGTCGTCGCCGTCGATCTACTTCGATGGTCGCGACCACCTCGGGCTGAAGGAAGAACAAGTGCCCAAGCGCTTCAAGCACCCTTACGCCGCGACCAAGTACCTGGCCGAGCAGAAAGTCTTCGGCGCCCAGGAGTTCGGTCTCGAAGTGTTGGCCCTGCGCCCGCGTTTCGTCATTGGTGCCGGTGACATGAGCATCTTCCCCCGGTTACTGAAAATGCAGCGCAAGGGCCGTTTGTCGATAGTCGGCAATGGCTTGAACAAGGTGGATTTCACCAGCGTGCAGAACCTCAACGAAGCGCTGCTCTGCAGCCTGCTGGCCACCGATTCGGCCTTGGGCAAGGCCTACAACATCAGCAATGGCGCGCCGGTTCCGCTGTGGGACGTGGTCAATTATGTGATGCGCCAGATGGACGTCCCACAGGTCAGGCGTTATCGGTCCTACGGCCTGGCTTACAGCGTCGCCGCCTTGAACGAAGGCTTGTGCAAGCTATGGCCGGGCCGCCCCGAACCGACGCTGTCGCGCCTGGGCATGCAGGTCATGAACAAGAACTTCACCCTGGACATCAGCCGCGCCCGGCATCATCTCGATTACGATCCGCAGGTCAGTCTGTGGACCGCCCTCGATGAGTTTTGTGCCTGGTGGAAAGCCCAGGACGGCCACTGATCGGCCCGTCATGAACCGACCCCCGGGTTCGAGGTCAATCGGTGCGGCGGACGAGGGGGTTATACTCGCCGCATCAAGCCAACACCGGTTTCCCAAAGGTTGAACCCCATGCCCACGCGTAACGATGCCAACGACGACTTCGACGATGTACCGAGCCTGCGGATGCGCGCCGACATTCCCGATGACGATGATTTCCTGCCCAACCGTGCGCCCCACGTACAGGCGCGCCCTGCGCCCATTGCGGCGGCGCGGGTCAAGGGCCCTAGCACTGGGCCACTGTGGGCATTGGTTGGCGCCCTGCTGTGCGCGTTCGGCTTCCTGGCCTGGTGGAGCTTCCAGCAGATTTCGTTGATGGAGCAGCAACTGGTGGCAACCCAGGAAAGCTTCGCCCGGATCAGTGAAGACGCGGCGGGGCGCTTGCAGGACATTTCCGGCAAGGTAGTGGCCGGGCAGTCCAATGTCATGAGTGACAGTGAAGCGTTGAAATTGCAGGTCAAACAGTTGGACACCCGGCTGCAGGAACAGGCCCGGCAATTCGACAGCAAGCTGCAGGAGCAATACAAACTGCAGCAAGCCACGTTCGGCCCGTCCGCCGACCTGGACAAGGAGCTGGCCCAGCTCATTGCCCAGGCCAGTGAACAGCAGAACACCAACACCCAGTTGCAATCGGCCAACAAGGAGCTCCAGGCTCAGGTCAAGACGCTGGCAGCTGAAGTGGCCGCCCTGAAAAACCAGGGCGAAGGTGGCGCGCTGGATGCCCAGCTCAAGAGCATCGGCGCCGACATCACCGCCCTGAAGAGAGCCACCTCCAACTCGGCCATCGAACGCCTGGAGCAGGACATGATCGTGCTCAAGAGCCAGCAGGATAACGGCAACACGGCCGAGTTCGACGCCTTTCGCGGCCAGGTCACCCGCAACATCAACACCTTGCAGGCGCAGATCCAACACCTGCAACAGCAGCTCAGCGCGCGGGCCCAATAACCCTGCAGGCGCCTGTGGGAGGAGCTTGCTTGCGATAGTGTTCTGACGGTCATACAGGAAGTGACTGATTGGGCGCCATCGCGAGCCGGCTCGCTCCCACACTGATTTGCAGCGTTTCATGGATTAATGATCACCGCACAACGTGGGAGCGAGCCTGCTCGCGATGGCGTCCAGCCAGGCAACCCATGATCCTCTGAATACTTCTACATCGCCTCCACCCCGTCTACGCTCTCGAAACACCAACGAGAACGAGGATGCGCGTATGGGGTTTGTGTGCAGGACGGCCTGGCTGGCCGCAATGCTGGTACTGGGGTTGACGCAGGCTCTTGCCGCGCCGACGGACGATGGCCAGGCGGCCCGGGCGCTCTTGGAAAAAGCCCTGGCCTATTACCACGATAACGGTGACAAGGCCTTGGCGGTGTTCAGCCGTCAGGGCGAATTCGTCGACCAGGACCGCTATGTGTTTGTGGTGGACACCAAAGGGGTGATGCTTGCCAGTGGCGGGCCGTCAGCGGCGTTGATCGGGCGCGACGTTTCCGAAGTGCTGGGCCCGGATTTGCGCAAGGCCTTCAAGGAGGCCTTGAACACGCCCGAGGCCAGCGGTATCCAGCAAGCCGAATACCGTTGGCAGAACTGGGCGGATGGCCGGGTCGAGCGCAAGCATGTGTATTTCCAACGGGTCGGCGACCGAATCCTGGCGGTCGGCTACTACTTGCCACGGGCCTCCGCCGAACAGGCCAGGGCGCTGCTGGACAAGGCTTCAAGCGACCTGCAGAAGAACGAGAAAGCTACGTTGACGGCGATCAACTCCCTCAAGGGCGGCTACTTGCAGGATGACCTGTACGTGTTTGTCGTCGACCTCGATACCCGGCGCTATGTCGCCCATGGCACCAACCTGCGCTTGATCAATACCGACTTCGCCAGAATCAAGGATCCGGACGGCAAGCCGGTGGGCGAGCCGATCCTGGGGCTGATCAGCAAGCAGGATGCTGGGGATTATGAGTACCGGTGGAAAAACCCGGTGACCGGCAAGGTCGAGGACAAGCACGCGTACCTCAAGAAGGTCGGGCATTTCCTGGTGGCGGTGGGGTATTACAGTCCTTGAATTAGCGCTACAGCTTGTACAGCGCTGCTTTTGTGGCGAGGGAGCTTGCTCCCGCGGAGTGCGCAGCGCTCCCTAAAAGGGGGCCGCTTCGCGGCCCAGCGGGAGCAAGCTCCCTCGCCACATAGGCACCGTTCACAGATGGTCCGGATGGGGTGTGCGGGCAATCAGCCCGCCACCAACACCCTGATCGCCTCCAACCGCAACGCCGCCTTCTCCAGCATCGCCAGGCCTTGCTCGCGCTGTTGGCGCAGGGCCACCAGTTCGCTGTCGCGCACGGTCGGGTTGACCGCTTGCAGGGCGGTCAGGCGGGCCAGTTCCTCATCGGTATCGGCCGCCAGGCGACGCTGGGCCTCGGCCACGCGCTCAGCATGACGCGGGGCGACCTTCTGTTCGCCGGCGTTGATCCGTGGTGTCAGCTGGTCGCGCTGGGCCTGGATGAACTTGTTGGCACTGGCGCGCGGCACGCTTTCGAGCTGGTCGTTGAGGGTTTCGAACGAGACCCTGGCCGCCAGGTCGTTGCCATTGGCGTCCAGCAGGCAGCGCAGGGCGGCCGGCGGTAGGTAACGACCCAGTTGCAGCGAGCGGGGGGCGACCACTTCACTGACGTAGAGCAGTTCCAGCAACACGGTGCCTGGCTTGAGCGCCTTGTTCTTGATCAGCGCCACGGCGGTGTTGCCCATGGAGCCGGACAACACCAGGTCCATGCCGCCTTGTACCATCGGGTGCTCCCAGGTGATGAACTGCATGTCTTCGCGAGACAGCGCCTGGTTACGGTCGTACGTGATGGTCACGCCTTCGTCGTCGCCCAGCGGGAAGCTGGCGTCGAGCATTTTTTCGCTCGGCTTGAGGATCAGCGCGTTATCCGAATGGTCCTCGCTGTCGATACCGAACGCATCGAACAGGGTTTCCATATAAATCGGCAGTGCGAACTGATCATCCTGCTCGAGAATGGCTTCCACCAGCGCATCGCCTTCCCCCGCGCCGCCGGAATTGAGCTCCAGCAGACGGTCGCGACCGGTGTGCAACTCGGCTTCCAGACGCTCGCGCTCGGCACGTGCTTCGTCGATCAAAGCCTGCCACTGGCCATCGTCGGCTTCTTCCAGCAACGGTAGCAGGCGCGGGCCGAACTGATGTTGCAGGGCGTTGCCGGTCGGGCAGGTGTTGAGGAACGCATTCAGCGCTTCGTGGTACCACTGGAACAACCGCGCCTGCGGGCTGTTTTCCAGGTACGGCGCGTGCAATTCGATGGTGTGCTTCTGGCCGATCCGGTCCAGACGACCGATGCGCTGCTCCAGCAGGTCCGGGTGCGCCGGCAGGTCGAACAGCACCAGGTGATGGGCGAACTGGAAGTTGCGTCCCTCGCTGCCGATTTCCGAGCAGATCAGCACCTGGGCGCCGAACTCTTCGTCGGCGAAGTAGGCAGCCGCACGGTCACGTTCCAGGATGTTCATGCCTTCGTGGAACACCGTAGCCGGGATGCCCGAGCGCACGCGCAGGGCGTCTTCCAGGTCCATGGCGGTTTCGGCGTGGGCGCAGATCACCAGCACTTTGGTGCGCTTGAGCATTTTCAGGGTGTCGATCAGCCACTCGACCCGTGGGTCGAAGCGCCACCAGCGCTCCTCTTCATTGGCGTCCGGCTGGGCCTGGAAGCTGACTTCCGGGTACAGCTCAGGGTGATCGCCCAATGGCAGCTCGAGGTATTCGTCCGGGCACGGCAGCGGGTAGGCGTGCAGCTTGCGTTCCGGGAAGCCCTGCACGGCGGCGCGGGTGTTGCGAAACAGTACGCGGCCGGTGCCGTGACGGTCCAGCAGTTCGCGTACCAGGCGGGCGCTGGCTTCGACATCGCCATCATTGACGGCGGTCAGCAGGGCTTCGCCTTCATTGCCCAGGAAACCCTGGATGGTCTTGTGGGCTGCGGGTGACAGGCGGCCCTTGTCCAGCAACTCCTGCACGGCTTCGGCCACCGGGCGATAGTTTTCGCTCTCGGCGCGGAAAGCCTTGAGGTCATGGAAGCGGTTCGGGTCCAACAGACGCAGACGGGCGAAGTGGCTGTCCTGGCCCAGTTGTTCCGGAGTCGCGGTCAGCAACAGCACGCCCGGGATCGTCTCGGCCAGCTGTTCCACCAGCGCATATTGCGGGCTGACCTGGTCCTCGTGCCATACCAAGTGGTGGGCCTCGTCGACCACCATCAGGTCCCAGCCGGCGGCGAACAGCGCGTCCTGGGCTTTCTCGTCGTCCACCAGCCATTCCAGCGCGACCAGCGCCAGTTGAGTGTCTTCGAACGGGTTGCTGGCATCGCTTTCGATGAAGCGCTCTTCGTCGAACAGCGCGACCTGGAGGTTGAAACGTCGGCGCATTTCCACCAGCCACTGGTGCTGGAGGTTCTCCGGCACCAGGATCAGCACACGGCTGGCGCGTCCGGACAGCAGTTGACGGTGGATGACCAGGCCGGCCTCGATGGTCTTGCCCAGGCCCACTTCGTCCGCCAGCAAGACCCGTGGTGCAATGCGGTCGGCCACTTCACGGGCAATGTGCAGCTGGTGGGCGATCGGCTGGGCGCGCACGCCGCCAAGGCCCCACAGCGGAGACTGTAACTGGCGGCTGGTATGTTCCAGGGTGTGGTAGCGCAGGGAAAACCAGGCCAGCGGGTCGATCTGGCCGGCGAACAGACGGTCGCTGGCCAGGCGGAACTGGATGAAGTTCGACAGTTGGGTTTCCGGCAGGGTAACGACTTCGTTCTGCCCGTTGAGGCCGTGATAGACCAGCAGGCCGTCGACGTCGTCGACTTCACGCACGGTCATCTTCCAGCCTTCGAAGTGGGTGATCACGTCGCCCGGCGAAAACCGTACGCGGGTGAGGGGCGCATTCCGTAGCGCATACTGGCGAGTGTCGCCAGTGGCCGGGTAGAGCACGGTCAACAAGCGGCCATCCTGTGCCAGAACGGTGCCTAAACCCAGCTCGGCTTCGCTGTCACTGATCCAGCGTTGCCCCGGTTGATACTGCTGCGCCATGCTGCCTGACTCCCGCCTTGAAAAAGCCGATTATCTTAACGGAATGATCCTTCAGACCAAAGGACTTACGCACGTCCCGGGTTTTCATCGGGGCGATTGATAGCAGATGACAGGGAACTTAAGCCTGTCTGACGATCCAACAGGCTTGGACCTGAGTCTTATGGCAATGCCAACTGGGTCACAACTTTCAGACCGGCGGTTCAAGCTGCCTTGCACGCAGCCGACAACCTGAAGACAGGAGACCCTTAAATGTTGATACCCACGCTCCCCTTGAGCGCCGTACCGATCACCGCGCAACAGGATCCGGTTCGCCAGCGACCGGACATCCCGCCCGTGGTCCCGGTGCAGGAAAGCTCTGGTGAAAGCACTATCGACCTGCAAAAGCGTGATCCGGAGGAGGGCGCGCTGTTGCTGCGCGAGGAGCAGCAGCGCCGACAGGATCGCGACAAGCGCCGCCGCGAAGCCGATCAAGACCCCGAAGAACACCTGGCCGTGCCGGGCACCGAACTCAACGCCGACAACACCGTGCCGGTGGTGCCGCTGATGGAAGAGGAGTCGCGCCAGGGCCTGTGGGTCGATATCCAGATCTGAGCCAGGCGTTTGCCGACGGACGCAGGCTGGTCAATGTTGCGCGCAGCCCGCATCATGGGCGCATCCGCAATTCAACGCACGATGCCGACACGCCATGAGCCAAGACGACAAGCTGATCGACCTCAGCGCCGAGCGCGCCAAGCGCGTTCATGACCTCAACGAAAAACGCCTCAACGAAGTCCGCCAGGCTTTCGAGCAGGCCATGCCCCTGGGCAAGCCCAAGAAAAAAACCAAGAACAAACCGAAAAAGCGCTGATTTCCCCCTCGATCCTTTGATACAGATCAGTTATTTCCCCACCTTTGCGCCCCGTCGCGGGCGTTATTGACCCCGGTCAATTTCCTTACGGACCTGATTGGTTAACTTGAACCCATCGCAACAGGGGCAAGACCAGGAGGCCAGTCATGTTTATCGATAATGTGGTGTTTGCCGGTGTGTTGACGGTTGGCCTCATGTTCGTGTTTTTCGCAGGCTTTGGATTATTCATCTGGAAAGACGCACACAAGCGCAAAAAACCGTAGGTCTTTCCAGCTACAACGAGCACGCAAGGCATTTTGGGCGACTTCGGTCGCCCTTTTTTTTTGAAAGTTTTTCTCTGTCTACATACAAGACCTGTGGGAGCGAGCTTGCTCGCGATGGCGTCGGGTCAGACAAAATAATGGGTGCTGATACACCGCCATCGCGAGCAAGCTCGCTCCCACAGGTGTTTGATATTTGGTCATAAAAAAAGGTGCGACCCATCAGGATCGCACCTTTTTTGTCAGCCGCTTGGAATCAGCTGCCGATCGCGAGGGATGCCAACCAGAACAGCCCGGCCGACAGCGCCACCGTTGCTGGCAGGGTCAGTACCCAGGCCAGCAGGATATTGCGCACGGTGCCACCTTGCAGGCCGCTCTTGTTGGCGACCATGGTGCCGGCTACACCCGACGACAGCACATGGGTGGTGGAAACCGGAAGGCTGAAGATATTCGCCATGCCGATCATGCAGGCAGTGGTGATCTGCGCCGACATGCCTTGGGCGTAGGTCATGCCTTGCTTGCCGATTTTCTCGCCGATGGTCAGCACCACGCGCTTCCAGCCGACCATGGTACCCAGGCCCAGCGCCAGGGCGACCGCCAGGATCACCCAGAACGGGGCGTATTCGGTGGTACCGGTCAGGTCCTTGCGCAGCTTGTTCAGGTCGTCTTTCTCACGGGCCGCCAGGTCGGGCAACTTGCCGACCTTCTTCGCCGTGTCATCCAGGCAGAGCAGGTAGCGACGCACTTCGATACGGCTTTCCGCCGGCAGCGAATGGTAGTCCGCCACGCCTTTGAGCGTATCGAGCAGGGCATTGATGGTCGGTTCGGTCTGCTGCGGGTTGCAACGGAATTTCTCCGGCAGGTCGCCCGGCACGCTTTTGCCCAGCGCCAGGAACTCACCCAGGGACTGACTGTTGCGTTGGTAGAACTGGCTCAGGTGCAGGGTCGCGTCGCGGGTCCGCTCGATCTGATAGGTGGTGCTGTTCAGGTCAAGTACGAACTGGGCAGGCACGATGCCGATCAGCACCAGCATGATCAGGCCGATACCTTTCTGGCCATCGTTGGAGCCATGGACAAAACTCACGGCCATGGCCGAGATCACCAGCACCAGGCGGTTCCAGAACGGCGGATGTTTCTTGTCGTCGATCTTGCGGCGCTGCTCCGGCGTCTTGTGCATCTTGGACAGCGGACGCCACCATTTAAGGCCGATCAGCACCAGGGCGGCGATCAGGAAGCCGGCCATGGGCGAGAACACCAGGGAGGCGCCGATATCGATCGCCTTCTGCCAGTTCACCCCGTCGGCCAACGGGATATCGTTGATCAGCGCATTGGCCAGGCCGACGCCGAGGATCGAACCGATCAGCGTGTGGGAACTAGACGCCGGGATACCGAAGTACCAGGTGCCCAGGTTCCAGGTGATGGCCGCTGCGAGCAGCGAAAACACCATGGCCAGCCCGTGTCCGGTGTTCACATTGATCAGCAGTTCCACCGGCAGCAGGTGAACGATGGCATACGCCACCCCCACGCCGCCCAGCAGCACGCCGAGGAAATTGAACACACCGGAAAAGAACACCGCCAGGTGCGGCGGCATGGCTTTGGTGTAGATAACAGTGGCAACCGCGTTAGCGGTGTCATGAAAGCCGTTGATGAACTCGAAGGCGAGGACAAAAGCCAGGGCGAGCAAGAGGCTCACAAGCACCCAAGCATCCAGTCCGCTGAATAAATCGATCATGAAGGTTTTCTGACCCGGTCATAAGGGGGCGCGATTATGCCAGAAAACCTCGGTAATCGATGCACTGCCTGCTCATCGGTAACATCCTTCAATGAAATAATTTGTAGGAAACCCTGGGAGGCGAGCGTTTGCGCGAGGGGCGCAAGCCTTTGATTCAGGGGCCGAAAGCGCAACGGAGCGGATCGGACGAGGGCTCAGACGCCTCCTAAACAATTGTGTGAAATATCTGAGAAGGGCATCAGACAAGATCGGTTCCCTGTGCCGGACAGAGCGAAGGCGCGGCCCGCTCGTGGCGGGCGTCCGTCTCGGTTTCCGGCCTGGATGGCGGCCGGCTACCGTTTCACAAGAAACTGGCCGGCATATCAATGCTCTTCGGCTCTGAGTTCCTTTTCCATCTTCTGCAGTTCCTGGGTAAAGGCCTGGTCCTGAACGGTGGCGCGTTTGCGCCAGGGTTTGCGTTCCGGTTCAGGTTGCGCGGCGTAGGTGGTGATCTCCCCGCCGTAAACTTCCTTGTAACGTTGTTCCTGGCGCTCAAGTTCCGCGCGCAGTTCTTCTTTCGTCACAGTTGTACCTAACTAAGTCGAATTTGATTCTGGTGATACGCACTGCATGTGGGCATGCAGACGGCCACGGCACCAGAGCTGACAGCTGACGTAGCATCAGGGCTTCGTGTTGTTGCCATACAGGGGCACTGTAAAACCACTACAGTGGCTGCGCACGGAGGCGGTCGATTGATCGTACCGTACTGAAGCGCATTATAGCGGTCCGGCTGAATAACACTATCGGGAAAAAACAGGTATGTCCGTTGGTGTGTGAATCAATATTTATTCATGCAACTGTAATCATCAGATCCGGTTACAACCGTTCCTGTCTATTAGAAGATGGCACTGAACTGGACAAGTTCAACCCAACAGTCAAATCCGGTTCAACTTGTTAAATAGCCGGTTCCACGATGGGCAGCGACCGTCGGTTCCGTGGATTGCGATTATCGGCTGCCGGTTCGATAATCGAACGCTGTTGGCGGTCGAGCCCTTGTCTGTGGGTGGGCAGCCGCTTGTAATAGCTGCCGTACCCGGGAAAAGATCAGACATGAACGACCAACTGCGCAATGCCTTTACTTCCGTGGCGCCCCCGATCGTTGCCTCGCCGGCCAAGCGAATCCAGGCGCTGACCGGCGATCCGGATTTCATGACTTCCCTGGCCCGCGGACTGGCAGTGGTCCAGGCCTTCCAGGAGCGCAAGCGGCACCTGACCATCGCCCAGATCAGCCATCGCACGGAAATTCCCCGCGCCGCCGTCAGACGTTGCCTGCATACCTTGATCAAACTGGGCTACGCCACCACCGACGGACGCACCTATTCACTCTTGCCCAAAGTGCTGACCCTCGGTCACGCCTATCTGTCGTCGACACCCTTGGCCGTGTCCGCACAGCCATACCTGGACCGCATGAGCGAGCAGCTGCACGAAGCCTGCAATATGGCCACCCTCGAAGGTGACGACATCCTCTATATCGCCCGGTCCGCCACCACCCAGCGGCTGATTTCGGTGGACCTGTCGGTGGGAGGGCGGTTGCCGGCTTATTGCACGTCCATGGGGCGGATCCTCCTGGCGGCCCTGGACGATGCCTCGCTGCGTGACTACCTCGACCATGCCGATCTGCAAGCCAAGACCAGCCGGACCCTGCACACCCCTGAAGCGCTGCTCGAATGCCTGCAACAAGTGCGTGAACAAGGCTGGTGCATCGTCGACCAGGAATTGGAGCAGGGCCTGCGTTCGATTGCCGTGCCGGTGTATGACGCTTCCGGTCAGGTGGTCGCGGCGCTCAATGTCAGTACCCACGCCGGACGGGTCAGCCGCAACGAGCTGGAACAGCGCTTTCTGCCAGGCCTGCTGGGGGCCAGTCGCGACCTGAGCGCGCAGCTGTTCACTTAAGCTGTTCGATAAACGCACACAGTCGCCGTTGGCGAATTGACGGTCTTCGTCTGGCGTCATTAACGTCGCGGCAGCGTCACCCGAGCCTGTTGGCTGACGGAGGACGACCTACACAATAATAATGAGAGCCCCGATGAACCAGCCCCAGACCTCCGTAGGCAATTGCCTCGATGTGCAGTCCTTCATCAACACCCGGCCCATTTCCCGCTACCAATGGCGGGTGGTGATCCTCTGTTTCCTGATTGTGTTCCTCGACGGCCTCGACACCGCAGCCATGGGCTTTATTGCGCCCGCCTTGTCCCAGGACTGGGGTATCGACCGCGCCAGCCTCGGGCCGGTGATGAGTGCCGCGCTGATCGGCATGGTCTTTGGCGCACTGGGCTCCGGCCCGTTGGCTGACCGCTTTGGACGAAAAGTCGTACTGTTAGGCGCGGTCCTGCTGTTCGGCGCCTTCAGCCTGGCCTCGGCCTACAGCACCAACGTCGATCAACTGCTGGTGCTGCGGTTCCTCACTGGCCTGGGTTTGGGCGCCGGAATGCCGAACGCCACCACCTTGCTGTCCGAGTACACCCCGGAGCGCAAGAAATCCCTGTTGGTCACCAGCATGTTCTGTGGCTTCAACCTGGGCATGGCGGGCGGCGGGTTCATTTCCGCCAAGTTGATCCCGGCGTTCGGCTGGCACAGCCTGTTGCTGATCGGTGGGATCCTGCCGTTGATCCTGGCGGTGGTGCTGTTGTTCTGGCTGCCGGAGTCGGCGCGTTACCTGGTGGTGCGCAATCGTGGCACTGACAAAGTGCGCAGGACCCTGGGGCCGATCGAACCGGAGACGGTTGCCCGGGCGGCGAGCTTCAGCGTACCGGAACAGAACACCGTAAAGGCCCGTAACGTCCTGGCGGTGATTTTTTCCGGGACCTACAGCGCCGGCACCCTGCTGCTGTGGCTGACCTATTTCATGGGCCTGGTGATCGTATACCTGCTGACCAGCTGGTTGCCGACCCTGATGCGCGACAGCGGCGCGAGCATGGAGCAGGCGGCGTTTATCGGTGCGTTGTTTCAATTCGGTGGCGTGTTGAGTGCGGTGGGCGTGGGTTGGGCGATGGACCGATTCAACCCGCACAAGGTCATCGGCCTTTTCTATCTGCTGGCCGGGCTGTTTGCCTACGCGGTCGGGCAGAGCCTGGGGCACATCACGCTGCTCGCGACGCTGGTGCTGGTGGCCGGCATGTGCGTCAACGGTGCGCAATCGGCCATGCCTTCCCTGGCCGCGCGCTTCTACCCGACCCAGGGCCGCGCCACCGGAGTGTCGTGGATGCTCGGCATCGGCCGTTTCGGTGCGATTCTGGGCGCCTGGATGGGCGCGACCCTGCTGGGCTTGGGCTGGAACTTCGAGCAGGTGCTCACAGCCTTGGTCATCCCGGCTGCGTTGGCGACCACGGCGGTGGTGATCAAGGGGGTGGTCAGCCATGCGGATGCGACTTGAGCCTGTAACCTGAGTTCCAGCGGTCACCTCCTGTGGGAGCGAGCCTGCTCGCGATAGCGGTGTGTCAGGCATTCATTTGGGGGCAGGCAGGACGCCATCGCGAGCAGGCTCGCTCCCACAGGGGTTTCCACCTCATCTGAAGAAATCGTTAGCCAAACAACAATCCGTTCGATAACCGAACACTCAGTCGATTATCGGATTGTTCGGCCCGTTGCCCCAGCTTAATCTTCAGTGACTCCGGCGCTTCTTCTCGCGCCTTTTTCTTCATGTCGGTCTACTGGAATACGGAGCCTGCCCATGGCTGAAATCCTTTCGCTGCACGACGCGGTGAAGCAGTTCGTCAACGACGGCGATACCGTCGCGCTCGAAGGCTTCACTCACCTGATTCCTACGGCGGCAGGTCACGAGATCATTCGCCAGGGCAAGAAGGATCTGACGCTTGTGCGCATGACTCCCGACCTGATCTACGACCAGTTGATCGGCGCAGGCTGTGCTCGCAAGCTGATTTTTTCCTGGGGCGGCAACCCAGGCGTGGGTTCGCTGCACCGTCTGCGTGATGCCGTGGAGAAGCAATGGCCGCACCCGCTGGAGATCGAGGAGCACAGCCATGCCGACTTGGCCAATGCCTACGTCGCCGGGGCTTCGGGCCTGCCGTTCGCGGTGTTGCGGGCCTACGCCGGCTCCGACCTGCCCAAGGTCAACCCGCTGATCAAAAGCGTGACCTGTCCGTTCACCGGGGAGGTCCTGGCCGCCGTGCCGTCGGTGCGCCCGGACATCACCGTGATCCATGCCCAGAAAGCCGACCGCAAGGGCAACGTGTTGCTCTGGGGCATCCTCGGCGTGCAAAAGGAAGCCGTCCTGGCCGCCAAACGCTGCATCGTCACCGTGGAAGAAATCGTCGACGACCTGAACGCGCCAATGAACGCCTGCGTATTGCCGACCTGGGCCCTGAGCGCGGTGTGTCACGTCCCGGGCGGTGCGCACCCGTCCTACGCCCACGGCTACACCGAACGTGACAACCGTTTCTACCAGGCGTGGGACCCCATCGCCCGCGACCGTCAGACCTTTACTGCCTGGATCGACGAATACATCCACGGCACCCGAGACTTCAGTGAATTCCAGGCCAGGCTGGCTGCCGCCGCGGAGGCGAAACAATGACGTACTCCACCAACGAAATGATGACCGTCGCCGCGGCCCGTCGCTTGAAAAACAACGCAGTGTGCTTTGTCGGCATCGGCCTGCCGTCGAAAGCCGCCAACCTGGCTCGGCTGACCTCGTCACCCGATGTTGTGCTGATCTACGAGTCCGGTCCGATCGGTGCCAAGCCCAGCGTCCTGCCGTTGTCCATCGGTGACGGTGAGCTGGCGGAAACCGCCGACACCGTGGTGCCGACTGGTGAGATTTTTCGCTATTGGTTGCAGGGCGGGCGTATCGACGTCGGTTTCCTCGGCGCGGCGCAAGTCGACCGTTTTGGCAACATCAACACTACCGTAGTGGGCGACTATCATCAGCCGAAAGTCCGCCTGCCGGGGGCCGGTGGTGCGCCGGAAATCGCCGGTTCCGCCAAGAGCGTGCTGATCATCCTCAAGCAGTCGGCCCGTTCGTTTGTCGACAAGCTGGATTTCATCACCTCGGTCGGTCACGGCGAAGGCGGCGATTCACGCAAACGCCTCGGGCTACCGGGCGCAGGTCCCGTGGGCATCATCACCGACCTGTGCATCATGGAACCGGAGGCCGGCACCCATGAATTCGTGGTCACTTCGCTGCACCCCGGCGTGACCCGGGAGCAAGTCATTGCTGCCACCGGGTGGGCGATCCGTTTCGCCGACCAGGTGCAAACCACGGCCGAGCCGACCGAAGTGGAGCTGCGCGCCTTGCGCGACCTGGAAGCTCGCACCGCAGCGGCCCACGGCCAGGCACCGGGAGAGGCGTGATGCGCGACGTATATATCTGTGATGCGATTCGGACCCCCATCGGCCGCTTCGGCGGCGGCTTGTCCGGTGTGCGCGCCGATGACCTGGCCGCGGTGCCGATCAAGGCGCTGATGGAGCGCAACCCGTCGGTGGACTGGAGCGCGGTGGACGAGGTGTTCCTCGGTTGCGCGAACCAGGCCGGCGAAGACAACCGCAACGTTGCGCGCATGGCACTGCTGCTGGCGGGCCTGCCGGAAAGCATTCCCGGCGTGACCCTCAACCGCCTCTGCGCGTCGGGCATGGACGCCATCGGCACCGCTTTCCGCGCCATCGCCAGCGGCGAGATGGAATTGGCGATTGCCGGCGGCGTGGAATCGATGTCCCGCGCACCTTTTGTGATGGGCAAGGCCGACGCCGCGTTTTCGCGCAACATGAAATTGGAAGACACCACCATCGGCTGGCGCTTCATCAATCCGCTGATGAAAGCCCAGTACGGGGTGGACGCCATGCCGCAGACCGCGGACAACGTGGCTGACGACTACGCGGTCTCCCGCGCCGACCAGGACGCGTTCGCCCTGCGCAGCCAACAGCGTGCGGCAGCGGCCCAGGCCAGCGGTTTCTTCGCCGAGGAAATCGTCCCGGTGCGAATCGCCCACAAGAAAGGCGAAACCGTGGTCGAGCAGGACGAGCATCCCCGTGCCGACACTACCCTGGAAACCTTGAGCAAACTCAAGCCAGTCAACGGCCCTGACAAAACCGTCACCGCCGGCAACGCGTCGGGCGTCAACGACGGCGCGGCGGCGCTGATCCTGGCTTCGGCCGAGGCAGTGAAAAAACACGGCCTGACGCCACGCGGCAAAGTCCTGAGCATGGCCAGTGCCGGCGTGGCGCCGCGAGTGATGGGCATCGGCCCGGTGCCGGCGGTGCGCAAGCTCACCGAGCGCTTGGGCCTGGCCGTCGCCGACTTTGATGTGATCGAACTCAACGAAGCCTTTGCCAGCCAGGGCCTGGCAGTGTTGCGCGACCTTGGGCTGGCGGACGACGCGCCGCAGGTCAACCCGAACGGTGGCGCCATCGCCCTCGGCCATCCGCTGGGCATGAGCGGGGCGCGGCTGGTGCTGACCGCGTTGCATCATTTGGAAAAGACCGGCGGCAAAAAAGGCTTGGCGACCATGTGTGTCGGCGTCGGCCAGGGCCTGGCGCTGGCCATAGAACGCGTCTGACGTGTCGCACCACTAACAAGAACCGAGGAATGCTTCATGACTGACAAGCCTGGTTATCGTCGCCCTCAGGCGGGCACCCAGCCGGAGTATCTGCACCCGCCGTACCAGTCCACCAACCTGCGCTCGCCGTCCAAGCCGTTGGTGTTCTTGCCCCATTCGCTGTCGGAAATTACCGGCCCGACCGTAGGTGCCGACCGCGTGCAGGAGAAGGACAATGACCTGACCGCCCAGCATGCCGGCGAGCCCCTGGGCGAGCGGATCATCATTCATGGGCGCGTGCTGGACGAGAACGGCCAGCCGGTGCCGGGCATCCTGGTGGAGATCTGGCAGGCCAACGCCGCCGGGCGCTACCACCATGACCGCGACAAGCATGACGCGCCCCTGGACCCGAACTTCACCGGCACCGGTCGCACCGTCACCGATGCCGATGGCTGGTATCAGTTCCAGACCATCAAGCCCGGCGCCTACCCGTGGGGCAATCACCACAACGCCTGGCGCCCGGCGCATATCCATTTCTCACTGTTCGGGCCGAGTATCCTGACGCGCCTGGTGACGCAGATGTATTTTCCTGGGGATCCGTTGCTGGCCTACGACCCGATCTACAACTGCGTACCGGACACAAGCGCCAAGGAACGCCTGATCGCCAGCTTCGACCTGGAAAAAACCGTCCCTCACTACGCCCTCGGTTACCGCTGGGACATCGTCTTGCGCGGCCGCGATGCCACGCCGATGGAGAAATAAGATGACGCTCACCGCCACTACATCCCATACCGTCGGCCCTTACTATCACATCGGCCTGACCTGGCTGAACCGCGAAGACCTGACCGTTCCCCAGACCCTTGGCGAGCGCGTGGCGATCACCGGGCAGGTGATTGACGGCAACGGGGAGTTCGTCAACGACGCGATGCTGGAAGTCTGGCAGGCCAACGCCGCCGGTAAATACGCCCATCCCGAGGACGAACAGGACAAACCCCTGGACCCGCATTTCGATGGCTTCGGCCGGGTGCCGGTGGACGCCGAAGGGCGCTTTCGCTTCACCACCATCAAGCCGGGGAGCGTACCGGGCCTGAACGGCGCGACCCAGGCGCCGCACCTGGTGGTGCTGGTGTTCGCGCGTGGGCTGGTCAAGCATCTGCTGACGCGCATCTACTTCGGCGGCGAGCAGGCCAATGAAACTGATCCGCTGCTGAGCTGCGTGCCCGAAGAGCGCCGTGCGACCCTGGTGACCAAGCCTGATGCGTCGGGTGTGTACCAGTGGAATGTGGTGTTGCAGGGAACGGATGCCGAGACGGTCTTCTTCGACTACTGAGCCATGAATTTTTCTGTGGCGAGGGAGCTTGCTCCCGCTCGGCTGCGCAGCAGTCGCAAACTTGGCAACGAGGTCATCCTGATACACCGGGTCGCCTGTTTTGGGCTTGCTGCGCAAGCCAGCGGGAGCAAGCTCCCTCGCCACGGGAAACCGCAGAGCTACAGGAGAAGGGTATGAACCCTGTGGGAGCGAGCCTGCTCGCGATGACGTCAGTACAGGCAACGCCTGTCTGTGGAACGGGACTGTTACGAAGTGTGTCTAGACTTTGTCAGTCCCCAACGAGTGAATAATCCATGACCACCCCAACCAGCCACTACACCGGCGAAGAGCGCAGCAAGCGCATCTTCGCCATCGTCGGCGCTTCATCCGGCAACCTGGTCGAATGGTTCGACTTCTACGTCTATGCGTTTTGCGCGATCTATTTCGCCCCGGCATTCTTCCCGTCGGACAACCCCACGGTACAACTGGTCAACACCGCCGGGGTGTTCGCCGCCGGCTTCCTGATGCGCCCCATTGGCGGCTGGATTTTCGGCCGGGTGGCGGACCGTCACGGGCGCAAGAATTCGATGATGATCTCGGTGCTGATGATGTGCTTCGGCTCGTTGCTCATCGCCTGCCTGCCCACCTACAAGGACATCGGCGTCTGGGCGCCGGTGCTGCTTTTGCTTGCACGCTTGCTGCAAGGCCTGTCGGTGGGCGGCGAATATGGCACCACCGCCACCTACATGAGCGAGGTCGCCCTCAAGGGGCAGCGCGGTTTCTTTGCCTCGTTCCAGTACGTGACGCTGATCGGCGGTCAGTTGCTGGCGGTGTCGCTGGTGGTGATCCTGCAACAGTTCCTCAACGAAGACGAACTGCGCGCCTACGGCTGGCGGATCCCGTTCGTGGTCGGCGCGGTGGCGGCGTTGATCTCGCTGTTCCTGCGCCGTTCCCTGAAGGAAACCAGTAGCAAGGAAATGCGTGAGAACAAGGACGCCGGCAGCATCGGCGCGCTGTTTCGCGACCACAAGGCTGCGTTTGTCACGGTGCTGGGCTACACCGCCGGCGGCTCGCTGATTTTCTACACTTTCACCACCTACATGCAGAAATACCTGGTGAACACCGCCGGGCTGCATGCCAAGACCGCCAGTTACATCATGACCGGAGCACTGTTCCTGTACATGTGCATGCAGCCGCTGTTCGGCATGCTCGCCGACCGGATCGGTCGGCGTAACTCCATGCTCTGGTTCGGCGCCTTGGGGGCGTTGTGTACGGTGCCGATCCTGCTGACACTCAAGAGCATCAGCAGCCCGTTCCTGGCGTTCATTTTGATCACCCTCGCGTTGGCGATCGTTAGTTTCTACACCTCCATCAGTGGCCTGGTGAAAGCCGAAATGTTTCCACCCGAAGTGCGGGCGCTGGGGGTAGGGTTGGCTTACGCGGTGGCGAACGCGGTATTTGGCGGTTCGGCCGAGTACGTTGCCCTGAGCCTGAAAGCTCAGGGCATGGAAAATGCCTTTTACTGGTATGTCACGGCGATGATGGTGGTGGCGTTCCTGTTCAGCCTGCGCCTGCCCAAGCAACCGGCGTATTTGCATCACGACCTTTGACTCACCTGTTCACTCAAGGCTTGTTTGATTCATGTGGCGAGGGAGCTTGCTCCCGCTTGACCGGGCTGGCGCTCCAGTGCGAAGCGCTCACAAAAAGGGCTGCTAGGCAGCCCAGCGGGAGCAAGCTCCCTCGCCACAAGAGCATTCACATTCCGAAGGATTGTTTATGAACGAACGACCGGGCAATCAGCTGTTCGATGCCTACTTCACCGCCCGCGACATGCGCGAGGTGTTCTGTGACGCGGGGCGGGTCCAGGCGATGCTGGATGTCGAGGCCGCGTTGGCCCGGGCGGAGGCGCGGGTGGGGTTGATTCCCCACGGTGCGGTGGCATCGATCGAGAAAGCCTGTCGTGCCCAGCTGTACGATTTTTTAGCGTTGGGCGAAGCGATTGCCAGCGCCGGCAATTCGGCCATCCCACTGGTCAAGGCACTGGGCAAGCGCATCGCCAGCGAGGACGCCGAGGCTGAGCGTTATGTGCACTTGGGCGCCACCAGCCAGGACGTCATGGACAGCGGGCTGGTGCTGCAATTGCGTCGGGCGCTGGAATTGATCGAAGGCGAGCTGGCGCAACTGGCGGAGACCCTGGCCGGTCAAGCCGAACGCTACGCGGCCACGCCATTGGCCGGGCGCACCTGGCTGCAGCATGCGACGCCAGTGACCCTGGGCATGAAAATCGCCGGTTGGTTGGGAGCGGTCACCCGTAGTCGTCAGCGCCTGAAAGAACTCAAGCCACGCCTGCTCGTGCTGCAATTCGGCGGCGCCTCCGGAACGCTCGCCGCCTTGGGTGAGCAAGCCTTGCCCATCGCCGAGGCGCTGGCTGACGAGCTGCAACTGAACCTGCCGGAACAGCCGTGGCACACCCAGCGCGATCGGCTGGGGGAGTTCGGCGCGGTGTTGGGCTTGATCGCCGGCAGCCTGGGCAAACTGGGGCGCGACATCAGTTTGCTGATGCAGACCGAGGCCGGCGAAGCGTTCGAACCGGCGGCGCCGGGCAAGGGCGGTTCGTCCACCATGCCCCACAAGCGCAACCCGGTGGGCGCGGCGGTGTTGATCAGCGCGGCGACGCGGGTGCCGGGTTTGTTGTCGACGCTGTTCAGTGCCATGCCACAGGAACACGAGCGCAGCCTGGGCCTGTGGCACGCCGAATGGGAAACCCTGCCGGAGATCTGCTGCCTGGTGTCCGGCGCCTTGCAACAGGCTCGGCTACTGGCCGATGGGTTGGAAGTGGACGTGGCGCGCATGGCCCGCAACCTGGACCTGACCCAGGGCCTGGTGCTGGCCGAAGCGGTGAGCATCGTGTTGGCCCAGCGGCTGGGGCGCGACACGGCGCACCATCTGCTGGAGCAATGCTGCAAGCGCGCTGTCGCCGAGCAGCGACATCTGCGCGACGTGCTGGGGTGTGAGCCCCAGGTGACCGCGCAGTTGTCCGCTGCCGAACTCGACCATCTGCTCAACCCCGCCCACTATCTCGGCCAGGCCCAGACCTGGGTCGCCCGGGCGGTGGCCGAACACCTTGCCTTTAACGCCTGAAAGGAGATTGTTGTGGGATTCGTCAAACTCGCCGAGGGCGAACTGAACTATCGATTCGACGGGCCGCAAGACGCCCCGGTGCTGGTGCTCTCCAACTCGTTGGGCACCGACCTGCACATGTGGGACGAACAGGTCCCGGCGTTCAGCGAGCACTTTCGCGTGCTGCGTTTCGACACCCGGGGTCACGGCGGGTCGTTGGTCACGCAAGGGCCCTACAGCATCGAGCAACTGGGCGGCGACGTGTTGGCGATGCTCGATGCCCTGGACATCGACAAGGTGCATTTCTGTGGCTTGTCCATGGGCGGCTTGATCGGTCAGTGGCTGGGAATCAACGCGGGTGAACGCTTGCACAAACTGGTGGTGTGCAACACTGCGGCCAAGATCGGTGATCTGTCGGTGTGGAACCCGCGTATTGATACCGTGCTGCGCGACGGCCAGGCGGCGATGGTTGCGTTGCGCGATGCTTCGATTGCCCGCTGGTTTACCCCGGACTTCGCCGAGGCTTATCCAGAGAAGGCCAGGAAAATCACCGACATGCTCGCCGCCACCTCGCCCCAGGGCTACGCCGCCAACTGTGCGGCGGTGCGTGATGCGGATTTTCGTGAGCAGGTGTCATCGATCCGTGTACCGCTGCTGGTGATCGCAGGCACCGAGGATGCAGTGACACCGCCGTCGGGCGGGCATTTTATTCAAGAGCGGGTCAGCGAGGCGCAGTACGCCGAGTTTCGTGCCGCACACCTTTCCAATGTCCAGGCCGGTGCCGCATTCAGCGCGCGGGTGCTGGATTTCCTGTTCGGCGCCTGAGGAGTTTTCTGTGGACGAGAAACAACGTTACGACGAAGGCATGCAGGTACGCCGTGCGGTGCTGGGCGATGCCCACGTCGACCGCAGCCTCAATGCCCTGAGTGAATTCAATAGCGAATTCCAGGAGATGATCACCCGCCACGCCTGGGGCGACATCTGGACCCGCCCGGGCCTGCCACGCCATACCCGCAGCCTGATCACCATCGCCATGCTGATCGGCATGAACCGCAACGAAGAACTCAAGCTGCACCTGCGCGCCGCCGCCAACAACGGCGTCAGCCGCAGCGAGATTAAGGAAGTGATCATGCAGAGCGCGATCTACTGCGGCATTCCTGCCGCCAATGCCACGTTCCACCTGGCTGAGTCGGTGTGGGATGAGTTGGGCGTCGAGTCACGGACTTAAGCTTCCCGCAAAATCCCCCTGTGGGAGCGCAATACCGTCACTAAGGACGTCACCGCCCCGTGGCGAGGGAGCTTGCTCCCGCTGGAGCGCGCAGCGGTCCCAAGCTTTTGAGGCTGCTACGCCCGAACGCGTATCGGCCCAGCGGGAGCAAGCTCCCTCGCCACGACAAGTGATAAAAACTTAAGTGAACAGCATTACTGTGGGAGCGGGCTTGCTCGCGAAAGCGGTGGGTCAGTTGGCGATGATGTTGGATGTGACAAAGTCATCGCGAGCAAGCTCGCTCCCACACTGGATTCAGGGTGTTCACAGAGGCTGCGACCACCTTGGGACCCTGTGGGAGCGAGCCTGCTCGCGATAGCGGTAGTGCAGCCACCCGCGCTGCTGGCTCTTACAACAAACTGATCGGATAGCTCACGATCAACCGGTTCTCGTCAAACTCATTAGCATTGAAATCCCGGCGCATCGTCGAGTTCCGCCATTTCACATTGAGGCTTTTCAACGCGCCGCTCTGCACGGTGTACGCCAGCTCGGTTTCACGCCCCCATTCCTTACCATCGTCGACCGTCGCGGTGTGT
>NZ_JBKGGX010000027.1:0-70303 GCF_052041925.1 Pseudomonas sp. SMN5
AATCTGTCCTGGCTGCGATTGCTCGGCACACCCCGGCCAATGTGGGAGCGAGCCTGCTCGCGATAACGGTCCACCCGGGACCGGCTATGCTGAGTGCAACGGCTCGCTTTCACACATTTGCAACACAGGCTCCCCATGAACTATTTCCTGGCGCAGGCCCTGAACAACCAATGGGCCAATCATCGGCTGCTCAACGCCTGCGCGCAGTTGAGCGAGGCCCAATACCTGGCCCCTCGCACAGGCTTCTTCCCTTCGATCCAGGGTACGCTCTGCCACATCCTCGAAGTGGACCGTTATTACCTGACTGCCCTGGAAGGCGATCGTGAAGGCCAGGACCAGGATTTTTCCCAGACCCTGGCCTTTGCCTCGCTCATGCAGCACCAGACCCGAACCGATCGGCGCCTGGTGACGTTCTGTCAATCGCTACGGGAGCAAGACCTCGCCCGGAAGGTGGACCTGGTACGGGTCGACGGCGTAGTACAGGAACGTATCGACCGGCTCCTGCTGCACCTGTTCGAACATCAGATTCATCACCGCGGCCAGGTCCATGGCATGCTCAGCGGCACGGATGTCCCGCCACCCCAGCTCGACGAGTTTTTCCTCGACTGTGATCGGCGGTTTCGTGAGAAAGAAGAACAGGCATTACAGCTCAGCGCCCCGTACGTCTGGCGCGGTTTTCTATTGGATTGAAGCGATAGCGCTTGGAAAAAATGCGATGACCGCTACCGGTCATCGCCAATCGCCCACGTCGGGCGCCCTCAGATTCGTGCGGGGGACACGATGATTTTCACGTTGTGTTCCTTGTTATTGACCAGTTCCTCGAACCCCTGCCCGACGATTTCCTCCAGCTGGATACGCCCGGTCACCAGCGGCGAGATATCCAGGCGCCCGTCGGCGATGAAGGCGATCACGTCGGCGAATTCGCCGTTGTAGGCCAGCGCGCCGAGTACCTGCTTCTCGGTGGATACCAGCTCGAAGAAGTTGAACTGGCTGGCCTCCTCGAAAATACCCACCAGCACGCACTTGCCAGCCTTGCGGATCAGGTCGATGGCCAGTTTGGCGGTGTGTTTGTTGCCGATGCACTCGAAGCTGACATCGGCTCCCAGGCCGCCGGTCAGGCGCCGTACTTCGGCCAGCGCGTCGCAGTCGTTCGGATCGATCACATGGCTGGCGCCGACTTCCAGGGCCTTGGCCTTGCGCGCGCCGGACATTTCCAGCGCGATCACCTGGGCCGCGCCGGCGGCCTTGGCGCACATGATGGTGCACAGGCCAATCGTACCGGCGCCGACCACCACCACGTTCTGGCCCAGCAGGCTGCCGGCCTTTTTCACCGCGTGCATGCCCACCGCCAACGGTTCGATCAGCGCACCGGCCTCCGCCGGGAAACCGGCCGGCAACTTGTAGAGCAGGTTGGCCGGGACGTTGACCAGTTCGGCAAACGCGCCGTTGTTCATCAACCCGGTGAACGCCAGGTTTTCGCAGATGTTGTACAAGCCATGGGTGCAGTAGTAACAGGTGCCGCAGTGTTGGCAAGCGTCGGCCGCCACCGGCTCGCCGACACTGAACCCCTCGACACCGGCGCCCAGCTCGACGATTTCGCCGCAGAACTCATGACCGAGGATGCACTGGCCCTTGATCCCGGTCAGCGGGTGCGGTGCGTCTACCGGAATGAACACCGGCCCGGCCACGTATTCATGCAGGTCGGAGCCGCAGATGCCGCACCACTGCACGCGGATCTGCACCCAACCGGCGGGCGGCGTAACGGGCAGCGGTACGTCTTCGACGCGGATGTCGTTGCGGCCGTGCCAGACAGCGGCCCGCATGCTGCGGGTGGGCTTGATTGAAACGTTCATGACGTTGCCTCCAAATTTATGTAGGGGCGCCGAGCCTGCTCGCCGCCCACTCGATCAGTGCTGTTGGATGAATTCAAGGATCAGCCGGTTGACCTGCTCGGCCGCTTCCATCTGGACCATGTGCCCCTGGCCGGGAAGCACCTCGACCCGCGCCGCCAACCCATCGCTGTGGGCCGCCGGAATGATCGCGTCGTCGCTGCCCCAGATCACCAAGGCCGGAGCCTGGCCGGCCTGCACCACCTCGCGCAGGTCAGTCTGCTGGCGACCGTCGGCAAACAACGTCGCCGCCAACTGCTGGAGCGCCGCGTCCACGCCTTCCAGGCGCTTGTACTTGAGCATGTCGTCAAGCATCTGCCGGGTGACTAGCTCGGCGTTGGAGAACAGTTGCACCAGTTGCGGCTTGAGGGCATTACGGCTGGCGGCTTCGACGAAGCCTTGCAGATAACCGCCGTTGATCTCGGAGCCCAGGCCGGCACTGCCGATCAGCGTCAGGGAGCGCACCCGCTCGGGCGCCAGCCGTGCAGCATTCAATGAAACGGCGCCGCCCATGGAATGCCCGACCCAATGCGCGCCGTTGATATCCAGATGGTCGAGCAGGCCCAGCACCACCGTACTCAACTCATCCAGGTCACCGCGCTGCAAGGTCTTGCCGGATTCGCCGTGCCCCGGCAAGTCCAAGGCAACGACCCGCCGCCCGGCCGCCAGCGCCTCGTGGTTGAACAGCCAGTTATTCAGGTCGCCACCAAACCCATGCACCAGCACCAACGGTGTGCCGCCTTCGCCGCGCTCGAAGTAGCGAATCACCCGGCCGTCCAGCTCGATTTTCTGTGGTTTGGGGCCGCTGTCTTCGTCGGCGCTATCGCCGGGCACGAAGCAGGACTGGAACTGCTCGATCACCGCATCGATCTCGGCGTCGCTGGCCTCGCCTTCCACGACGATCCCAAGCAAGGCACCGACCGCCAGGGTTTCGTCCTGACGGGCGATCTGCCGGCGCAACACCCCGGAGAACGGCGCTTCGACACTGCTGGAGATCTTGTCGGTCTCCACGTCCATCACTTCGTCGCCCTTGGCAATGGCCTGGCCTTCTTCCTTGAGCCAGGCATCGACCCGGCCTTCGGTCATCGACAGGCCCCACTTGGGCATGGTCAGGGTATGAATCTGGCTCATCAGCGCTTGCTCCACTCAATCACGTCGAGCACGGCTTGTTCGATCTTCGCCGCGTCAGGGATGTACAGGTCTTCCAGAGAGTCGGAGAACGGCACCGGGGTATGGGGCGCGGTGACCATTTCAATCGGCGCCTTGAGTGCGCCAAAAGCTTTTTGCGCCACCAGCGCCGAAACGTCGGTGGCCATGGAGCAGCGCGGGTTGGCTTCGTCGATCACCACCAGGCGCCCGGTCTTTTCCACGCTTTCGAGGATGCTGTCCTCGTCCATCGGGCTGGTGGTGCGCAGGTCGATCACTTCACAATCGATGCCGCGCCCGGCCAGGCTGCGCGCCGCCTCCAGCGCGGTATTGACCAGCCGCCCGTACGACACGAGGGTCACGTCCTTGCCGTCGCGCAGGAAGTTGGCCTCGCCGAAGGGGATGGTATAGAGCTCCTCAGGCACCTCGCCCTGCATGCTGTAGAGCAACTTGTGCTCGCAGAAAATCACCGGGTCGTTATCGCGGATCGCCTGGATCAGCAGGCCCTTGGCGTCGTAAGGCGAGGATGGACAAACCACCTTGAGCCCGGGAATGTGCGTCCACAGCGACGTGAGCATCTGTGAGTGCTGGGCCGCGGCCCGCAAACCCGCGCCGACCATGGTGCGAATCACCAGCGGCGTGACGGCCTTGCCGCCGAACATGTAGCGAAACTTCGCCGCCTGGTTGAGGATCTGGTCCAGGCAGCAACCGGCGAAGTCGACGAACATCAGTTCGCACACCGGGCGCACGCCACAGGTCGCCGCACCGACTGCGGCACCGACGTAGCCGATTTCCGACAACGGCGTATCCAATACGCGCCCTGGAAACTGATCGTAAAGCCCCTTGGTGACGCCGAGCACACCGCCCCAGGCGTCGTTTTCGCCGGGCGCACCGGCTCCGCCCGCCACGTCCTCGCCCATGATGAACACGCTGGAGTCGCGGCGCATTTCCTGGGCCAGGGCCTCGTTGATTGCCTGCTGGTAGCTGATTTTTCTCGCCATGATGAAGTTCTCTTTTCTTGTTTTAGGAGGGCGTTCAGGGATAGGAGACGTAGACGTCGGTCAGCAGGTCCGCCGCCGTGGGCTTGGGGTCGGCCTTGGCCTTGTACACCGCGTTTTCGATCAGCAGCTCCACCTCCTTGTCGATCTGGTCCAGCTGCTCGACCGAGAGCAGTCCGGCCCGGGTGGTGCGCTCGCGGAACTGCATCAGGCAGTCCTGGTGCTCGCGGAAATGCTTGACCTCATCCGGTGCCCGGTAGGTCTGGGCATCGCCTTCGAAGTGGCCGTAGTAACGGGTCAGCTTGACCTCGATCAGCGACGGCCCCTCCCCCGCCCGGGCGCGCTCGACCGCCGCCCCGGCGGCTTCGTGGACGGCGAAGAAATCGAAACCGTCCACCGTGACGCCCGGCATGCCGAACCCGGCGGCGCGGTCGGCGATGTGGTCGCAGGCCACCGACCAGTTGGACGCGGTGGCTTCGGCATAACCATTGTTCTCGGCGACGAAAAGGCATGGCAGGTTCCACACCGAGGCCATGTTCATCGCTTCGAACACCGCACCCTCGTTGGAGCCGCCGTCGCCGAAGAACACCACCGCGACGCTGTCGGTGCCCTTGAGCCGGGCCGCCAACGCGGCGCCTACCACCAGGGGCGCACCGGCCCCGACGATGCCGTTGGCACCGAGCATGCCTTTCTCAAGATCAGCGATGTGCATCGAACCGCCCTTGCCCTGGCAGACGCCGGTTTTCTTGCCGTAGATCTCGGCCATCATTCCGTAGACGTCCACGCCCTTGGCGATACAGTGCCCGTGGCCACGGTGGTTGGAGGCGATGCAATCGTCATCCCCCAGGTGGGCCATGACGCCAGCGGCTGAGGCTTCTTCACCGGCATACAAGTGGACGAAGCCGGGAATCTCGCCGGTGGCGAACTCCACGTGCAGGCGCTCTTCGAAGGCGCGGATGGTGCGCATCACCTGATAGGCGTGCAGCAGTTGATCGTGGGTCAGGGTTGTCGACATTTTTTATTCTCCAGGGGTGTCTTGAAGATTGAGAGGGTGTTGCGGGTGTTCACGGCCGATGGCCAGCAAGCGCTGTTGCGCGGCGTAGGCCAGCACGGCGTTGACATCGATGCTCAGCGGGCCGCCGGCATCGAGGGTGACCGTGGGGCGGTCATGGACGTTGAATTCGATTTCCCGCTCGCCATCCAGCGCCAACGTGCCGCAAGGCAGCGACAGGCCATGGGCGACACCCGGTTCAAGGGGGCCGGCGGCGAGCACGCCACAGCCTTGCAACAGGCCGGGGGCCAGCGGGACCAGCAGCGCTTCGGGGGATTGCGGGTCCAGGCGCATCCAGGCCCCGCCCGGTGCCTGGCGCGGCACCGGGAACCACAGGCCGCACAGCGCCGACAGGCCAATGGATTGCGGCTCGGCGAAGGTCACGAACACCTCGGCCAGGTCCTGTGCCCGGCTGATCGCCCGGGCGCCGACGAAGCGCAGCGGTGAGACGGCAACATCCACCAAGGCCACTTCGCGCATGCCGCGGGCGGCATCGCAGACCAGCAGCCGCTTGTTGCGCCGCAAACCGATCTGCGCCGGGATCCGACCGCTGGCATACAAGCCGCCGGCCAACCCGGCGCTGGTGGCCTCGCGCAGTTCCGGGAAGGCGTTGTTGGTGCCGGTGGACAGCGTCAGCAACGGGATGTCGCCGACTTCAGCGGCCACCGCTTTGTGGGTGCCATCACCGCCGAGCACCGCGATCAGCGCCACCTCGCGCTCGGCCATCAAGCGTGCGGCGCTGCGGGTGTCTTCCACGGTCTGGCGCAGGGTCAGGTCAAGAAACTCCAGAGTCGGCCAGTGGCTGCTGCGGGCCTGACGGCTGTGGCTGTTCTTCAGCACGGCGGCGGCCATGCCGATCATGTCGGTGGGCAACAAAACGTGTTCGATGCCGGTGGCACCGAAGGCCGCCAGCAAGCGCTGGATCACCGAGATCTTGTCGGTGCTGGAAAATAGCCCGGCATGGGCGGTCAGGCGCCGAACGTCACGCCCCGACGCGGGATTGGCGATGATGCCCACGGTCAGTGGCCGACGGCTCATGGCAGCACCGTGGATGGCGGGGAAAAACCCGGGCGAGCATTCATAAAGACCTCGTTTTTATTATTGGATGGCCCGTCGGGCGGGTTGAGGGGGATAGAGCAAGGGCAGTGCCAGAAGCTTCTGGAACCGCTGTAAGGCCCAGGCCAGAGCGCTCGCAACGAAACGGAGGTGACAGCGGATCTCGTCCCGGTGAGACGTGGCATGTCAGCCTGCACGAGCATCCGGCGAGACGCTGAGACGTGGCGTCTCACGATGGCTTGCCACCGCGCCAGGCTTGTCTGCACCCGGCGGACGGCGCTTAATGAGCGCACAACGACAAGAAGCTGAACCGGAGGCCCCTATGCTTTCCGCCCACTCCCGAGCCCATGTGGATTGCGTCAGTCGCGTGGTGAAAAACGCCGACCAGTTGCCACAGCTACCGGTGCCGGACCTGATCCTCGATTCCTGGCGCCGCTCCATGGAGCAGCACCACCTCGATCCCGGCTCGTTGCAGGGCCCGCGGATCCTGTCCGAGGACGTGCTCAAGCAATGCCGCGAGCGCTCCGAGCTGTTCCTCAATATCGCCAGCGAAGAAGTCGCCCGCCTTCATGGTCGGGTGCGCGATGCCGATTACTGCGTGCTGCTGACCGATGCCCAGGGCCAGACCATCGACTATCGGGTGGAAAGCGCCATTCGCAATGACTGCCGCAAGGCCGGACTGTACCTGGGCACTTGCTGGTCGGAGGGTGAAGAAGGCACCTGCGGGGTGGCGGCCGTGCTGACGGCCAAGGCGCCGGTAACGGTGCACAAGCGCGACCATTTCCGTGCGGCGTTCATCGGCCTGACCTGCTCTGCCGCGCCGGTCTTCGACCCACAAGGGCAATTGCTCGGAGTCCTGGACGTGTCGGCGGTGCGCTCGCCGGATGAACGCCGTTCGCAGCATCTGATCCGCCAGATGGTGGTGCAGAGCGCCCGGGAGATCGAACAGGCGTTCTTCATGAGCAGTGCCCAGGGCTACTGGGTGCTGCGCGCTCATCGCAATGCCGGCTACGTCGACAGCCAGCCGGACTTCCTGCTGGCCTGGGATGACGACGGCTGCCTGCAAGCGTTGAACCCGGCCGCCCGGCAGTTCCTGTTGCGGCACTACGGCCAGTTGCCGCAACACATCAGCCATGTGTTCGACCAGCAACTGCTGCACCGGGCCCGGGACGAGCGCCTTTATCCCCTCGATCACGCCCTGCACGGCCGCTTGAGCGCGCCGCGCCAGCGAGCCACCCCGCGCCCTCGGGCGGCCATGGCCCCGGCGGAGCTGGACCCGCGTCTGGCCGACAGCCTGCGCCTGGCGGTGCGGGTCAAGGACCGCAACCTGCCGGTGCTGATCCAGGGCGAAACCGGCGCCGGCAAGGAAGTCTTTGCCCGTCAGTTGCACCAGGCCAGCCAGCGCCGTGACCGCCCCTTCGTCGCGCTGAACTGCGCGGCCATCCCGGAGAGCCTGATCGAGAGCGAGTTGTTCGGCTATGTCGCCGGGGCGTTCACCGGGGCTTCGGCCAAGGGCATGCAAGGCTTGTTGCAGCAGGCCGATGGCGGGACGCTGTTCCTGGATGAAATCGGTGACATGCCGCTGGCCTTGCAGACCCGGCTGTTGCGGGTGCTGGCCGAGGGCGAGGTCGCGCCGCTGGGGGCTTCACGGCGCAAGGCGGTGGACATCCAGGTGATCTGCGCCACCCACCGCGACCTGGAGACCCTGGTGGCCGCCGGCGAGTTTCGCGAGGACTTGTACTTCCGCCTGGGCGGTGCGCGCTTTCAACTGCCCCCGCTGCGTGAGCGCACGGACCGATTGGCGTTGATCAATCGCATTCTGGCAGAAGAGTCGGCGCTGTGCGGCGCCGCGATACAACTGAGCGGCGCGGCCCTGGAATGCCTGCTCGGTTATTCCTGGCCGGGCAATGTGCGGCAACTGCGTCATGTGTTGCGCTACGCCTGCGCAGTGTGCGAAGCCAGCGTGATCCAGCTCAGCCACCTGCCCGAGTCGCTGCACAGTGCTGACGCAGCCGCTCAGTCGCCCGAACCGAGCGCCAGCCCGGAGCGCCAGGCACTGCTCGATGCCCTGGTGCGCCATCGCTGGAAGCCCACCGCCACGGCCCGGGCCCTGGGCATCTCCCGGGCGACCCTGTACCGACGGGTGCACCAGCATGGAATTCAGATGCCGGGCCGAAGCCCGGCTTGAAACCACGCTCTAGCGTTGCGCCAGCTCATGGCGCACGCACTGTTCGTAGTAGGTCTGCTTGACCGCCGCCGGCTTGAGGCGCGAGGCGCTGTTGTAGGTCTGCTCGGTGATGCCCAGGGCCGTCATGCGCATCCAGGGCCGGGGGAACTTGCGCACTTGTAGTTTCTTCCGGGCGCCGTAAAGGCTGATCCCGCCCAGCTTCGACGCCTGGGCACCCGCCGCGATGTCCGAACCCCAGCGGCAGATGGATTGCTGGTTCTGCGTCAGCGCCTTGGCCTGGGCCTCAAGCGCCACGCTGGTCAACAGAACTGTCGCCACGACCCACATAGAAACACGCATAGGTTTATCGCCCAACTTTCTGAAATAAAACAAGTTTGACGAGGTTCACAAAAGCAAGGGGCCAGCACGTTCCAGAAACAAACTGTGGCGAGGGAGCTTGCTCCCGCTGGGCTGCGCAGCAGCCCTATGGGTTCACCTGACACACCCCATTGAGGGCCGCTTCGCGGCCCAGCGGGAGCAAGCTCCCTCGCCACAGGGTTATGGGTTTGCCTTCGCCTCCTGCAACAACTGCTGGATCACCTGCTCCTGCTCACCATAGCGACCTTCGCCAAAGTGGCTGTAGCGCACCTGCCCCTTGGCATCGATGAAGTAATGGGCCGGCCAGTACTGGTTGTCGAAGGCGCGCCAGATTGCGTATTGGTTGTCGATGGCCACCGGGTAGTGAATATCCAGCTTGCGCACCTGTTCGCGGACGTTGTCGATGATCTTCTCGAAGCCGTATTCCGGGGTGTGGACGCCGATCACCACCAGCCCGTCCTTCTCGTATTTCTTCGCCCAATCGTTCACATAGGGCAGCGTGTGCTGGCAGTTGATGCAGTCATAGGTCCAGAAATCCACCAGCACCACCTTGCCCCGCAGTGACTCACTGCTCAGCGGCGGCGAGTTCAGCCACTGCACCGCGCCGTCCAGCGAGGGCATGGTGCCCTTGGATTCGAGGGTCGGCATCGAAGCCGCGCTGGCCTTGCTGACCACGTAGTCGATGGCTTTCGGTACTTTCTCCAGCAGGCTTTTTTCCAGGGTCGCCGAGCCTTGGGACGAGGTACTTGCCAGCAGACGATCATCGGCGCCCGTGCCGATGGCCACGGCGGCCAGCAGTACGACGGCGCCGCTGCCACGGCGCAACCAGGTAGTGACCGGCAGCGAGAGCTTCAGACGCCCGACCAGACCGCGTCCGGCAAAGATCAGCGTGCCCAGGGACAAGGCGCTGCCCAGCCCGTAGGCCAGCAACAACAGGCTAGTGCCGGCGTTGGCGCCTTGCAGCATGGCACCGGTCAGGATCACCCCGAGGATCGGCCCGGCGCACGGCGCCCAGAGCAGCCCGGTGGCCACGCCGATCAGCAGCGAGCCCAGCGGCCCGGCCATCTTCCCGGCGCCGGCATCGATGCGATTGCCCAGGCTGACCAGCGGCCGCGCCAGCCAGATCCCGACCTGACTGAACATCAGCGACAGGGCAAACAACACCATCACCACCAGCGCGACTTGCCGGCCGACACTGCTGGCACGCAACACCCACTCGCTGCTCACCACCGCCAGGCTCGAGACCAGGGCAAAGGTCAGCACCATGCCGACCAGAGTCAGCAACACCGACCGGCGCGAGCGGTCGGCGCGGGCGAACAGGAACGGTACAACCGGGAGAATACATGGGCTGAGGATCGTCAGGATCCCGCCGAGGAAAGCGATGAGAAGCATGGCAACACCTCAATGATTGATGGATTCGTGAACCCGCGAAGGCTTGCGTGGCGAGGGAGCTTGCTCCCGCTGGGCTGCTTAGCAGCCCCAACAACAGTCAACCAGGCATACCGAGGCGGCTGGCTTTGGGGTCGCTGCGCAACCCAGCGGGAGCAAGCTCCCTCGCCACGGCGCTGACACCTTGGTCTCAGTTACCGTCATTGCAATTGTCGGCAAACTTGCGGTAGTCCAGCTTCTGCTGGTGGCCTGCCGAGTCCAGGTAGGTCATGTGGGCGTTGACCACGCCGCAGGCCGGCTCCGGGTCTTCGGAAAGCGACAGCACCTTCTGGATATCCAGGTGGGTGCCGTAGCGATAGGTTTGCGCCTGGACGTTGCTCTCGGCCCGGGCCGACAGGGTGCAGATGTTCAGCGCGGCGAAAAGGCAAGCGGCGTAGATGGCTTTGGTGTTCATGGCGGTGTCCTCGTTCAATGGATGGTTTTCTGCCGAGGTCTGCCGTGGCGCCTCGATGGAAGCCATTGAACGTCCTTGAGGTATCGCGCCTGTATCGAGCCCGCTGGCTTTTTGCATCGCTGTGTATCCGCTACGCCCCAGATACACTGCAATACAAACCGTCGCGAGCCGGGCCGGACGGGGCCTGTAGACTGACCACAACGAAACGCCAAGAGGGCTGGACACCATGGATCATGTCGATCACGTGCTGATAGTGGATGACGATCGCGAGATCAGAGAACTGGTGGGCAACTACCTGAAGAAGAACGGCCTGCGCACCACCGTCGTCGCCGATGGCCGGCAGATGCGTGCGTTCCTGGAAACCACTCCGGTGGACCTGATCGTGCTGGACATCATGATGCCGGGGGACGACGGGCTGGTACTCTGCCGGGAACTGCGCGCCGGCAAGCACAAGGCCACCCCGGTGTTGATGCTCACCGCTCGCAACGACGAGACCGACCGCATCATCGGCCTGGAAATGGGCGCCGACGATTACCTGGTCAAGCCGTTCGCCGCCCGGGAACTGCTGGCGCGTATCAACGCGGTACTGCGCCGCACGCGCATGCTGCCGCCCAACCTGGTGGTTACCGAAAGCGGACGCCTGCTGGCGTTCGGCCGCTGGCGCCTGGACACCACCGCCCGCCACCTGCTGGACACCGACGGCACCATGGTTGCCCTGAGCGGCGCCGAGTACCGTTTGCTGCGAGTGTTCCTCGACCATCCGCAGCGAGTGCTCAACCGCGACCAACTGCTCAACCTGACCCAAGGCCGCGATGCCGACCTGTTCGATCGTTCCATCGATCTGCTGGTCAGTCGCTTGCGCCAGCGCCTGCTGGACGATGCACGGGAGCCGGCCTACATCAAGACCGTGCGCAGCGAAGGCTATGTGTTCTCACTGCCGGTGGAAATCCTCGAGGCTTCGGTATGAACCTTTCACTGCGCTGGCCGCGCACGCTCGCGTCGAGGCTGTCGCTGATCTTCCTGATCGGCCTGATCCTGGCCCAGGGTCTGTCCTTTGGGGCGCAGTATTACGAGCGCTACCAGACGGCAAAGACCACCATGCTCGGCAACCTGGAGACCGATGTCGCCACCTCCGTCGCGATCCTCGACCGCTTGCCCGCCGCCGAGCGCCAGGCCTGGCTGCCGAAACTGACCCGGCGCAACTACGGTTATCTGCTCGATGCAGGCCAGCCCGGCCAACCGATGCTCCCGGACGATGCGCCGGTGTCAGTGAGTTCGATCCAGGAGGCCCTCGGCCAGGCCTACGCCCTGACATTCACCGATATTCCCGGGCCGCAGAAACATTATCAGGCGCACTTGCGCCTGGCGGACGGCAACCCCCTGACCATCGACGTCCGTCCGGCGATGATGCCCCTCTCCCCCTGGCTGCCAGTGGTATTGCTGGGCCAGTTGGCGCTGTTGATCGGCTGCACCTGGCTGGCCGTCCGCATCGCCGTCAGTCCTCTGACCCGATTGGCCCAGGCGGTGGAAACCCTCGACCCGAACGCCCACAGCGTACGCCTGGAGGAACAGGGCCCCACCGAAGTGGTGCACGCCGCCAAGGCTTTCAACGCCATGCAGGACCGCATCGCCGCCTACCTCAAGGAGCGCATGCAGCTGCTGGCGGCGATTTCCCACGACCTGCAGACGCCCATCACACGCATGAAACTGCGCGCCGAATTCATGGACGAAGGTCTGGAGAAGGACAAGCTGTACAGCGATCTGGGCGAAATGGAGCACCTGGTGCGTGAAGGCGTGGCTTATGCCCGCAGTATCCATGGCGCCACCGAGGCCAGTTGCCGTCTGAACCTGGATGCCTTTCTCGACAGCCTGGTGTTCGACTATCAGGACACCGGCAAGGACGTGCAGTTGAGCGGGAAAAACGCGGCGGTCATCGACACCCGCCCCCATGCCTTGCGGCGGGTGCTGGTGAATCTGGTGGATAACGCTCTGAAGTTCGCCGGCGCGGCGCAGATCCAGGTGCAACTCGCCGACAACGGCCAGCTGAGCATCCAAGTGCTGGACCGTGGCCCAGGCATCAACGACCAGGAACTGGCCGAAGTGTTAAAGCCGTTTTACCGGGTGGAAAGCTCCCGTAACCGCGAAACCGGCGGCACCGGGCTGGGCCTGGCAATCGCCCAGCAACTGGCACTTGCCATGGGCGCCTCCCTGACCCTGAGCAACCGCGAAGGCGGCGGACTGTGTGCCGAACTGCGCCTGAACCGCGAGGCTCCTCACGCCCACTGAACACCCTCTTTTGTGGGAGCGAGCCTGCTCGCGATAGCGGTGTATCAGCCGGCATAGATATCGACTGACCGGACGCCATCGCGAGCAAGCTCGCTCCCACAGGGGGACGGCGGTGTACCTATCTTCCAGAACAACACAAAACACGGTGGTGGCTTTTGTATAGGTATGTGTCTGCCGGTACTCGGCTTACACAAGCTTGCGATAAGGCCCCGTTGAAGACACACCCTGCTTACACCCGCTTGAAAGACTCCCTGGTGTTCCCGGCGCAGAACGCCGGTTCCCAAGGAGATCAATATGTACCCCACCATCACCAATACCCTCAAAGCACTACACACCCCGCTCGATCACGCCGGCCCATGGCTCGCGCCCCTGGGCCTGCGGCTGTTCCTGGCTTGGGAGTTTTTCGAGTCCGGGCTGGAGAAATGGAACGGCAGCAACTGGTTCGCCGAGATCCAGTCGGCCTTCCCCTTCCCGTTCAATCATCTGCCGGCCAGTTGGAACTGGGAGCTGTCGATGTGGGCAGAGCTGGTCTGCGCCATTGCTCTGTTGATCGGCCTGGGAACGCGATTGTCGGCTCTGGTACTGGTCATCGTCACCGTGGTCGCCACCGCAGCGGTGCACTGGCCGGCAGACTGGTCGACCTTGAGCGAACTGGCGCAAGGGTATGCGATCAGCAATAAAGGCCATGGCAACTTCAAACTGCCACTGATCTACCTGGTGGCGCTGTTGCCGCTGCTGTTGCAGGGGGCTGGGAAATTGAGTGTGGATGCGCTGATAAAGAAAGGCCTGCACCGCCAATAACACGGCCAGACACAACCCCTGAGAAAAACACAACCCCCTGTGGGAGCGAGCCTGCTCGCGATAGCGGTGGGTCAGCAATATTATGATTGACTGACACTCCGCTATCGCGAGCAAGCTCGCTCCCACAGGTTGGGCGTTTCAGTTGGAGGATTGGGTGGAGATGCCAACCACCCCTTCTCCGTGCATCTTGCGCACCAGCGCCATCGCATCCTCCATGAATCCGAACGAGCTGACCCCGGCCTCCCGCGCCAACACCACCAGTTGCTCGCGCCCATCCAGCTCGGGAAACGCTTCGATGCGCTGCAACAACCGCCAGGCCAACGGGCTCAGTTCGGAAAAACGTACCTGGAACTGCGCGGTTCGCCGCACCAGTAGCAACGTTGGTTCGGACGGCGGCGTCGCCGGTTGATAGTGCGGCGCCAGCCGATGCACCGGCCATTGATAAGCCAGCGGCCAGGCCAGGGGCGAGAGGCGCAAGGGCTGGTCGAGCAACGACGCTTCGTCACCGGCAGGCAGCGATTCGGCGTCCGATTGCAGCAGCGCCATCTCAACCCACTCATAGTGCGCCAGCTCCGCCATGAATGGCGGCCAGTCCGGTGCCTGTACCGTGGCGAGATACCCGACGAACTCCTGGGCAATTTCACCGAACCTGGGCGTGGTACAGCGATGATCGCGCAGGAAGCCGCGCACGCAAGCGCGCCATTGGTCCTGCCCGAGCAGGCTGATCAATACCGGGAAAGTGCCGCTGAGCAGCGAGCGCATGTTCTCGAAAATCAGCTCGCGATACACCGCCGCTCGCGCCGGGTCCATATCGGCCGGGGCCGGGCAATGCTCAGGGTCACGCAAATAGCGGGTCAACGCCTGTTGCTGCTGATGCAGCGTCCGCGACGGCTCAACCATGGGCCACCGCCCGCCGCGGCTCGGCCTGCTGTTGTAACTGGCGGATGGTCTGCAGTTCGGCCACTAGGGCGGCATAGGGCGGGAAGTTGAAATCCCGTTCGAGCAAGGTCGGCTGGACGCCGAAACGCTCATAGGCGTGTGCGAGCAACGACCAGACCACCGGTTTGACCGGCGCGCCATGACTGTCGATTTTCAACGTCTCAGACTCGTCGTAGTGCCCGGCCACGTGCATCGCCACTACCCGGCCAGGCTCCAGGCCGTCGAGGAAGGCCTGGGGATCGAAGCCATGATTGATCGCGTTGACGTAAACGTTGTTGACGTCCAACAACAGGTCGCAATCGGCTTCGCGCAGGACCGCGCGGGTGAATTCCAGCTCGCTCATGTCCTGGCGAGGCGCCGCGTAGTAGGAAACGTTCTCCACCGCCAGGCGCCGGCCCAACACGTCCTGAGCCTGGCGAATACGGGCCGCCACGTGGTGCACCGCCTCTTCGGTAAAGGGCAACGGCAGCAGGTCGTACAGATGCCCCTCGTCACCGCAGTAACTCAAGTGTTCGCTGTACAACGGAACGTCAAAGCGCTCCAGAAAGCCGCGCACCTGCTTCAGGAATCCCAGGTCCAGCGGCGCCGGCCCGCCCAGGGACAGTGACAGGCCGTGGCACGACAACGGATAGCGTTCGGCCAGGGAGCGCAAAGCGGCGCCGTGAGGGCCGCCGATCCCGATCCAGTTTTCCGGAGCGACTTCGAGGAAATCAAAGTCCCCGACGGGAGCCTGGCGCAGCTCGTCGAGCAAGGCCCGGCGCAGGCCAAGCCCGGCGGATGAAGGGAAAAGGGTATTTGACATGGCACATCTCCTTGAAATGGCGATGTGGGGAGCCCTGCTCCGGCTTCCAAATACGCATCAAACCCCGTGGCGAGGGAGCTTGCTCCCGCTTGAGTGCGCAGCACTCACAACAATGGGACTGCCTCACAGCCCAGCGGGAACGAGCTCCCTCGCCACAGGGTTTGCTTAACGGCGTACATTCAGGCCGGTATAGATGACCATCTCCCCACGGGAGTAATCAGGACTCGATAGCCGCCCCACACTTACCCTCGCCACACTTGCCTTCAGCGGTTTTCGCCTGGGCGGACAGGTACTGCTTGGCTTCCGGCAGCGAGATACCGCCGTCGTGGTTGGCGTCGATCTTGTCGAATTCAGCCGCACGCTCCGGTGCGGCGGCGATGAACTCATCGCGCGACACCTTGCCGTCGTGGTTGGTATCGGTCTTGGCGAACTTGTCTTCGCCGCACTTGCCTTCGGCGGGCTTCTTCACGGTGTCCGCCGCAGCCAGGGTGTAGCCCTGCGCCAGGTCGTTCATGGTCAGGGCCGACGCGCTGGCGGACAGTCCGAGGCCACCGACCAGGGCCAGGCCAAGTGCAAGAGAAGAGGTGCGAGAGAAGTTGAGCATGGAGTATTCCTCGATTGATCAATTGCGCCAGTCACCCACATCGCAGGGTCGATGTCGGCTGGCTGGCGTAGTTAATCGTCGGTGTGTATCCGCGCTGTGTCGCAGGCACCGGCCTTCGTCAAGCAGGTGTATCCACGGCGCCCCGGTACACACTGCGATACAAGCCCGGCACCGCTGCGTGAAAAAATCGAAACCTTGGGCGGCGTGCGTCGGTCAAGTCCTTAAGCACGTCAACCGCGCAGGCCGCTCGACGCGGCGGCGCCGTCAAACGAGGGACAGACATGAGCATGACCGTCGGTGATTTTCTGGTGGAGCGCCTTTATGAATGGGGGGTGCGCCGCATCTATGGCTATCCGGGCGATGGCATCAACGGCGTGTTCGGCGCCTTGAACCGGGCCAATGGCAAGATCCGCTTCATTCAGGCCCGGCACGAGGAAATGGCCGCTTTCATGGCCAGCGCCCACGCCAAATTCACAGGTGAACTGGGCGTGTGCATCGCCACCTCGGGGCCTGGCGCGTCTCACTTGGTGACCGGGCTGTACGATGCGCGGCTGGACCACATGCCGGTGCTGGCGATCTGTGGTCAGCAGGCCCGCACGGCCCTGGGCGGCCATTACCAACAGGAACTGGACCTGGTCAGCCTGCTCAAGGACGTGGCCGGGGCATTCGTGCAGCAGGCCAGCGCGCCCTCCCAGGTGCGTCATCTGCTGGACCGTGCGGTGCGAACGGCGGTGGGCGAGCGCCGGGTGACGGCGCTGATCCTGCCCAACGATCTCCAGGAGTTGGCCTACACCGAGCCGCCGCGCCAGCACGGCACGGTGCATTCCGGCGTCGGCTATCGCAAACCCAAGGTGGTGCCCTACGAAGAAGACCTGCGCAAGGCTGCCGAGGTGTTGAACGCCGGCAAGAAAGTCGCGATCCTGGTCGGCGCTGGCGCGCTGCATGCCACTGACGAAGTGATCGCCATCGCCGACAAGCTCGGGGCCGGCGTGGCCAAGGCCCTGCTCGGCAAAGCCGCCGTGCCGGACGATCTGCCCTGGGTCACCGGCTCCATCGGCTTGCTGGGCACCGAACCCAGCGACAAGCTGATGGCCGGCTGCGACACGCTGCTGATGATCGGTTCCGGTTTCCCCTACGCCGAGTTCCTGCCCCCCGAAGGTCAGGCCCGTGGGGTGCAGATCGACATCCAGCCGGACATGCTCAGCCTGCGCTACCCCATGGAAGTCAGCCTGCATGGCGACAGCGTCGACACCCTGCGCGCCCTGCTGCCGCTGATCGAAGAAAAACCCGACCGCGCCTGGCGCAAGAAAATCGAGCAGTGGCGCGAGCGCTGGGACAAGACCCTGGAAAAACGCGCCCTGGTGTCGGCCAAGCCGATCAATCCGCAAAGGGTCACGTTCGAACTGTCGCCCCGCCTGCCCGATCGCGCCATCATCACCTGCGACTCCGGTTCCTGCGCCAACTGGTACGCCCGGGATATCCAGATCCGGCGCGGCATGATGTGCTCGTTGTCCGGTGGCCTGGCGTCCATGGGCGCCGCCGTGCCCTATGCCATTGCCGCCAAGTTCTGCCATCCGGACCGTCCGGTGGTCGCCCTGGTGGGCGATGGCGCCATGCAGATGAATAACATGGCCGAGTTGATCACCGTCGCCAAATACTGGCGCACCTGGGCCAATGGCAGCTGGATCTGCGCGGTGTTCAACAACCGCGACCTGAATCAGGTGACCTGGGAACAACGGGTCATGGAGGGCGACCCGAAATTTTCCGCTTCCCAGGACATTCCCGACGTGCCTTACCACCTGTTCGCCGAGTCCATCGGCCTGAAGGGCATCCTGGTGCTGCACGAAGACGATGTCGCCGGCGCCTGGGAGCAAGCGCTGGCAGCGGATCGTCCGGTGCTGATCGAATTTCGCACAGACCCCGACGTACCGCCCCTGCCACCGCACATCAAGCTGGAACAGGCGAAAAAATTCGCCTCGACCCTGCTCCAGGGCGACCCGAACGAGCGCGGCATCGTGGTGGAAACCGCCAAGCAGGTGCTCAGCAGCCTCCTGCCTGGCCAGCGCAAAGACAAGGACTGAAGCTGCAAACCCACCCCGTGGCGAGGGAGCTTGCTCGCGCTGGCCTGCAAAGCAGGCCCCCTTCTTGAGAAAGCTTCTTGAGAAAGCTTCGCACTCAAGCCAGGACAAGCCCCCTGCCACAGAATGATTTCGCCATCATGACTAAGTTAATCACCCCACCCGCCGATACAGGACATGTGCGGGTGAAATCGCTTTTTGCTGATGACTTATTTTTATGACTGACGATGCGGGCAACGATCCAACCGAGCTGCCTCCGGGCTCGCCAAGCCGAAGCTTCACCCGTCGGACCTTCCCGGCCATCATGTTGCTGCTGTTCGTCATGTCCGCACTGGCGATTGCCGTACTGCTCAACATCACCGAAGTCCAGGACCGCCGCGCCCGCGAGCAGAGCCTGTTCTTTGCCCAACGGGCGATCGACGGTATCCGTACCGGCATCGGTCGGGACCTGAGCGACTACTCCAAGTGGAGCGACGCCTACCGGCACCTGCACATCAAGATGGACAAAGACTGGGCCTACGATCAGGAAAACGTCGGCAGCAGCGTATTTTCGCTCTACGGCTACCAGGCAGTGTTTGTCATTTCCCCCACCGGCAAAACCGTCTATTCGGTCATCGACGGCGAGATGAGCGAAGTCGCTGCCCAGACCTGGCTGGCGGGTGATCTGCGGGCGCTGATGAAGAAAGCCCGCGCCCCGGAAAACCGCGACGAAGTGATTGTCGAGATGGCTCATCACAACGGCGCACCGGCATTCGTTGCCACCGCTGCCATCACCACCGGTACTGACAATAGCGTGCCCGAGATTCCCGGTCCGCCGAGTCTGTTGCTGTTCGTGAAAGTGCTCGATACCCCATCGCTGCAAAACCTGGCCCGCGACTTCGCCCTGCCCGATGCCCATATCGCCTGGTCCCCGGGCCCACCCGATACTGCCCAGGTGCTGCTGGACAATCTGACCCGGGAGGCGCTGACCTGGCGTCCGGCGACACCCGGCAATGACCTGCGCAAAGTCCTCTTGCCGTTGCTGGCCGTCGCTTTGCTGGTGCTGGCAGTCCTGGCTCTGGCCGTGTTGCGCCATGCGCTGGTCATGCTCCGCGCTCAGGAGCGTCAGTACGCCAGCCTGCTGGCGCACCGCAAGGCGTTGGAGCGCAGCGAAGAACGCTTCCGGGATATCGCCGAAGTATCGTCTGACTGGTTATGGGAGGTCGATTCGAACGGGACGCTGACTTATCTGTCGGAACGTTTCGAACAAGTCACCGGCTTCAATCCTGCCGATTGGCTGGGCAAGCCCCTGCACCGGTTGCTACATCCCCATGGCGGTTCGATCTCGATTGCCCAGTGGCTGCTCGGCGGAGCCAACAGCGCGTCCTCGACCCCACTGCTCTGCGAGTACACGGCGCGCAACCAACGCATCCGCACCTGCAAGCTTTCGGTTCGGGCCATCGAGGCCGGCACCCTGGGCTTTCGCGGCACCGCCACGGATATCACCGAGGAGCTGCGGGCGCTGGCGCAGATCAAGCACCTTTCCCTGCACGACCCGCTGACCGGGCTGGCGAACCGCAATCGCTTGTTCGATTGCCTGAGCGAACACCTCGATCCGGCCAATGGCGTGCCGTTGGCGGTGCTGAACCTGGACATGGACCGCTTCAAGCCGGTCAACGACTCCCTTGGGCATGCCGTGGGGGACAAGGTGCTCAAGGAGGTGGCACATATCCTTCAGCAGAATGTACGCAGCACCGACCTGGTGGCGCGCCTGGGCGGTGATGAGTTCGTCATCGTCATGCCCAACCCTGGCAAGGCACAGGATCTGGACCAGCTGTGCCAGCGCTTGATCGATTGCATGCAGCGGCCCATGCACCTGGGCGACAACACCTTGTACCTGGGCGTGAGCATCGGAGTGGCCTGGGCGCAGCCCGGTGATGAGCGCGCCGACGAACTGCTGCGCCATGCCGACATCGCCTTGTATGCGGCCAAGGCAGCCGGTCGCAACACCTGGCGGGTGTACGTAGAGGCCATGGGCAACGTCGCGCGCGACCGTCGGCGCTACGAACAGCAACTGCGTGATGCGATGCACCGGGACCAACTGGAACTGCGCTACCTGCCTCGTTTCGACATGAACGCCGAACAATTGCACGGCTTCGAAGCGCAAACGTTCTGGCACCACCCTGAAAAAGGCGAGCTGGGCGGGGCCGACTTCATCCCGATCGCCGAAGCGTCCGGGCAGTTGCAAGACCTGGGCACGTGGATGCTGATCAACGTGTGCGAAGAGGCGGCAACCTGGCCGGACACGGTGAATGTCTCCCTGGCGGTTTCCCCGAAGTGGTTCAGCAGCAGCTTTCTGCTCGAACAAGTGCAAACAGCCCTGGATGCGAGCAGCCTGGATCCGCACCGCCTGACACTGGAAGTGGCCGAGGGGATTCTGCTGACCGATCACAAGACCGTCGCCAATACCCTGCACGCCCTGAAAAAACTGGGCGTGCGGATCAACATCGACAAGTTCGGTACCAACATCGCATCCTTGCGTGAAGTCTTGAACCAGCCGTTCGACGGTATCCGCTTCGATCGCAACATCCTCGCGCAACTGGGCCTGGAGCAAGACCAGGAAGGCGTGCTGGCGATGATCCGGTTGAGTCGTAGCGTAGGGCTGACGGTCACTGCCGAAGGCATCGAGAACGCCCGCCAATACGGCCAGCTGCGCAGCGTCGCCTGCGACCATGTGCAAGGCCCCTACTTCGGCTCGGCCCTGGCCCGCTCGGAAATGGCCTCGTTCTTTACCACACCGCGGTGGTTGTAAGGCACACTCGAAGTATTCACAAACCGATAGACCGCCATCGCGAGCAGGCTCGCTCCCACAGGGAATTGGGGTTGGATTCGGGTTCCGTGACCGCCAGGAAATCCCATTTGAGAACGGGCTTGCTCGCGAACGCGCTCTAGCAGCCAACATCTTTGGCGGCTGAACCATCGCCTTCGCGGGCAAGCCCGCTCCCACGGAATCTTCGGCATGCCTGCAAATCCTGCGTACCCACGGATCCACCGTGGGAGCGAGCCTGCTCGCGATGGCGCCGGCACAGTCACCACCGCACGCATCCCCTGCCTCACAAACTCAACCGCCCCCGCTCCTCCTCGGTCAACCGCTGTCGGGTCTGCTCATCCAAGGGCCCGGCACCGAGCACCTGCACGGGGCTGGCGGGGTCATAGGTTCTCGGCGCTTCGCGGCTGGCGCCGTCCCGGGACGGCGCCAGTTGTTCGGTGCCGAAGCTCACCACCTGCACGGTGAACACCGACGCCTGGTTCTGCCGCGCCGCCGACTGCTGTTGGCGCGCCACATCCTCAGCCGCCTGGGTCGCCGAAGAGGCCGCCGAACTGGCGGAGGTAATTGCCCCGGTGTTGACCGTGGCCGCCAGCGGCACGCCGGTGGATTTGCCCTGGGTCTGGATGTTCGCCGCATTCACGACGGTCAATGCCGCGATGTTCACATTACCCGAGACCCGGATCCCCGCCTCGCCCGCATCGATGGTGCCCAGCGGCGCGATCAGGTCGATGTCGCCGGGCGCCACCTCGGCAATCGGATTGAGGGTGGCTATACCGGCACCGGTGCTTGGCACCGACGGCGACAGGCTCACATTGCCCCAGGTGTCGTACAGCCGTTTTGGCGGCGTGTAGACCACCGTGGTCTTCGAACCGCGCCCGGCGTTGATGTCGCCCTGGGCCGACCAGCCGAGGATCGAACCGCCAAAGGTGGTCATGATCCGGCTCTGCCCCAGCAGGATGCTGTTGTGTGCGTACAGTTGGATATTACCCTCGCCCTGGGTGATGACCCCCGCGGTGGATGGCGGTGCATTGCCCTCGATGCCGAAGGTCTGGCCACCGCCCGGGGTAAGCATCTGGATGCTGCCGCCGAAATCGGTGTGCACGCCTGCCCCACCGAACATCGTGATGTCGCCCTTGTACGTGATCGCATTGCCCGCCACATCTTTGTCCGGGAACAACAGCGCGATGGCCTCCCGACCGCGCAGATAGCTTCCCTGGCGCACACCACCGGCTTCGTTGTACTCACGCCCACCGGCCTTGAGCTCGGCAAAGTACACCTCGCGGGCAAACACCCGCTGCTGTTCGGCCGGCAGCGCCGCGAAATAGGCACGGGCCTGCTCGCTGTCGCCGCTGAAGCCGAAGCGCCGCTGCAGCCAGTCCACCAGTTGCGCTTCATAAGTCTTGGCGACCTTACCGTCCTGGCTCGCCAGCGGCACGCCGGCCAGTGCCTGGTTCGCCGGGTCCAGGTACGCCTTGATAAAGCGCTGGTAATCCGCCCCGTCGAGACCCGCGCCGGCTTGCAGCACCAGACTCGCGCCAGGGCGCGAATCGCCCGGCACCACGGCGCCGAGGCTGGTGATGCTGACCTTGTCGTCCATCAGGATGTTGCGCCCGGCAGTGATCTCCAGCAGGCCGGGACCGGCGACGTTGAAGTTGCTGTAGAGGATGTCGCGCCCGGCCGAGACGATGGAGATATCGGTGGGGTTGTTGTGGATGAAGAGGTTGCCGGCGACGGTGTAGTTCCCCGCTTCATTGTTGTCATCACTGCGCGATCCGGCCAGCGGTACCCCGCTGCTGACGATGTCTCGTCCAGCCATCATCCGGACAGTTCCGGCGCCTTCGTATGCAATTCGCCCAGGCCATCTGGCCGTGGAAGCGGATGTCATGGATCGACCGGTGGTCACCGCCAGCAAGTCGCCTTCAAGCGCATAGAAGCGAACAGGATCGGCATTGAGGGCCCATTCGTTGGAAGCGCTGCTGGTGTCGAAGGCAAACAGCGGCAGCATGTTCGAACTAAGGCGCACGGGATTGCCATCAGCCGAGAGATTGCTGACCTTGATACTGATGCCGCTATCGACGGAAGCGGCATACGCTGGCCGCAATGGCGTCGCCAAAGCGGTCGACGCGGCGCCGGAACGACTGACCGACATGTCGCCCCCATAAATGGAATCGCCGGCCATGAATTGCAACTCGCTGTTGATGCCGGGAGCGAGCAGCAGGGCTGGACGATTATCGCCGCTGTAGCCTGCGTCATAGACTGCCGAAGATTTTCCGTAATAGAGGCTGCCACTGGCCGCCACCGCTCTGAGAATCGATGGGTAGACCACCGCCAGGTCCGTTGCGGTACTGGAGGTGAAAGGCGTCAGGTTACCTCCGGACGACCACAAGTCGATCGCAGTATTAGCCGTCCATAGCGTGAACCAGCTCAGTCCGGATCCGTTACTGTCGGCGTCCTTGAAGCGAGAGGCGCTCATCATCGGCGCCCGTCCCGGGTCGGCGACGTCCATCACGACAAGGTCGCCCGAGGTTGTCAGATCGAAAGTGGCATCGCCCGGCATGAGGGTCAGGCCACCGGTAGCAAATCCTCGCGTGGACTTGAAGGAGTCGTAGGCTCGCGTTTCTCCGGGGGACTGCGCCGAGGCAGCGTTGCCGTATTGAAGGTCGATACGGCCGATGGCGCCGCTATCGATCTGTGCGTGGCCGCGCAGGTTGGTGACCGCACCGTTGAGATGCCCGGCCACGAACGGGCTCCCGGGATTCAAGGCACCGCCCACATGCAGATTGAGATCACCACCGCCGGTCAGCTGCAGACTGCCATCGGAGCCTACGCGACCGGTGCTGCCCACCGCGAGCACTAAACCCTGGCTACGGCTGCTGCTGCCGAATTGAAGAAGACTACCCGTCAGTTGATCGATTACCCCGGCATCGCCGGCGACCTGAACATTCAGGTCGCCGCCGCCCAGCGTACCGAAACCGGTAAATCCAACCATCAGATCGGCCTTGCTGGGATCCTGGGCAGCGGTGTAGCTACCAAAATTGATCCACCAGGCGGACGGCTGTGCCCCGCTACCCGTAGCGACAGAACCGTTGCCTTGACGCCACAACCAGTTACCGACATTGACCGTGTCGTAGCCGGTGTCGAGTAGATTGGGCCGCCCATAACTGCTGCTGGAAACATCCATGGCATTGCCGATCAGGTTACCACCGACCTTCAAGGTCAAGTTGCCACCCGCATCAGGGTACCAAGCGCGATAGACACTGTTGACGCCGCCGTCCACGAATTGCTCATTTTCGCCTGTTGCGTCATTGAGCACTGTATTTCCTGCCCCCAACGCCTTGGGCTGGTTGTACGGGTCGCCAGCGTAGGTTGCGTTGGCCGAGCTGCCGGCGGTGTAGACCCCATAAAGGGAATCCATTTTCAAATCACCGGCCGACAGCAACTCAAGGTCTGCCGTGCCAGTACGAATGACACTCCAGCGTTGGCTGCCCGGCTTATATCCGGGGGGACCACCCTCTTCACAACGAGACGGGTCGTCGATACACAGATTAGGATCGCCGAACCCAACGAAGTCCACGGGCTGCCCTACCATGCTGGTATCACCAAAAAACTCCAGCGATCCGGCTTCGGTCCAGACCATACTCGGCACACCAAATACGCCGTAATGACTATCAGCCAGGTGAAGATCGCCACTGGCCGATGCCGGCTGCACGACCCGACTGTCCGCCGCCTGCGTATCGGCGCCGGCCACCAACCGTAGGGACCAGGACTGCGAGCCCTCAGCCAGCATTGGCGCAATGGCCCAGTTGCTGCCCGCCACTTCCGGACGCAGTTGCACCGACTCGACACCCGCCGGCAGCTTGATGTCGGTACCTGAAGGAATTTTCGAACCCACGTTCAATGCCAGGGGACCGCTGAGACGCACGACGTTGGTCAAGCCATGGGTCGCGTCCGCAATGCCTGGCAGTGCAACGCCTTTGGGCCAGGTCAGGCCGCCAATGGTTGCGCTGCTGCCCAGCAGGCTCCCAGCCCCCAGCACTGTGCCCGCCTCAAGGGTCTGAGTCGAAGCCAACAAAGTGCCGGCGGCGAACAACAGATTACCCGAGGCGTCATGCACCGCCGCGGCGAGCACCGTGCCCGCCGGCAGTACCAAAGGTTGTTCAAGCGTCGCGGCTACCGGCAGCCGCGTCCCCGCCGCCAGGGTGGCGCCCTTGAGCGGGACGTCGAAATTGAGCACCGAGCCGGCCGGAAACGCCGTGTCCTCCGCCAGGGTTACGCCGGGACCGGGCACGACGATATCGCCCGCCGCAAAATCAATACCCGGCAACAGCACCCAGCCCTTGTCATCGTTGCTGGCCGGCGGCTGGGCGAAACCATCGGTGATGCTGCCATAGATATTCAGATCGCCCCCGGCGCGCAACGTCAGGCTCGCGGATTCGCCGGAGCCATAGACGTTCTCGTCCAGTCGGTTATGCGGATTGAGGCTCTCATAGCGATAGCGCGACAGGTCCAGATCGCCCTGGACCACCAGGTCGCCATCGGCCGTCGCGCTCACCACCTCCACGCCAGGGCGCAGATGGAACACATCGCGATAGCGGCTGTTGTGCAGTCCGGCGAGTTTGCGCTGCAACAGATCGTCGTTGGCGTGGGCCTGAGTGATGAACGCGGTGTTGTCATCGTGCACAGCGTCCAACCACGCTTGATCGATGACCTGATAAGGCTTGCCGCTGGCCGCCGGTACGTTGATCAGCGGTGCATCGTCGTATTGCCACATAGCCACCAGCGCGATCGAGCGGGCGCCTTGGACATCCACGGCGCCGCTGGCATCGATCGCTACGTCGCCGCCTGAAACACCGCCCAGTCGTGGTGCGTTGAGCTGCAATGTTCCGCGAGCGCGACCGTCATTCATGCCCGGCTTACTGCCCAGCGTTACCTCGGTGCCATGGCGCAGGTCGATACGGGCACCATTGCCCAGGGTCAGCAGCCCTTGTCGTGCGGTCAGGTCCACAATGGCACGGTTCGGCGAGTCGATGATCTTGCCGTAGCTGTCCACCCGCAGGCGGCGGCCATGGGCATCGAGCACCGCTGCGCTGCCCAGGGTCAGGGCATTGCCGGCGGCCAGATAGATACTGCCAACGCGCTCACCGCTGGCGTCCACCTTACCGTTGACCAGCAGGCTGCCGTTGTCCACCGACACGTTGATCGACGAGGCCTTGAGCCCGTCGCCGATCACCAGGCTGCCCTGTTTGAGCTGGAACCCCCGGGCGCCGAACACCTGCCCATCGTTCAAACGCTGGTTCAACGCCGCGAACTGCTCGCTGAGGCTGCCGCTGTGGCCCAGGCGCTGGGCCTGGATCTCCACGCTGCCGGCCAGGTACGGCATGGCGGTGCCACCGGCGTCGTATTCGCCCGTGCTGCTACCCAGAATCCGCCCTTGCAGGTCCACCACGCCTTCCGCCCCGTCCACGGCCACGGCGCTGAGCCGACCGGCCTGGTTGTTGCGAGCCGAGACGTCGATGGTCGAGCCATCGGCCTGACGGATGTCGCCGTTCTGGCTTTGCAGAATCACCTCGCCGCCAGCGCTGTAGCGCGTCACATCGTTGAAGGTCAGCGTGCGACCCGCCACGTCGATCTGCGCGTCATCGGCCAGGGTCAGGTCGCGGGTCGCGCTCAGGGTCAGCTTGCCACTGGGCAGCACCACCGCGCTGGCCAGGTTGACGGTCGTGCCCTTGAGGGATAGCTCGCCGCCAAGCCCGGAGACAGCGCCCGGCTTGGTGCCCGCACCCGCTACGTTGATCGCCCCACCCGCAGTGATGCGGTTGATCGAACCGGCTTCACCGGTCAACAACGGAGTGAGGATATTCAGGTTGCCGCCGCTGTAGGCGAAACCTGTTTTCGGGTCGTATGCACCCTGGGTCTGATACACCGCCAGGCTGCCCTTGTGGTTGGCGGTCAGACGCTCGCTGGCGCTGAGGTTGACGTTGGCAAAGCCCAGGGCCAGACGGTCCAGGGTAGTGACCGAGCTCGGCTGGGCGAATTCACCATAGCCGAACTCGATGCGCTGGGCCTGGATGTCCAGGCGACCGGCGCCGGTCCCGGCCCCGCCGGCGATGACCGAACCCGGCGCGCCGACGGCGCCGTTCCAGATCAAGTTGGCGGTGCGGATGGTCGCTACGTCATTGGCGTTGCCGGCGCCATAAATCGCCGGGGTGCTGAGCATCAGGTTGTTCAGGCGCGACTTACCAGTGGCCGAATCATAGGTGTCGAGGCTGACGGTGCCATAGAAATTCAGCGCCTGACTGGCCGACAGTTCGAGGGTCTCCAGGGCCGGAGCACCATATTGGGTGTCCCCGCGCAACAGGCGATCCAGGACGGTCTGGCTCAGGGTCAGACCGGCAGGCAGTACATTGCGCCCCGACGCATCGCTCAATGCCTGGGCGGTGCCGACGTTGATGTTGCTCAGGGCCAGGGTCAGGTGACGGGTGCCGTAACGTACCTGGTCGTCCAGTTCCAGGCTGCCAGCGGTGCCTGCAACGATACTGCCTTCGGAGTGAATGCGTGTGACGCCACTGCAAGGCGTCAGGCGGCAGCCACCGATATTGATGGAGCCTGCGCCGCCCGATGGAGGGGCCAGTACGCTGAGCAAACCATTGGAGGCGGCCAGCATATTGGCGTCGTTGTTGAGACTGTAAATAAAGCCATTTCGGGCGTCGTAAGCAGCCGCGCCACGACCGATGGTGTTGATGACAGCGCCCTGTTCCATCGATAGCTCGCCGCCATTGGCCAACAGGAAAACCTCAGGTGCTGCTAAAGCCGCCCCTTCACGCAATGTCACGCTACGCGACATCTCAAACACCGGAGTCACGTAATTTCCGCTTTGACCGTAACTAACCGAAAACAGGCCGCCTATGACCTGACGCGTAGCGTTCAATGCATTCAGGCTTTGGGCAGTGAGGGTCACGCCCTCGAAACCAGCCGTGGCCCCACGCCCATCCGCAACCACTTCCAGCGCGCTCCGGGCGTAACCAACCACTGAGACGGAACCGCCGAAGCCTCCCACCTGAGGCGCGAACTTGCCGATGCCCTTGAAGGAGAAGGCTTGATCCCCTGCTCCAGGGGCCAGGTTCAGTTTCAAGGTCTTGGCGTCTACCGGCAGCATTGCCCGGGGTACGCCCAGACGAGCGGCGTCGGCCACGGCGAATTGCGCGTAGCTCGTTTCGTTGTATTGCGAATAACGACGCAGCACATCCCCCGACGTCAGAATGACCTGACTGGACAAACTGTTGCGCTGCCCGGTATTGGCCACCGACAGCACCCCGCCGGTCGCCCAGGAACCGTTGCGCATCTGTTGCGCGCCCGTTGTGGCGACTTGCCCCGCCAAGCCATTGATCTCAACCCGGAACGCACCCGGCAGCAAGGCATAGGTGGACGGCATCAACGTATAGGTGCCTGCGGCCAGCCCCGCAACGCCAGCACCGATGGTGATTTGCTGCCCCACCCTCGGATCCACAGCGCCGCCCTCGGGGGCGACCGGCGCGTACGGGCTCTGGTTGCCCGGCACAATGGCGTAGACCGGGTTGCTGGAAAGACCAGGCAAGGTGAAACCGCCATTGACACCCATTTGTACCAGCGGATTGAAACGTGCGTCAGTAGAACCACCACGGCCTGAGATAAAGCCAGCGCCGAGCAGATCACCGCCACCGGACAGGTCAAGCACCGAACCTTCCTGTGCCTTGACCGACCGCCCGCCCAGAATGACGCCGATGTTAATGTCGGCGCTTAGGCCGGGTACTGCACCCTGTCCGGACAACACCACCTTCTTGCCAGCGTACTCATAACTTTGACCATCGACCGTGCCGCCATAGGGCAATCGCAGGCCCAAGCCGCTGACCGACGTCAGGCTGCCCGGCAACAGACTTACCCGATCGCTGATGGCATACCCCCCTACGCCGCCGTTAGTGCCGACCTCAATCAACCCCAATGGCGCCCGAACCACGCCCCCCTGTTCGATGGTCGCGCTACCCAGTTGCAAGCGCCCGAATGCCGAATAGGGTATCTGGGGCGTTATCTGGGTTGTGCGCCCGATAACCAGGCTGCGTGCCGGGTCGTAGAGAGGGGTACCATTATCCGATGTCCCCCAACCAGACCCCGCCAACACCCGAGCCCCGACCCCCGTCGCCGGATACAGCTGGGCCGCTTGCAACAGCATGTCCGAAGGGGTCAGCAACTGCGTGGTAAAACCCGTAGGCATATCGGCGCTTGAGAACCCGGCCAGGAATCGCAGATCACCCCGGCTGCGTAGCCGGACCTGATCGAAACCTGCGCGCTCAAGCTCCAGCGTGCTGCCGTCGGCTTGCCTCACTGTGCCTTTGCTGCTGAACGTCACATTGCCTTGCACATCCAGCAGATCCGCGTTGACGGATAACACCGCCTTGTTCGCCAATAGAGACACCGCGCCACCCTCGATCACTGGCCGGGTGTAAGGCTCAAAACTCGGACGAGTGGTCGCCAGCCCTGTCGCCGTAGACAGCAACACATGGGGTGCATTGAACTCGACCCGGGTATCGGCTGGCGCGGTTGCACTCAATCCAAAGCTGCGGGCGTACAGGCTCAGGCTTTGTCCGAGGGACATCGACAGGTTGCCATCGACGCTCATCAGTCCGTTGCTCAACAAGGACACATTGTCGAAACCACCGGCCTGGACCTGATCGACCCCTAGCCGACCGTGACCGTAAACCAGCGAACCCGCCGATGCTTCAGCCGTGTCGCCAAGCCGATGTGCCTGAGCCACCTGTTCCAACACCAGCTCGCGCACGTTCAACACCCGGCCATCGACTGCGCTTTTCAGGTAGTAGGGCGTTTCCAGCGCCACCGACAGGCTACCCCCCGCCGCCCCGGCGCCTCCCGAACGGGCGCTTAATGCGCCGTCCAGATACAAGCCATTGGCCGACGCCAGGGAAATGCTGCCGCCGTTGCTCGCCACCAGCGTGCGCCCCTGACCAGCGACATCCAGCACGGCCTGGCTGCCATCCGCTTGCAGACGGGCACCGTCGCGCACCACCACAAACAGCTCGGAGGCAGACGTCGATCCTTTCGCGCCATCAATGCGGCCACCGATGACAATCTGCCCGCCGTCGCGCACCAGGCCATAAGTCTGGCCGCGCATATCCTGAGCTGTCATCGCCCGGCTCGATACATCGATCAGCGCCTGCTCGCCCAGCCAGATGGAACGACCGTGGCCCTGGGCATTGACCTGATCGCGAACCGCATCATCGACGCTCAACTCGGTAAGGCTGACCCGCCCGCCCCAGGCGTTAAGCGTGCCGTTGGCGGTCAATTGCCCGCTGCTCCGGACATCGATGCCCTGGCCTGGATCAACGGTAATGACGCTGCCCTTGCCCAAGCTCAATACCGTGCTCGCCATGTCGACGGCGCTGGAATCCGCGGTGCCGGCGGTCAGGCTCAGGCTCGCACCACGACGCTGGGTCAGGACACCTTTGACCGCATCTTCCTGATACAGCGCCGGCGTCCAGCGCTGCAAGGCAGCGGCCGGCTCCACGTCGCTGCCGGTGACCAACGCCTGTTCACCAACACGGTACACCGGCATGGTCACATCGACCCGGGTTCCGTCGGCCACGCTCAGGCCTTTGTTGCCGGTGATGTCATAGGCCGAGAAACCCTTGTCGAAGAAATCGCCGGCCAGTTGCAAAGTGCCAGGTTCGAGGGGGGTGCCGCTGTTGCCGATCAGCACTTTACTGGCCGCCAGCTTCAAGGTCCCGCCGCCACTCACGCCGGTACCGCGCAGTTCACCTTCGAGGTTCAAGTCGCCGTTCCCGGACGATGCACCGGTACTCGCGGTCAAGGTCAAATCCCCGCCCTTGCCGCCGCGAGTCTTGCCATCGGCCATCACGGCAGCGCCGGAACTGACGTCAATCAGGCTGCCCTGCTGCACATCAATATCGCCACTGCTACGCACGGACACGCTGCCGCCGTTGATGAACGGCAGGCCTTGGCGGTCGTTGCCGTCGAGCAGCAGATTGCTCCAGCGCCCGGCGGTGTCGAGCTTGACGCCCTCGCCCAATGTGACCGTCGCCCGTTGTCCCGTGGCGGGTGAAAGTGTGATGTCTGCCATCTGGAAGTTATCGGCCCTGACCTGTTTGAGCACGTTACCCAAGGCAATGCGACCGCTGCGGGCCGTCAAGTCGGCGTTCACCTCGACCTGCGGCGCATATAGCGTGATGTCGCCGCCGTCGGCGACCTTCAGTGCCCCATCGACCTTGATGCCCTCACCCGCCGCCACCTTGACCGCGCCGAGCTGGAAGCCACTGAGCAGCGCATTGTCCAGCTCCAGTTTGCCTTGTCGGTCAGCGCCGACCACCGAGGTCAGGTCGAGCCCCGCAGCGAGCTTGTCGGTCACTTTGCCGAGCGTGACCTGATCGAAGGTGGGGTTGAGGCCACTGTTGATCACGCCACTGGCCTTGTCATGGATTGGCGTGTAGCTGCCGACCCATAATTGCGCACGTCGGGCCACGGCGTTTTGCGATTGCTGGTAGCCGTCGAGGCTAAGGTTCGGCGCCTGGGTCTGGCGTTCACCCTGGTAGACCTCGCCGACGATCTGTCCTTCCAGCACGGCGTTGCGGGTCGACACCACCAGCTTGCCGGCATCGCGGCCGACGGTGTAGCCGGCCTCGAAACGCTCGCGAGGGGCGATCAGCGGGTTGTAGTAGTAATCGGTCTGGCCCCAGCGTTGGCTGTGGTCTTCGTAGCCCTTGTAGATGCCGGTGTAAAGAATGTCGCCCGGGGCCTTGGACAGCTCATACAAGCGACCATTGGCACCCTTGAGCCAGGATTGGCGCAGGTAGCCGCTCTGCACATCCAGGGTGCCGCCGGACAGATTCAACTGGGCGGTCTGCTGGGTCACTACGTCGTTGCCGGTGAACGTCAGGGTACCGCCCTGGGCCGCCCACTCACCGACGCTATGCCCACGGGTGCCTAGATAACCGCCAACCTCCAACAGGCCACCCGCCGTGTACCAGCGGTCGGTGGCGTAACCGTTGGTACCCGCCGGGACGTAGACCAGGTCACGCACGTCCACCCACACGTCGCTGTTGGTCAGCTTGCCGCCTTCGCGGTTGATCGGCGCATCCCGTTGTTCGTTACCTTGGACGTTGACCTTGATGGAGTTGGACTCCATCGCCACCTTGACGCCGATGGCGCCGGACACATCGATCACCGCGCCATCGCGCACCAGGCTGCGTCCCGCGGCGCTGACCGCAACCTGCCCGCCGGTGGCCAAGGTGATAGAGCCGTTCTGGAAGTCGACGCTGCCACCGCTGACGATCTCGATCCGCGACTGGTCGCTACGGTCGACCACGCTGCTGAGGTTGTTGAACTGTCCGCTGATCAGGTTGTTCGGCGTGCCATCCAGGCCGGCGGGCCCGGCATTGCGCTGGCTGTCCAGCGCGCTGCCGCCGGCGGCGTCGAGCAGCACGGCGGTGGTGCTGCCCTGCCCCAGGGTCACGCTGCCGCCGGTGTCGCTGATGGCGTTGAGCAAATGCACGGTGCCGCGCGTGTCCACCGAACTGCTGGCCACCGCCACGCCGTTTTGCTGCACAGTGTGGCCGGTGAGGGTGATGTCCCCGGTGCTGGCCTGGATCAGACCGCTGTTGATCACCGTGCCGGCGCTGCTGCCCGGTTTGAGCGACGTCGCCACCTCATTGCCACGGGTGGTGGAGCGCAGGTTGCCGCTGGTGCCCTGCCCACGACGGATATAGAAACTGTCGCCCGCCGCGAGGGTGGTCTGGCCCTTGGCGGTGATGATGGAACCGGCGTTCTCCACTTCCGAGCCCAACAGCAAGGCATAGCCACCGCCGGCGGTGGAAGTGGCGGCGCGGCGGGTTTCAATCTGTGCGCCGCGTTGCACTTCAACCTTGCCGGCGGCATCGGTGAAGGTTGGCTGGGTGCCGGTGGCGTCGACGTACAACCCTCGCTGGCTGAACTGCTCGTCGCTGATATTGGCCGCCACCGCCGCCAGGTTGCGTACGTTGACCTGGCTGCTGCCGCTGAAAATGATGCCGTTGCGATTGACCAGCATCACCGTGCCATTGCCCTTGATCTGGCCCTGGATCTGGCTCGGTCGCGCTTGAGGGTCATTGACCCGGTTGAGCACGGCCCAGTCCGCTTGCTGCTGGAAATCCACCGTGGTGTTGCGCCCGACGTTGAACGTTTCCCAGTTGAGAATCGCCTTGTCGGCGGTCTGCTCGATCTTCACCGTGGTCTTGCCACCGGCCTGGGTCTGCTGCGGCCCCTTGGCGTTGAGCCAGCCCTGGGTCAGGCTGTTGTCGACCTTGAGCCCGCCCTCGCCCAAGCCGTCGGGCACGGTCTGGATCTGCCCGAACGCGGCTTGCCGCCCGGCGGCCTGTGCCGCCTGCTGAGCCGCGATGGCGGCCACGGTGTTGTTGAGGTTGGTCAGCGAACGCTGCAACTGGGCATTGGCCCGTTGTTGCTGCGCCAAGGGTGGCGGCATGCCGGGCAACGCTGTGGTGGGCCGTGCCGCACCACCGGCCGGGGATGCCCCCTTGGCGGCAAACCAGGCCGAACTGAACGCCGTCGCCGCCTGGGCATTGCCGGCCACCATCAGCAAGGCAATGGCCTGTGCCAACGGCTTGAGCCGCCATACCGATAATTCGCCATTGCGACGGGAAGCATTCAAGTTCATCCGGGGTTTGCAGCGCAGCATCCTACTCATCCTTTCGGGTTCGCTCTAAGGGGCGCAACGCAGTGCCATCAAGCTGCCAGCGTTGGTTATAGGGGTTAGGCGGTTGCAGCCGTTCGGGACCGAACGGATGTCATGAAAATTTCATGTGGCTGTGTTGGTTCAGGCATTACGCGAAAAATCAGCAACGGCCTTCGCCGTTGCTGATCGGTACTGCGTTTCGCTCAGGCGTGGTGTTACAGCGGACGACCGATGCCGTTGCAGACGTTGCTGTTGCCGATGCTCAGGGCATTGGTTGCAGTCACGAAGCTGCTACGAATGGCGGTTTTCCAGGTCGCTGGCAGAGGCACAAAGCGGTTGGCGGTGATAGCGGCGTCGTTGCTGTTGGCCGCAGTTGCGTTGTAGTGACGGGTGAAGAAATCGCGCACCTGAGTGGTTTGCGCAGCGTCGGCGTAGCACTGGCTGAAGATCAGGTTAGTGAAGCCCAGGATCGGGTAGCCGGTGGCTGGGTAAGCCACGACGCTTGGATCGTTAGGGTTGGTGGTTGCGGCGAACACGGGTACCCAGGCGTTCGGGTTGGCACGGTTGGCGGCGGCCGGTACCGGAACAGCAGCGATGGCAGTCGATACGTTGGCGGGGGCAGGAGAAACACCGGCAACGCGAGCAACCTTGGTGGCGTCATCCAGGCCGGCCAGGGTGGTAGCGGCGTAGTCCGGGCTCATGTAGGTGATGCGGCCCTGGGCAGCGTTCACCGCAGTCATCACGGCTTGGCTACCCGTGGCGGCCACGGCACCGGCCGGCAGGCCACCGCTGTAGCTGGAAGCGAAGTTGGTGGTGATGGAGAACGTGCCTGGGACACTTGTACCGCACTTGGCGTTCAGGAAACGGGTGAACAGTTCGGTGGTACCGCTGCTCTCTGCACGGTAAGCCACAGTGATCGCGCCAGTACGGCCCGAACCGGTGATCTGGCTCCAGTCAGTCAATGTGCCGGCGAACACGCCGCACAACTGAGCGACGCTGAGGTTAACGTTGGCAGTGCCAGTCTTGTTGAACGGAATGGCTACCGAGGTGGCAACCGAAGGCACCTGGATCAGTGGGCCCCAGGCAGCGCCGTGAGCGGTGTTGTAGGTGCTCAGTTCAGTGGCGGAAAGCTTGGAGTCGCTGCCAGCCCAGTGCACGTTCTTGCTGGTGTTGCCGGCCACGAACTTGGTGTAGTCGTTGTTCAGGAAAGCAGCCTTGCCCGCACCGCTGCCCACGCCGATGTAGGGGGCAAAACCGGCGGTCAGTACGCCGGAAGTCTGATAGAGCGGCTGAGGCAAGGTAGCGCCACCACCATTGACATCAGCCAGGGCGGCCTGGGCGGCGCAGAGGCCGGCGAGGGTCAGGGATACCGCGAGAACGTTGCGCTTAAACATGAAGAATCTCCTTTCATCGTGTTCGTACGTAGGTTGGATGACGCGTTCTTGCCGTCATGGCGCTCGGTCCTGTGCCGATGGCGGGGGGGGTGAGGCCATGGGTTAGAAATTCGCAGTTTCCGGTGACAGATAAAGGAAAAAACCTCGGGAGCCGAGGGCTGTTTTTCGGGTTTTTTCCTCGGGTGTTCGAGGGCTCTGCGCCGTGGGTTCAGGCGGTTTTTTCAGGGGGGACGGCAAGGGCTGGCCGTGGAGGTGGCGGCGGATGGTTGCCGGGCGACAGAAGATGACAGAACGAGGAACCCGAGTTTGGCGAGGGTGAGGCTCGGGAGATGTTGACAGCGTCAACATCTATTTTGCTCGGTGTGCTTTTGTGGCGAGGGAGCTTGCTCCCGCTGGGCTGCGCAGCAGACCCAAAACCTGAACTTCCGGTACAACAGACAGATCGCAATCAGCCTGTTTGGGGTCGCTTCGCAACCCAGCAGGAGCAAGCTCCCTCGCCACGTTTTTATTGCGTGGTGGGCTATTGAACCAACTGGTTGATCTCGATGATCGGCAGCAGCACTGCCATGACGATCACCAGGACCACGCCGCCCATGATCACGATCATCAGCGGTTCGAGCAGCGCGGTCATGCCCATGGCGCGGCGTTCGATATCGCGGGACAGGGTTTGCGCGGCGCGTTCGAGCATCGGCGGCAGGCAGCCGGTTTTTTCGCCGCTGGCGATCAGGTGGATCAGCACGGGCGGGAAGACGTTTTCAACCCGTAGCGCCGCGGCCAGGTTGACGCCTTCGCGGACCTTGGCCGTGGCATCGCTGACGCTCAGGCTCAAGCGGTCGTTGGATAGGGTCTGGCGCGCTGCCTCCAGCGCGCGCAGCAGCGGCACCCCCGCACCACCGAGGATCGCCAGGGTCGAGGCAAAGCGTGCGGTGTTGAGCCCGAGCACGAAGCTCCCGAACAGGGGCAGGCGCAGCACCCGTGCATGCCAGTTCAATCGCGCCGCCGGCTTGCGCAGGTACAGGCGCCAACTCCAGAACCCGCCAGCCAGCACGCCGAAACACAGCCAACCCCACGCACGGATGAAGTCACTGGCGGTGAGCATCGCCAGGGTCAGCCCCGGCAAATCCTGGCGGGCCTGGGAGAACGCGCTGACCACCTGGGGCACCACGTAACTGAGCAGGAAAATCACGATGGCGATCGACACCAGCCCCACCACACCGGGGTAGATGAACGCCGTGAGGATCTTGCCCCTAAGGTTGTTGCGCTCCTCGATATAGTCCGCCAGCCGTTCCATGACCTGGGCCAGGTCGCCGGACTCTTCGCCGGCAGCGATCAATGCCCGGTAGATTTCCGGAAAGTCCCGCGGCCTGGCCGCCAACGCCTCGGCCAGGCGCATGCCGCTGCGCACGTCGGCCCGCACCGCACTCAGGGTCTGGGCGATGTGCTTGCGCTCGGCCTGTTCCACCGTGGCACTCAATGCCGCTTCCAGCGGCAGGCTCGCCCCCAGTAGACTCGCCAGCTGCCGGGTGGCCCAAGCCAGGTCGTTGTCCGAAAGCCTGGCACTGAACAGTCCGCCGCCGTTGCCTTGAGAGGTGTTGCGTTCCAGCTGCACCTGCAACGCCGTCAGCCCGCGGCTGCGCAACAGGCTGAAAGCAGCGCCCTGGCTATCGGCTTCCAGATGCCCGGATTCGATCTTGCCCTGGGCATCGGCGGCCTCGAAACGGTAGCGGTTCATCAGGCGTCCCGTGTCACGCGCAGGATTTCTTCTGGCGCGGTGACCCCGCCGCGCACCCAGCGCTCGCCGTCCTCGCGCATGCTGAACATCCCGGCCTGGCGGGCAGCGGCGCGCAGTGCCTGCTCCCCTGCCCCCTGGTGGATCAAGGTGCGAATGTCATCGTCGATGCAGAACAACTCATGGATACCCGTGCGCCCGCTGTAGCCGGTCTGATTGCAGGCGGCACACCCCACCGGGCGCCAGGTGCCGGGCGCTGCCGGATCGGCCTGCTTGCACTGTGGGCACAGCCGGCGCACCAACCGCTGGGCCAGTACGCCGAGCATCGACGACGCCAGCAGGAAGGGCTCGACGCCCATGTCGATCAGGCGGTTGATGGCGGACACCGCATCGTTGGTGTGCAGCGTTGCCAGTACCAGGTGACCGGTGAGCGACGCTTGCACGGCGATCTGCGCGGTCTCCAGGTCGCGGATTTCGCCGATCATGATGATGTCCGGGTCCTGACGCAGGATCGCCCGCAACGCCAGGGCGAAGGTCATGTCGATCTTGGCGTTGACCTGAATCTGGCTGATGCCCGGCAGGTCGTATTCCACCGGGTCCTCCACGGTGAGGATGTTGTGGACGCTGGCATCGAGCCGAGCCAGGGCGGCGTAAAGGCTGGTGGTTTTGCCGCTGCCGGTGGGGCCGGTGACCAGTACGATGCCGTGGGGCTGGCGGATCAGATGGTCGAGCTTGCCCAGCACGCCAGGGTCCATCCCCAGGGTCTCCAGTTGCAGGCGCCCGGCCTGCTTGTCCAACAGCCGCATCACCACCCGTTCGCCGTGGCCGGTGGGCACCGTGGACACCCGGATGTCGATCGGCCGGCCGGCGACCCGCAGGGCAATCCGGCCGTCCTGGGGCAAACGTTTCTCGGCGATGTCGAGCTGGGCCATGATCTTGATCCGCGACACCAGCGCACCGTGCAACGCCTTGCGCGGCGACACCACGTCGCGCAGGGTGCCGTCGACCCGGTAGCGCACCACCGAATGGCTTTCGTAGGGTTCGATGTGGATGTCGCTGGCCCCGTCCCGCGCCGCCTGGGTCAACAAGGCGTTGATCATGCGGATCACCGGTGCGCCGTCCTGGGTGTCCAGCAGGTCGGTGATCTCCGGGATGTCCTGCATCAGCCGGTCGAGGTCCACCTCGTTTTCCGCCGCCCCCACCACCGCCGCGGCGCTGCCGGTGTCGGCGTAAACGCTGTTGAGCAGCCCGTCGAGCTCCTCGTCGCGCACCCGCTCCAACCGCACCTCGCCGAACTGTCGGCGCACCTCACTGATGGACCAGCCCGGCGTCGAAGGGCAGACCATCAACACCGGCCCGGCCTCGGACTGGCGAAGCACCAGGCGTTGGGCCTTGGCCCAGGCGTATGGGAGCGTGTTCATGGGCACACTTCCTCTATTACTGCCCTATCCCCTGTGGCGAGGGAGCTTGCTCCCGCTGGGCTGCGCAGCAGCCCCAAAGCCAGGCGCCTCGGTGTGCCAGGCAGACCGCATGCAATTTTTTTGGGGTCGCTTCGCCCGAGGCGTCGGATCGTCCCAGCGGGAGCAAGCTCCCTCGCCACAGGTTGGGAGCTCATTGTCCGACAGACTCCGTTAACGGCACCGCTTTGATCGCCGCCCTGGGCGTTTGCAATCCGGCAGGCGCAGCGCCCGGAATCGCCCTGGCCGAGGCCGGCAGCTGCGGGGCCTGCATGTCCGGCAACGCCCAACTGCGCTCCGGTTGCAACAGACCCTGGGCGCGGCGCATGAAGTCGTAGCGATTGAGAGTGATGCCACGCCCGGCTGCGGTGTCGCGGATGATGTAAGGCCGCAGGAACACCATCAGGTTGGTCTTGGTGATCTGCCGCCGCTCGTTGCGAAACAGCGCACCGATGCCGGGGATGGTCGACAGCCACGGCACCGCGTCGTTGCTCTGGCTATAGCCGTCCTGCAACAGCCCGCCCAGCACCATGATCTGCCCGTCGTCCAGCAGAATGCTGGTGTCGATCGCCCGTTTGTTGGTGACGATCCCGGTGGTGCTCGAGGCGCGATTGTCGACGCTGCTGACCTCCTGGTAGATGTCGAGCTTGACCGTACCGCCCTCGGAAATCTGCGGCCGGACGTTGAGCTTCAGGCCGACCTCTTCCCGGGTCACGGTCTGGAACGGGTTGTTGCTGTTGCCGCCACCGCCGGTAACGTAGCTACCGCTGACAAACGGAATGGTTTGGCCGACAAAAATGCTCGCAGCCTCGTTGTCCAGAGTCAACAGGTTCGGCGTCGACAACACGTTGGTGCCGCCCTTGCTCTTCAAGGCGCGGGCCAGGACCTTGAGATCGAGGATCTTGCCGATTCCCGGAACGTCCACGGTGCCGTTGACCACGCCGAGGTTCAAGCCCTGGGGCAACACGTCGATGCTGTTCTTGCCGTTGAGGTTGAGCCCGGTGCCACCCAGATTGACCCCGCCAATCACACCGCTGCCGCCCAGGTTGCCGCTCTGCCACTGCACGCCGAACTCGCTGGCGTCGTCCTCGCCGACTTCGACGATCAGACTCTCGATCACCACTTGGGCACGGCGTTGGTCCAGCAGGTCGATGACCTCCCGCAGGTTGCGGTACAACGGGTCCGGCGCGGAGATCAGCATAGTGTTGGTGGTGGCATCGGCCTGGATGGTCACCCCGCCCGCGCTGAAGGCCGTGCCCTGCTCGCTGGTTGCGGAGGTAGAAGTCTGCCCGCTGCCGCCATGGCCGTAACCGTTGCTGCTGGTCGAGGTGCTGCTACTGGTGGTTGTGCTGCTGCCATCGCTGCTACTGCCTTGCCCGCTCTGGCCGTTGGTGCTGGCGCCCATGCCGCTGAGCACCGAGCGCGGGTTGCCCTCGCCCTCGCCTTCGCTCTCCCCGGTGAGCAAGCCGCGCAGGGCCTGGGCCAGTTTGCCGGCCTGGGCGTTGCGCAGGTAGACCACGTGCAGGTTGCTCGGGTTGTTCTGCGCGTTGTCGAGTTTGTAGATCAGGTTGCGCGCCAGCTCCGTGCGCTCGGGGCTGCCGGCGCGGATGATGATCGAGTTGGAGCGCGGGTCGCCGATGACGTTGATCTTCTGGGTCTGGTCGCCGCCCTGGGTCTCCAGCAGGTCGGACACCATCTGCGCGATATCGACGGCGATGCCGTTCTGGATCGGCACCACATCAGTGTCGATGGCGCTGGGGGTGTCGATGCCTTCGATCAGTTGCGCCACACGCGACAGGTTCTCGGCGTAGTCGGTGACCACAATGGTGTTGTTGCCCGGGTAGGCATTGATCGGGTTGTTCGGCGACACGATGGGGCGCAATACCGGGATCAGGTTCACCGCATTCTCGTACTGCAGGCGGAAGGTGCGGGTCAGCATGCCATTGCCGGCCGGTTTGTCGGCGCTGTAGATCGGCCCGCCCAACAGCTTGGCGTCGGCCTCCGGCACCACCTGGGCCACGCCGCCGACGTCAACCACGCTGAAGCCCTGCATGCGCAACGCGGCCAGCAGCATCTCGTAGGCCTGTCTCGCCGGCACCTGACCTTCGGAAACCAGGGTCAGGTTGCCCTTGACCCGCGGGTCCACCAGAAACTGCTGACCGGTGGAACGGGACAACGCCCGGACCACGGCCTGGATATCGGCTTCGACGAAGTTCAGCGTCACCGGTTGATCGCCCAGCGGACTGCGCACCGCAGCACTGCTGCGCGGTTCCCGGGCACGAGTGGTGAGATCGACCTGGTGCCGGACCGCCGGCTTTTGCTCGCGCAACACCTGGGCCCGCTGGCGATCAAGCAACACGTCGCCGCTGCCTTGAGTACTGCCCAATGGAATGCCCAGTTCGCTGTCCACCAGCAACGCAGGCTTTGACGCAGGTGGCGTGCTGTTGCACGCGCTCAAGGCCAGCAACAGCAACGGCGCGGCCTTGCGCCAGTGATGCGGGTATCGAGACCCCTTCATGAAGCTTCCTTAGCGCCTTGCGCCTGATCCATGCGAACGGTTCCGGACAACGTGCCGGGGGTGTTGTCGGAAGTGGCCGGGGCCGTGCGCTGCAAGCGAGCCTCGATCACTTCCAGGGAAAATTGCCGTGGATTACCCAGCAGCCAGCCAATCGCTGCATCCGCCGGCGCATCATTGAACGTCAGTTGCCAGGCACTTGCACCGTCGGTGCCAGACGCCTGCAACTGGTAATGCTCGCTCAGACCACTGGCATCGAGCGTCTGGCGCAACGCCGCTTCGACAGGTTGGCCCTGGGCGCCGCCGCTGATATCGCGCAGCAGCACTTCGAGGGCTTCGGTCTGCGAACGCAGCTTGGGGGTTTCGGCCTGCCAGTAAGCAATGGTTTTCAGTGGCGGCTCGATCAACGCCAGCCACACCACGAATCCACCCAGCACCAGTGCGGCCAGGGCCACGGCCCGCTGCTCGCGCACGGCCAAGCCCTGCCAGAAGGTCCGGCAGCGCACGCGCAGGGTCTGCCAGCGCGCCCGCAGCAGCACCATCGATGGCTTATTCATCGTCGTCTTCCGAGGTTTCGGCGGGAACTTGCGGCGCGTCCTGGCCGGCCGGGGCCACGCGCAGACGCCAACCCTGGTCGATGCTGGCGACATCGATGCCGGCTTCGGTCAGGGGAATTTTCCAAGCGTCTTCGCCTGTGGCTTTGCGCACTTCATCGGCAACCGTCAGGCGCAGCTCACCGTTCTCGAACAGCAATTGCTGGACGCTGCCGCTCATGAACGGCATCGCGCTGCCGGCCTGCTGCACCAGGCTGGCAAAGCGTTGTGCCGGGTCCGTCGCGGAACCGTCCTGGCGTGCGGCGAGTTGCTGTCGAGCCTGTTGCAGCGGGTTGAGGATCACCGGCAACTCGGGAAAGGCCTGTTTCACCCGTTGGCTCATCTGCGCCTTCAGCCGCTGGCCCTGGGCCGCTTCACGGCCGGCATACAGATTCAGGCCGACCACCCACACCGCCAACGCCAGGGCGCAGATCCCCGCCGCCCGCCCCCAACCACCCTGCTGCGCGGCGCCGTGGCTGAGACCGGCATGCAAGCCCCAGCCCGGCGCGGGGCCGGTCCAGCGCTGGCTGTCGGCCAGGACCGTCACCGAAGCCTGCGGCGGCTCGCCGACCCAGTGCAAGCCGGTACCGGCTTCAATCAGCCACTCGTTCAGCGCCTCGTCCAGCAGCGGCTGCACCTCGGCGTGCTGCGGGCCATGGCGTATCAGCAGGTGCCCGTCGTCGAGACAGGCCACCGGCCCGGACGCCACGGGCAGCGCATACGCCGCTGGATAGAGACCGCGCAATTTCAGGCCGGCCTGGTCCAGGAGCTTGCCAAGGTTGAGCAGCGACTCACGGTCCAACCAGGCGATCTGCACCTGCCCTTCGGCACCTCGCGGGCTGTGAGCCAGTTGCATGTGCTCGCTACTGCCGAGCATCAGAGCCTGGGCCGCGCAAGTCACCGCCGCAGTAACTTTGGCCGACGGCAACGGGGGCAGCTCAAGACGGGTCAGCAAGCTGTCGCGGGGATGAAGGAAACATTCGACCGCGAGATTTTTTCCGCCCTGGCCCAGCGCCCTGAGGCTGCTTTGCCCTTGCTCGCGCACCTGGCCCTGGCGATCCAGCCAGGCAAACGCCACCGGGCTGTCGAGGTCGAGGCTGCCCAGGGGCGCCAGGCCAATGCGCAGACCCGTCATACGCCCACCCTCGACCAGACCACCTGAGGCAAGCGGTCCTGGGTACGTTGCAGCAAGGCGTCCAGCTCGACCCGCCGCTGGCCGCTGCGCGCCTGCCCGCGCAGCCGGAACCAGTCGCTGGTGATGCCGACCTTGACGGAGGCCACCTGCAGTTGCGGCATGCGCAGGCGATTGACGAAATCGCCGCGGTTGATAAACCAACGGCCGCCGTCGCGCTCTCGGACCAGCGCCTCAGCCCGTTGCAGCGAGAGACCCGGCACGTAGGCGGCCAGCACCGGGGCGCTGGCGGTGTTGCCATTGAGCCAGGTATTGGCCGGGAGGATCGTGACATGAGGCGCCAGCGTTTCCAGTAACCGTGGGGAAACGCCCTTGACGCTGCGCAGGTCCTGCACCGTGCGCAACATCGGCCGGGTCGGTACCAGCGGGTTGCTGGCCGCATCCGGCGAAGTGTCCCGGCCGCTGTCGAATGTATTGCTCGCCGGGGCCCGGTCCGCGAGCTCGGGGTTCAGCAGCCGTGGATAAGCCTCGATGACCCGTTCGACAATGCGCTCGCGCACTGCTGGCGCGACGCCCAGTTGCTGGCACAGCCGTTCGAATGTACGTAGCTGTTCTTCGTCCACCCGCTCATTGGCGACGAGGTTGCGCAGGTTGAACTTGCCTTGTTCGTCTTCCAGCTGTCCTTCAAACGGCACATCCATCTGACCTGAACCGATCATCACGATGGGCTGTGCCCAGGGTTGGCCGAAGCGTGTCAGCGGATCACGCTGCCGGGCATCCCACAGCAACTGGCGGCTCAATTGCAGGCCACCTTGCAGCCGCGCCGTGCCCTGCACGCGCAGTTGCTCGGCTTCCAGGCTGCGGGTGAACAAGCTCTGACGGGTGAGCATGCCGCCGGCGATCACCGCCACCACCGCCGCGATCAGCAGGGCACTGATGACCGCCATGCCGCGCTGCTTCGCCGCGAGGGGCGAATCGGTTCGCATCACGATCCTCAGAGCTGCCAGGAGCCAATGTCGGCATTCACGCCGTCGCCGTCTGGCTGGCCGTCGGCCCCCAGGGAGAAGATGTCGACTTCGCCATTGGCGCCGGGGTTGAGGTAGTTGTAGGGACGGCCCCAGGGGTCGTTGGGCAGGCGCTCCAGGTAGGATTTCCAGGTACCGTTTTTCGCATCGGCGGGTTTTTCCACCAACACCTTGAGGCCCTGGTTCATGCTCGGGTAGCTGCCATGGTCCAGGCGATAAAGCTTCAGGGCCTGCATCAGGCCGCCGATGTCCTGTCTGGCCGCCGTCGCCCGCGCCTGATCGGGACGGTCAAGCACCTTGGGCACCACCATCGCCGCCAGGATGCCGAGGATGACCACCACGACCATGATCTCGATCAGGGTGAAACCCCGTTGCCCGCGGGGGCCTTGGGGACGGGCGTTGTAACGGGCGATCTGCATCTCGACGGTCCTTCGCTGGATTCGATTCGAGCCGCAGTGTTGCAAGAAAATATGTCAGTGATATTGAAATTGCTCGCGAACATGCGTCGTCAATCGGTCACGAATGCGCGCTAGCATCGGAGGCTGTCTGCGCCCATCGAGCCCGTGCCATGCAACGCCCAGGTCCACAAACCGGCTTCACCCTGATTGAAGTGCTGGTGGCCCTGGCAATCATCGCCGTGGCCATGTCGGCCGCTGTGCGCGTGGCGACGGTGATGACCCAGAGCAACGGTTTGCTGCGTGACAAATCCATCGCCTTGCTGACGGCCCGCAGTCAGTTGGCGCAGTTGCGTCTGGAAGGTCGCTTCGCACCGGGCTCGAAAACCTTTGAATGCGATCAGGGACGATTGCAGTTGCGTTGCGAACAGACCCTGCGCCCGGCGCAGAACGGCCGGATGTTGCGGGTCGAACTGAGCGTGTCGGACCGCAGCCATGACGGCCCGCCGCTGGCGCGGTTTGAGACGTTGGTCAACCGGGAAAAGTAAGGCACACACGATCCTCTGTGGCGAGGGAGCTTGCTCCCGCTCGGTTGCGCAGCGACCGTAGGTTTTTTGGGGCTGATGCGCCCGAGGCGTCGGGCCGTCCCAGCGGGAGCAAGCTCCCTCGCCACAGGGATCACTGCGCTCCGGTCAATGACGGCAGACTCACGGAGTCCGGCAACCGGGCAAGCTCCAACCGAGTCTGCTCGCCACCCCGCTCGATGACCACCGCCTGCGCTTCGATCGACACCAGCCGCACGCCTTGGGCCACCCGCTCTCCCGCCAGGAAACTGCGCGGCGGTCCGTCGTTGAGGCTCAGGATCGCCACCCCGCCACGGGCCCCGGCCATCACGCCGCTGACGGTGATCTGCACCGGTGCCGGCTGGTTGGAGAACCACTGCAAAGCCGGGTTATCGGAACGCTCGGCCAGGCGCTGCGGGGCGACGTCCGGAGTGCGCGACTCGGCGGGCGTCAGCAGCAACGAAGACCAGATCGCCACTCCGCCCAGCGCCGTCAGCAGGCCCAGCGCCTGGACGATGTGCGCTGCGGATACGCGTTCGATGAAAGCCATGGCCTGAATCTCCTTTTCCTGGAACCCGCCACCAGCGTACGTGGCAATTCTCTCCGTTTTATTTCACATCCTTATCATCTTCGCCGTGCAGGATGATCGGCACGCAAAGGAGCGCGCGATGAGCTGGGGCAAGCAACAGGGTTTCACCCTGATCGAATTGATGGTGGTGCTGGTGATCATCGGCATCGCCAGCGCCGCCGTGAGCCTGAGTATCAAGCCGGATCCGTCGAAGTTGCTGCGTGAGGACGCCGATCGGCTGGCGCAGCTGCTGCAACTGGCCCAGGCCGAAGCCCGCAGCGACGGACGGCCGATCACCTGGCGCTGGGACGCCAGGGGCTTTGCTTTCACCCGGCGCACGGAGCACGGCGTCGGGCTGGATCGTTTCAAGGAGGATCCACAACTGCGTCCCCATCGCTGGCAGAGCCCGTCGATAGAGATTCGGATAGAGCCCAGGCAACGGGTCGTACTGAACGCGGAGTGGCTCGGCGAGCCCCTGCAGATCCGGCTGTCGGACGGTCAGAACAGCCTGACCGTACAGCGCAGTGCCGCCGGGCGGGTGCAAGTCCAATGAACGGCCGCCAGACAGGGTTCACCTTGCTTGAAGTCATGGTGGCGATTCTGTTGATGGCCGTGGTCAGCCTGATTGCCTGGCGCGGGCTGGACAGCGTCACCCGCGCCGACAGCCATTTGCAGGCCAGTACCGAGCAGACCGAAGCCTTGTTGCGAGTACTGAACCAACTGGAGCGCGACGTCGAATTGCGCGCCAGCATCGAATTGAGCGAGCCGATGAAACCCGGCGTCGATGATCCACCCTCCACCGCCCCGCCCGCCATCACCGTGCGCAGCACCGAAGGCAAGGGTTTCCGAATGGATTTGATACGCGTGGCCGCGGCCCAGGAAGGCCAGCTGCAACGGGTGCGCTGGTGGCTCAAGGGCGACACGCTCTACCGCGCCCAAGGCCAAGCCCGCGACCATTATCCCCTGCCCGCTCCCGGCACCGCAGTCGCCGTGCTCAGCGATGTCAGCGACGCCGGCCTACGCTACTGGGACCCGGAAAAAGGCTGGCGCAAACTCAGCGGCAACCGCGAGGAAAACCCGCCAGGCATAGAAATCAGCCTGACCCGCCGGACACCTCAAGGGGTCGAGCAGTATCGGCAGGTGCTGGGGCCGTTGGAATAACCGGATCCCCTGTGGGAGCGAGCCTGCTCGCGATGGGGACGTCCAGGCGTCGCGGGGTTCAGCTGAGCACCACCACCCCACCCGGCAGCTCGGTGCATCTGGCGCCGTAGGCATCGCGGATCAGCAGCGCCACGCCTGCCAGTTGATCGAGGCGAAATCGCGCCTGGACCTTGCGTTGGCCCAGTTCGCGGTTGAGCAACAGCAACATGCCCGGGCGGTAGCGGTTGATCTCATCGATGACGCTGGCCAGGGTTGCATCATTGAACACCAGCACCTGGTCGCGCCAGGCGATGGCGGCCTGCACATCGGCCGTGCGCGGCGTGCCGACGCGGCTCGGGTCGTAGGTCAACTGCATACCCGGTTCCAGGCGAAAACGCTGGCCTTGCACATCGACCTGCACCACGCCTTCAAGGCAGGTCGCGCAGACACTCTGGTCGATGTAACGCAGATTGAACCGCGCCCGGGCCGCGCTGATCCGACCGCTGCCGGCCTGGATGCCGATCGCCCGGACGCCGCGTCCCTGCACGTCGATCTCGCCACTGAGCAGTTCCAACCCCTCACCGCCATCGCTCGATGGACGACGACTGAGACGGGTCTGGGTATTGAGCTCCAGGCTGATGCCATCGGCCAGGTCCACCCGGCGCTGTTCACCGACCTCGGTGACATAGTCGGCGCCGAGCCCGGAGAACCCGCCTGGCACCGTGGCCCGGACCAACAGGAAACCGGCCGAGGCCGCAATCGCCCCGCCCAGCAACGCCCGGCGACCGAAATGCCGCGGCGCCTGCAACGCCGCCGCAGCCGGTTGTACCTGATGCCACAACGCCTTGGCCTGTTCGAATGCACGCGCATGCTCGGGACTCTGCCCGCACCACTGACGCAAGGCCCGGGCATCGGCCACGGTGGCACGCCCCGACGTCAGCAGGATCAGCCAGTCTCGGGCCTCACCGGCCAAGCGGGCCTGAGGCGTGGCATCAGGGGAAGCGATGCTGAAGATGTTCAAGCGCACACACACTCGTGAAATGGTCGGGGCTCAATTGTCGAGGCTCTACGTTCAAGACGGTTTTCCCGCGCCGGGACCGAACCGCTGAATGACTTTTCTTTCCAGGCGCAGGGCGCAATGGCCCAGCGCCGCCTTGATTTCCTTTTCCACCATGCGCGTGGAAATGCCGAAGCGCTGCGAGATTTCCAGGTGCGGGGCCTCCTCCAGCCGCGCCGCGATGAAGATCCGCCGACGCCGCGCCGGCAGCTCATACAGGGCCTTGAGCAGCGTCTGCAACTCCTTCTGCCCACCCACCACCCGCGCCGGATCCAGCGCTTCATCAGAGACCTGCAGCAACTCGTCGATTTCCTCGCCGGTGAGCAGGCGCGCATCGGCTTGCCGACGGTCGGCGGCGATGTTCAGCGCCATGCGGTACAAGTAGGCATTGGGCTGGGCAATGTCCGGCGTGTCGACCATGCGATCGACCCGCAGATAGGTTTCATGCAGCACGTCGTTGGCCAGTTCCTCAGATCCCAAACGCCGACGCAGGCGCACCTTGAAATCCTCGTACGAGGTCAGGAACAACTTCACCAATGGGCTGCGACCGATGTCTTTCATTGCCCGGGCTCCCCGTCCCCTGCTATGCATTCCATGCGTCTTCCTGATGAATCGGGTAACAAAAGCAGGGTCACCGGCTGGCGCAACGAACTGGGCGCCGGACGGTCGATCCTGAGGTTCTGCAAGCTGTTGACCAGCGCCCTGTCGCGTACCGAATCGCCGGTGGAACTGACCAGGCGGCTATGCTGAACCACGCCGTCACGGCCGATCCACACTTGCAGCAACGCCCGATAACCGCCCGGGCGGGTCAACGCAGAGCGGCACAGGTTGCGCTGGATGCCCGCCTGGATCGCCGCCGCATAATTGCTGCCGCTCAAACCCGGTGCGCCGCCTGCGGGCAACGGCACCTCACGGACCTGTACCGGCTGCAAGGTAAACGCATCCGTCCTGGCGTAATGCGCCACCAGACCGGTGCCGTTGAGCAGCACGTTCAAGCCTTGAGCGGGAGTGAAGCGTCCCTGGACCCCCAGCGTGTGGCGCTGGCTGGACAACCCGTGATCCACCAGCACGGCCATGCCTGTCGCCCGGCTGAATTGCTCCAGCGCGGTGGTCAGTTCCTGCGGCGCGATGTCCAGGTCCACCGGGCCGACCGCCGAGACCGGCCCGGCCAGCAGGCATAACACCGCCAAAAGCCACCTCAAGGGCGACCCAGCCCATCCACGCCTGCGCCCGGCTCTGCCCTGCTGCACGACTGACGTATCCGTTGAAAATCGTCATCCTGAGGGGTGTTTATGAATGTGATATGACAACTGATACAAATCGCCATGGCCGCACTAGACTGGAGCCTGACAACGCACCGTCCGTGTGACGGGCCAGGAGGTCGGTGATGAAACAGTGGATGCGTGTGACGGCGGGCCTTGCCCTGTCAATGGCCCTGCCCTGGGCTTGGGGCGAGGAAGCACCGGCCTGTATCGAGGTGACCGTCGGTGGCTACAAGACGCCGGATTACACCTGCCTGAGCCGGCAGATGGGCAACGACCCGAAAGCCGCGACCGCGGCGAAACAGGCGCACGAGGCGTTGAACGTACCGGTCAACGAACGCGCGCCGAACAACATCGGCCTGGCGACCCCGGCCGCCACTGGTGTGCGCATGGGCAATACCTTTGGGACTTCGGTCAAGCCGCAGCGGCCGGGGGTGCCGGCTGGCAGCTCGCCGCTGCTCAATGGTCGATGACATCACACCGCGTTATCGTTCATCGCGAGCAGGCTCGCTCCCACAATGGCTACGGGTGGACATGAAATCCTGGCTCACCCCTATCCACTGTGGGAGCGAGCCTGCTCCGGGCGGCGATCCGACGGTAGCGCCCTGCCAGACACCACTGAAACTTGCTGCTCCACGCCCCCCGTGGCGAGGGAGCTTGCTCCCGCTCGGTTGCGCAGCGACCGCAAAAAGCCAGGGCCGCTGCGCGCTGGAGCGCCAGCCCGGCCCAGCGGGAGCAAGCTCCCTCGCCACAGGATCGCGGTCAGCCAAGAGAATGTGCAATCACCCCCCCGGACTCTGGCGAAAACTCACCGCCAGCCGGTTCCAACTGTTGATGGTGCTGATCGCCAGAGTCAGGTCCACCAGCTCTTCATCGCTGAAGCTGGCGTGGGCCAGGTCGTAGACGTCGTCGGGCACCTGGCTTTGCGCCAACAGCGTGACCGCTTCGGTCCAGGCCAGCGCGGCGCATTCGCGGGCGGTGAAGAACCCGCTGTCGCGCCAGACCGCCACCGCATAGAGACGCCGTTCGGTCTCGCCCTGACGCCGGGCATCCACCGAATGCATGTCGGTGCAAAAGGCGCAGCCGTTGAGCTGCGAGGCACGGATCTTGATCAGGTGCAGCAGCGCCGGCTCGATGCTCAGGCGGCTGGTCAGGGCTTCCAGGCCGATCATGGCTTTCATCGCCCCGGGGGACGCACTGTAGTAATCCAGGCGTGGGCTCATCGCAGGCTCCGAGGGTGGTTGGTGCCTCCACGGTAGGCCTTGCAGGCGCAGGGCGACAGATCCAATTCGGCGAAAAACCGGGAGTCCTCTGCACCAGACCAATGGCCGGGATTTTCTCCACACAACTTCTACGCGCACGCACAATGCGGGTAATCTTGCGCCTTTGACGCTTGCCGCCACCCCATCGTCCAGGAGCCTGCGGGTATGGAACTTCATGTTGTCATCAACGGCCGCAAGGACCTGGCGGGCCAGTTGTATCAACAATTGCGCAGCGCCATCGAAAGCGGCCGTCTGGCCGCCGGCACGCAACTGCCGCCCAGCCGCCTGCTGGCCGAGCAACTAGGCATCTCGCGCAAGACCGTTTCCGACACCTACGCGCAGCTGACCTACGAAAACTTTCTCACCGGCATCATCGGCAAAGGCACCTACGTCAATGCACGACCGGCCAGGATCGTGCACAAGCAAAGCCACCGCGAGCTGGCCGGCGCGGAGGTGGTCGAGGCATGGCGCAACATGCCGGACCTGATGCGCCATCCCACCCTTGAAGGCGCATTGCGTTATGACTTCATCGGCGGCGCGACCGGCAAGGGCCAGTTTCCGCTGGACGACTGGCGGCGCTGCACCGCCCACGCGCTGCGCCAGATCGCCAGTGCCAAGGGTTTCTACAGCCAACCCGAAGGGTTGGCTGCATTGCGCAATGCGATTGCCCGGCACATCGCGTTCTCCCGTGGGGTCAATTGCCAGGACGGGGACGTGGTGGTGTGCAACGGCGCGCAACAGGCCCTGGACCTGATCTCCCGGGTACTGACCCGTCCGGGCAGCCTGGTGGCGATGGAAGACCCGGGTTATCCCCCGGCGCGGCTGCTATTCGGCTCCCAAGGAGCGACGGTGGTCGGGGTGCCGGTGGACGACCAAGGCATACAGGTGGATCTGATCCCCGACGGCACACGGCTGATCTACGTGACGCCGTCCCACCAGTTTCCCCTGGGCATGCCCATGAGCCAGGCCCGCCGCGAGGCGTTGCTGGCGCGGGCCTATGAATTGGGGGCGATCATCATTGAAGACGATTACGACAGTGAGTTCCGCTACGAAGGCCGTCCGGCCGATTCGTTGCAGAGCATGGACGAGCGCGGGATCGTCGCCTACGTCGGCACCTTCTCCAAGACCTTGCTGCCCGAGCTGCGGCTCGGTTACGCGATCCTGCCACCGGCGATTCTCGAAGCGGTAATCCTGGCCAAGCGGCTCACCGACCAGCACACCTCCACCCTGCCCCAATGGGCCCTCGCCAAGTTCATCGCCGAGGGTTGCCTGCTCAAGCATATTCGCCGCTGTCACGCCTTGTATGCCGGTCGCCGTGAGCGGATCCTGGCCCGCATGGCCGGGGACCTGTCGCCGTGGTTCGAGGCCGTCCCCACGACCGCGGGCTTTCACATGGCGGTGCTGTGCAAGGTGCCCATCGACCTGGCGCTGCTGATCGAGCTGGCGAAAAAAGCTGAAGTCGCGCTGTACAGTCTCGAAGGCTTCTTCAATGACACACCGGTGCGACCGGGCCTGTTCTTTGGTTTCGGGGCCATCGAGACCCTGGACATCGACATCGCCCTGGACCGTGTGCGGGATATCTTGCAGCAGGTGTCGTGACCTGGAGCCCGACGAATTGGCCTGGGGATTTATCCGCCCATTGGCTGTTTGAGGAGCGCACCTACAGGCTTATCCTGCATCGGTGTCATCGGATGTTGAGCTAATCCCGTTCGACTTGATTCAGGAGCCCGGACAATGTCTCGCCAAGTGATCAATACCGTACAGGTGTACGCCGCCCCCGGACGTTCGGAAGAACTGGGACGACAGTTGCAGCAAATCGTCGAGACCCTGCGCGCAATGCCGGGCTGCGACGCCTACCTGGTGGACCGTTGCCCGGACAATGGCGATCGCTGGAACGTCAGCGCCCACTGGCAGTCGGAGGCGGCCATGCAAGCCCACTTCAACTGCCCGGAAGTGCAGGGTTTCATCAGCCTGATCGACAACCGCCTGGCGCGGAGTGTGGACTTCAATAGTTTTCCGGTTGTTTGATGCCGCGTCGTGTACACAAACCTGTGGCGAGGGAGATTGCTCCCGCTGGGGCGGTCCGACGTCTCGGGCGCAGCGACCCCATGCAGGTTCTACGCGCTCTGCCTGATGCATCGAGGCGCCTGGATTTAGGGCTGCTGCGCAGCCCAGCGGGAGCAAGCTCCCTCGCCACAGGGTTTGGTGCTCGTCAGTAGATCTCGATTGGTCTACCCACCTTCCGACAGATTGGACGTTTGTTTGCCGGGACATGGGGCTTAGGGTGGGTTCATCGCGAACCACTCAACCAAAAGGTCCTACCGCCATGAAAGCCCTCTACCTGATCGCCGCCCTCAGCTTGCTGCCCGTGACCCAAGTGTTGGCCCACGACGCCGCCCCTGAGAACGTCAAGGTGCTGCAAGAGAAAATGCTGAAAAACATCCCGGGCAAGAAAACCCTGATGCTGACCGTGGACTACGCGCCGGGCCAGTCATCCATCGCTCACAAGCACGAGGGTACGGCGATGGCCTATGTACTCGAAGGCGCCATTACCTCTCAGGTCAAAGGCGAGCCGGCGATCACTTACAAGGCGGGAGAGTTCTGGTACGAAGCGGCAGGTTCCGAACACCTGGTGTCGAAGAATGCCAGCACCACCGAACCGGCGAAGCTATTGGTGTTCATGGTGTTGGGGGAAAAAGAAGCGGTGTTGATCCCGCTGAAAAACTGACAGACACACCACCAATCCCTGTGTGAAAAAGCAAACAGTTCATTCGAGGAAGTCACTGGACCCGTGGCGAGGGAGCTTGCTCCCGCTTGAGTGCGCAGCACTCACAATAAAAGAGGGGCCGCTTCGCAGCCCAGCGGGAGCAAGCTCCCTCGCCACAGGGGCTCAAACAATCTCAAATGAACGGTATCGCCTGCGGGAATACTAATTCGAAAAAAAACCCGCATCTCTCGATGCGGGTTTTTTCATTCAACGCCGGATCAGTTAGCCGTCACGACCGCCTGACCGCTCAACGCCAGGTCCAGCAGTTCGCGGTTGGCGACCGCGTACATGGCGTAGTCGGTGCCGCTGGCGGCACGGATGTCCACCAGCATGGCGCGCCAGCGCTCGACCATGCCGTGGTGCTGCTCCAGCCACAGCGCCAGGCGGGTTTCCACGTCCTGGGTGCCGTCGCCTTCCTGCAGGACCGAGATGGTGATCGCCCGCTGTTGCCAGTCGACGTCATCACGGAACGCTTCACGGGCCAGGGCCTGCCAGTTGTTTTCCACCGGCAGCGCGCTGATCTGTTGCAGGTACCAGGTGATGTCCAGGGCGCTGCCCACGGCGAAGTAGGCCTTGGCCACATCGGCGGCGTTCTGGCCAGTGACGTCGGACGCCTCGATGATCGGCAGCAAGGTGTACAAGTGCGTGGTGCCTGCGACCATGCGTGCCAGCAGTTCCGGCACACCGGCGGCCACGTAGGCCTGGTAGCGGGTCTGCCAGCCTTCACGGGTCGGACCTTCCAGCAGTTCATCGAGCTTGAGGCCCAACGCGGCCAGGTGCGGACCGAAGTGCGCGACGTCACGGGCGGCGTTCTGCTCGTTGCGCCGGCTGCGCAGGAACCAGCGCGTGGCGCGACGGCCCAGGCGCATCAGCTCGTCCATCAACTCCAGTTGCACGTCGGCCGAGACCTGGTGGTCCAGGGCTTCGATCTGACGGAACCAGTGCGGGAGGTGGAAGATATCCCGAACGATCACATACGCACCCGCCACATTCGCCGGGCTCATGCCCGTCGACTCCTTGAGCCTTTGAACGAACGTGATGCCCATGTGGTTGACCAGGTCGTTGGCGATCTGGGTGCTGACGATCTCGCGCTTCAGGCGATGGCGGCGCATGGCTTCGGAGAACTTGCTCACCAGCGACGGCGGGAACGCCGTTTCCATGTCACGGGTCAGGTAGTCATCGTCCGGAACCAGGGAGTTGAGCAGCGCTTCCTTGAGGTCGATCTTGCTGTAGGAGATCAGTACCGACAGCTCGGCGCGGGTCAGGCCATGGCCCGCCGCGACACGCTCGGCCAACTGTTCTTCGGTCGGCAGGAACTCGATGGCGCGGTCCAGCTTGCCGCGGGCTTCGAGGTCGTTCATCAGGCGCTTGTATTCGGCGATCCGCACGAAAGCACGGCGTGCCGCCAGGGACAAGGCCTGGGTCTGCTTGTAGTTGTTGCCCAACACCAGGCCGCCGACTTCGTCGGTCATGCTCGCCAGCAACTGGTTGCGCTGCTTGTCGGTCATGTCGCCGGCCTGCACCACTTCGTTGAGCAGGATCTTGATGTTCACTTCGTGGTCGGAGCAGTCCACGCCACCGGCGTTGTCGATGAAGTCGGTGTTGGTGGCGCCGCCATGCAGGCCGAACTCGACGCGACCCAGTTGGGTCATGCCCAGGTTACCGCCCTCGCCCACGACCTTGCAGCGCAGCTCGTTACCGTTCACGCGCAATGCATCGTTGGCCTTGTCGCCGACGTCGGCGTGGCTTTCGGTGCTGGCCTTGACGTAGGTACCGATACCGCCGTTCCACAACAGGTCCACCGGCGCCTTGAGCAAGGCGTTCAGCAGTTCGGTCGGGGTCAGCTTGTCGGCCTTGATATCGAAGCGTTCCTGCATCTGCGGCGTGATGGCGATGCTCTTCGCGCTGCGCGAGAAGATGCCGCCGCCTTCGGACATGATGCTGGTGTCGTAGTCGGTCCAGGCCGAACGCGGCAGGTCGAACAGACGCTTGCGTTCGGCGAAGCTGCTGGCCGGCTCCGGGTTCGGGTCGATGAAGATGTGCAGGTGGTTGAAGGCCGCGACCAGTTGCAGCTTGTCGGACATCAACAGGCCGTTGCCGAACACGTCACCGGCCATGTCGCCGACGCCCACCACGGTGATGCTGTCTTCCTGGACGTTGATGCCACGCTCACGGAAGTGACGCTGCACGCCCACCCACGCGCCTTTGGCGGTGATGCCCATTTTCTTGTGGTCGTAGCCGGCCGAACCGCCGGACGCGAACGCATCGCCCAGCCAGAAGCCATAGTCGATGGCAATGCCGTTGGCGATGTCGGAGAAGGTCGCAGTGCCTTTGTCCGCGGCCACCACCAGGTACGGGTCATCGTCGTCATGACGCACGACGTTGGCCGGTGGCACCAGCGCGCCATCCTTCAGATTGTCGGTGATGTCCAGCAGGCCCGAAATGAAGATGCGGTAGCAGGCGATGCCCTCGGCCGCGATCTCGTCCCGGCTGCCGCCCAGCGGCAGGCGACGCGGCAGGAAGCCGCCCTTGGCGCCCACCGGCACGATCACCGAGTTCTTCACTTGCTGGGCTTTTACCAAGCCGAGCACTTCGGTGCGGTAGTCTTCTTCACGGTCGGACCAGCGCAGGCCACCGCGGGCAACGTTGCCGAAGCGCAGGTGCACGCCTTCGACCCGTGGCGAGTAGACGAAGATCTCGAACTTGGGCACCGGCTTGGGCAGTTCCGGGATCAGGTGCGGGTTGAACTTGAAGCTGAAGTAGGACTTGTTCTGGCCGTTGGCGTCGGTCTGGTAGAAGTTGGTCCGCAGGGTGGCCTTGATCAGGTCCAGGTAGCGACGCAGGATGCGGTCTTCGTTGAGCACCTGGACGTTGTCCAATGCCGTGAGGATCGCCTGTTCCAGGCGCAGTTGCTTGTCTTCCAGGTCCTCGGCGCTGAGCTTGCGCGCCAGGTAGAAGCGGGTCTTGAACAACCGGGTCAACTCGCGGGCGATGTCGGTGTGGTTGGTCAGGGTGCTGGCGATGTAACCCAGGTCGAAGCCCAGGCGGATCTGCTTCAGGTAACGGGCGTAGGCACGCAGCAGCGCCACGTCGCGCCACGGCAGGCCGGCGGTCAGCACCAGACGGTTGAACGCGTCGTTCTCGGCGTCACCGCTCACGATGTGGACGAAGGCGTCCTGCAAGGTGTCGTTGAGCTGCTGAATGTCCAGGTCCAGGCCTTCGGCGGCAGTGAAGGCAAAATCGTGGATCCAGAACTCGCGGCCATTGGTGTGGCGCAGGCGATATGGGAACTCACCCAGCACGCGCAGGCCGAGGTTTTCCAGGATCGGCAACACGTCGGACAGCGCCAGCGGCGTGTCGGCGTGATAGAGCTTGCAGTGCAGCTCGCGCTGGCCGGAAACCTGGCCCAGCGGCTGGTAGAAGCTCATGACCAGCGGATTTTTTTCATTCAGGCTCAGCAGGTGCTGCATGTCGACCACGGCCGAGTGCGCGGCAAAGCGCTCGCGGTAGCCGGCCGGGAAGCCTTTGGGGAAGTCGGCCAGCACGTTGGTGCCCTGGGCCTCGCCGAAGCTCTCGATCACCAGGCTGGCGTAGTCGTCTTTCCAGCTGCGGCAGGCCTGGACCACTTCCTTTTCAAGCAGCAGCGGGTCGATGTCGATGCGATTCTTCGGGTCCACCCGCAGGATCAACTGCACGCGAGCCAGCACCGACTCGGAGAAGAAGGTCCAGAACTCGCAGTCCGAGGCCTTCAGGCGATCCATCAGCACTTGCTGGATCTTCTGGCGCACTTCGGTGGAATAGATATCGCGTGGCACGTAGGCCAGGCAGTAGCAGAAACGGCCGTACGGATCCTTGCGCAGGAATACGCGGATCTTGTTGCGTTCCTGGATCTGCACAATGGACATCACCGTACTGAACAGCTCGTCGACCGGGGTCTGGAACAGGTCGTCACGCGGCAGTACTTCGACCACCTGGGCCAGTTCCTTGCCCAGGTGCGCCTTGGCCTGAAAGCCCGAGCGACGCTCGATTTCCTCGACCTTGCGACGAATGTACGGAATCACCCGCACGCTCTCGCCATACACCGACGAGGTGTAAAGGCCCATGAAGCGGCGCTCCTTGATCACCTTGCCGCTGGCGTCGATTTCACGGATCGACACGTAGTCGGGATAGGCCGGACGGTGCACGCGGCTCGGGTGGGCGGCCTTGGCGAAGGACAGCAGGGTCGGTTCGCGCAGGTAGCTGACGGCGTAGTCTTCGATGCGCAGGTCTTCGGCAGTGAGACCGGCGCGCAGCAGCTTGGTCAGTCCGAGGAACGAATCGGGGTTGTATTCGATGTGGCCGCCATCGGCTTCATCGCGCACGACAAACTCTTCGTAGCCCAGGAAAGTGAAGTGGTTGCCCACCAGCCATTCCAGGAAGCTCTTGATCTCGCTCTTTTCGTCGGCATCGATGGCATAGGCGCTGTCGTCCAGACCCTCGAGGATCTCGCGGACCTTGGCTTTCATCGGCTCGAAATCGGCCACCGCCACGCGCACTTCGCCCAGCACTTGCTCAAGTTCCTTGCTCAGGACGTTGAGTTCAGCGGCGTTGGCGCAACGGTCGATTTCCAGGTACATCAACGACTCTTGCAGAATGCCGTCGCCCTGGGTGCCTTTAGGCAGGATTTCCAGCAACTCGCCCTTGCTGCCGCGACGCACGCTCAGCACGGTGGTTTGCAGGGTATGGATGCTGTAGCCGCGACGGTTCAGCTCGGTGCGCACCGAGTCCACCAGGAACGGCAGGTCGTGGTGCAGCACTTCCACTGCGGTGTGGGTCGACTGCCAGCCGTGGCGTTCGTAATCGGGGTTGTAGACACGCACCTGCGGTTGCGCGTGATCGAAATGCTCAAGCAGGCGCCAGGCGGACAAGGTGCAGCCGGCGAGGTCGGACAACCGGCGCTGGGTAAGCTCATCGAGGGAAATAATGCCGAAGAATTGTTCAGCGAACAGCGCCACTTGTGGCAGTGCCTGTTCACTGATGTGCTGCGCCAGTGCCGCTTGCAGTTGATGCTGGAAGTCGGCTTTGCTGGCTGCGGTGAAGAACGCCATCTGTGGTACTCCGCTTGGGCTTGTTATTGATGAAAGCGTCGCGTGCAACCCCCTGCGGGGCTGTCGGCCATCCCGTTCCTGATTCTCGGGCAGAGGAAACAGGATGACAGGTGGGTGAAGCTGGACGAGACCCGCAGGTCACATCCTTTTTCCATCTAATTTGCATGCAATGGACACCTGCAAAAAACACTCCGGGTGGCCTTTGCAGGTGCACATCCGTTGCGCAGCTTAACGAGTGCGGCAACCTGCCTGCTTGCAGCGCTGCGACATATTCGGTCATCGGCTAGCGCACGCCTCGAACAACCCTAGCAGCCCTCGATGGAAACGGCACCCCGGCGGGCGCAATCGCAGCCGGTTTCCGGGCCGGCATGTGTCACCGGATATGAGTAATCCAGCAGAATTTTCTCCAGGCTGGCAAAATCCGGGCTTTCGCACCCGCAGGGCTCGTCGAGCCAGGAGCCACCCCCATGCAAATGACCACCGCCCTTCTGATCGCCAACCCGTGCGACGACGAAGAAGACAACATGGCCATGCTTTGCTGCCACAGCACCCAGGGCGAGATGTTCCTGATGACCCGCTACCCGGACGAAGACGAACTGGAGATCGCCCTCGATGGCGAGCCCTCGACCCTGGACGGGGTCAAGGTCACTCTGTCACCGACCTTGCTCAAGATCGAAGTCGCCGCAACGGACGCCGATGCCCTCGGAGGCGACGATGTGCTGGAGATCAGCCACGACACCGACGCGGCGGACCTGGCGGAGGTGGAATTGACGTTGCAGAACATTCTCAGGGGGACCGGGACTTATATAAGCCAGCTCTGAACCTGCCCACACCAAGAAGCAAGAACACTCCCCCCTGTGGCGAGGGAGCAAGTTCCCTCGCCACAGGGGATCGCAATGCCAAGCCTGTGGTTGGCACACCGTCGGTCGCCATCGCATCAAAGCGCCCTTGACGCCCCACCCGATTCTGATGTCTCCTGAAACCGGTTTCAGAACCTCGATAATTCCAATAAGCAGGTCTCAATCCGTGAATTCCTTCTCCGCCGCCCAGCGCAGCCGCGTGACCATGCTAGACGTCGCCGAACGCGCCGGGGTTTCCAAGGCCAGCGTCTCGCGTTTCATCGGCGAGGACCGCGCCCTGCTCTCCGAGGCCATCGCCCGGCGTATCGAGCAGGCGATCAGCGAACTGGGCTATCGCCCGAACCAGATGGCCCGCGGCCTCAAGCGCGGGCGCACCCGGCTGATCGGCATGCTGGTGGCCGACATCCGCAACCCCTATTCCATTGCCGTGATGCATGGTGTGGAAACCGCCTGCCGTCGCCATGGCTACAGCCTTGTGATGTGCAACACCGACCGCGATGACGAACAGGAACGCCAGCACCTGGCCCTGTTGCGTGCCTACAACATCGAAGGGTTGATCGTGAACACCCTGGGCCATCACCGCGACGAACTGCTCGAACTGCGCAGTGAAATGCCGTTGGTATTGGTGGATCGCAAAGTCGACCGGCTCGAAAGCGACCTGGTGGGCCTGGATAACCCCGCTGCCGTCGGGATGGCGCTTGATCACCTCGAACAACGTGGCTACCGCGATCTGCTGCTGGTGACCGAACCGTTCGACGGCACCAGTTCACGGATCGAGCGGGTCGAGAGCTTCAAGACCGGCCTCCAGCAGCGCCCGGCCCTGAACGGCGCCGTGCTGGAAATCGATGATCAATTGAGCGCACGCATCCAGGGCTTCCTCGCTCAACCGGACCGAGGCCCCAAGGCACTGTTCTGCGCCAACGGCATCGCGGCGTTGGCCGCCACTCAAGTGTTGCGGGAGCTGGGCTGCCATCTGTTCGATGATGTCGGTCTGATCGCCCTCGACGATCTGGATTGGTACCCCTTGGTGGGCAGCGGTATCACCGCCCTGGCGCAACCGACCGCCGAGATCGGCGCCAGCGCGTTCGAGTGTCTGCTCAAGCGTTTGCGCGGCGATAACGGGCCGGTTCGGACCCTGGATTTTGCGGCGCGGTTGATTGAGCGTGGGTCGACGCGGGGGAATCTTCGGTGACCGTGAGGGCCCTATCGCGAGCAGGCTCGCTCCCACACTGGGTCTGCGTCGCACACGAGTCCCTTGTGGGAGCGAGCCTGCTCGCGATGAGGCCCTAAAGCAAACCCCTTTTTTTGAACAAAACTGAAACCGGTTTCAGAAGGATAAGAACAATGACCAGACCACCCGTTTCCATCAGCCTCTCCAGCTACGGCGCCGATCTGGTGCGACAGACCGGCCAAGGGAGTTTCATCCCTTTACTGGCCGCCGCCGGGGCCTCACGCATCGAATGGCGCGACGAACTGCTCACCACCGAGCAACCCGCCGAGCTGGCAGCGGAGGCTCGGACCCAAGGCCTGCAAAGCATTTTTTCGTCACCTCTTGAACTGTGGCTCGCCGGCCAGACCAGGCCCAACCAAGCCCTGCAGCTGGCTTTACAACGCGCCGAAGCTTTCGGCTCGACCTGGCTGAAAGTCTCACTCGGCTATTTCACCGACTCCCATGATCTTCCGGCCCTGTCGGCAATCCTCACCGCCAGCCCGGTGCAACTGTTGGTGGAAAACGACCAGACGCTGCAAGGCGGACGGATCGAACCCCTGCAACGCTTCTTCAGCGCTGCCGAGCACCGCTCGCTGCCCGTTGGCATGACCTTCGACATCGGCAACTGGCAATGGCAGGACCAATCGGCTGCCGTGGCGGCCCGGCAGCTCGGACGGTACGTGAAATATGTGCATTGCAAGGCGGTGGCCCGGCGCGACGACGGCAAGTTGATTGCCGTGCCTCCGGCGCTGGCGGACCTGCACTTGTGGGAGCAACTGCTCAAACACATGCCGGCCGACGTGATGCGCGCTGCCGAGTACCCCCTGCAAGGCGATGACCTACTGCAAGTGACCATTGAACATGTCGCTACCCTGGCCGACCTCGGCCAAATGCGCCGGGAACCTGCCCATGTCTGAGTTCGACGTTCTATCATTCGGTGAAACCATGGCGATGTTGGTGGCCGAGCAATGCGGCGACCTGGCAAGCGTCCAGCACTTTCACAAACGCATCGCCGGGGCCGACAGCAACGTCGCCATCGGCCTGTCGCGGCTGGGCTTCAAGGTCGGCTGGCTGAGCCGGGTCGGCGCCGACTCCCTGGGGCGCTTCGTGGTGCAGACGCTGGAAAAGGAAGGCCTGGATTGCCGCCACGTGGCGGTCGATCCGGCCCACCCCACCGGGTTCCAGTTCAAATCCCGCACCGACGATGGCAGCGACCCGCAAGTCGAGTATTTCCGTCGTGGTTCGGCAGCCAGTCACCTGTCGATCGATTCCATCGCCGCGCCGCTGCTGAGCGCCCGTCATCTGCATGCCACCGGCATCGTGCCGGCCCTGTCGGACACAGCTCGGGAGATGTCATTCGAGTTGATGAATCGCATGCGCGAGGCCGGTCGCAGCCTGTCGTTCGATCCAAACCTGCGACCCAGCCTGTGGACCGGCGAGGCGACCATGATCCGCGAAATCAACCGCCTCGCCGCCCTCGCCCATTGGGTCTTGCCGGGGCTCAGCGAAGGCCGGCTGCTGACCGGCTTCGACGACCCGGCCGACATCGCTGCGTTCTACCTGGACAAGGGCGCCGAAGCGGTGGTGATCAAGCTCGGTGCGGAAGGCGCCTACTACCGCACGCCCCAGGCCCAGGGCTTCGTGGCGGGCGTTCCGGTGGCGCGGGTGGTGGACACGGTAGGCGCCGGTGACGGGTTCGCCGTCGGCCTGGTCAGCGGGCTGCTGGAAAGCCTGGGCATCACCGAAGCCGTGCAGCGCGCCAACTGGATCGGCAGCCGCGCAGTGCAAAGCCGTGGCGACATGGAAGGCTTGCCGACCCGCGCCGAGTTATTGGCTGAATTTGACGACGCCAATCGCGAGCAAGCTCGCTCCCACACGGGTTGACGTTAATCCAGTGGGAGCGAGCTTGCTCGCGATAGAGACCACCGCAAACACACCTGCTGCAACAAAAACAACAAGCTCAGGAGTCAACGACATGCAAACGCTCAATCTCGCCACCCGCCGCTGGTGGTACATCATGCCCATCGTGTTCATCACCTACAGCCTGGCCTATCTGGACCGGGCCAACTATGGCTTTGCCGCTGCCTCGGGCATGGCCAAGGACCTGATGATCACTCCAGGGCTGTCGTCATTGCTCGGCGCGCTGTTTTTCCTCGGCTACTTTTTCTTCCAGGTGCCGGGCGCGATCTACGCGCAGAAACACAGCGTGAAGAAGCTGATCTTTGTCAGCCTGATCCTCTGGGGCTCGCTGGCGACATTGACCGGCGTCGTGTCCAACGCCTACTGGCTGATCGTGATCCGCTTCATGCTCGGCGTCGTCGAAGCCGCCGTGATGCCGGCCATGCTGGTGTACCTGTGCCACTGGTTCACTCGGGCCGAACGCTCGCGGGCCAATACCTTTTTGATCCTCGGCAACCCGGTGACCATGCTGTGGATGTCGGTGGTGTCGGGTTATCTGGTGCAACAGTTCGACTGGCGCTGGATGTTCATCATCGAAGGCCTGCCGGCGGTGCTCTGGGCTTTTGTCTGGTGGCGCCTGGCGGACGACCGGCCATCCCAGGCCAAGTGGCTCAGCGCCCAGGAAAAGCAGGATCTGGAAAGCGCACTGGCGGCCGAACAGGTGGGCATCAAGGCGGTGAAAAACTACGCCGAAGCCTTCCGTTCGCCGATGGTCATCATCCTGGCGCTGCAATTTTTCTGCTGGAGCATCGGGGTCTACGGGTTCGTGCTGTGGCTGCCGTCGATCCTCAAGGCCGGCCTGCAGATGAGCATGGTCGAGGCCGGCTGGCTGTCGTCATTGCCCTACCTGGCGGCGGTCGTCGGCATGCTCGTCGTGTCGTGGGGCTCGGACAAGGCACAAAAGCGTAAGCGTTTCGTCTGGCCGCCCCTGCTGGTCGCTTCCGTGGCGTTCTATGCCTCTTACCTGCTGGGGCCTGAACATTTCTGGTGGTCCTACAGCCTGCTGGTCATCGCCGGCGCCTGCATGTATGCGCCGTACGGGCCATTTTTTGCCATCGTCCCGGAAATCCTGCCGGCCAATGTCGCCGGCGGCGCCATGGCGCTGATCAACAGCATGGGCGCGCTGGGCTCCTTCGGCGGCTCGTACCTGGTGGGCTACCTGAATGGCTCCACTGGCTCGCCGGGCATGTCATTCCTGCTGATGAGCGGCGCATTGCTGCTGTCGGTGGTGCTGACCCTGGCCCTCAAACCCGGCGCCAGCGACCGTGCCCCCTCCCAACCCGCGCCACACCCGGCGCCCGCCCATCCCTGAATCGAGACCCTCTCATGAAAAAGCACGTGGTGTTGTACAAGGCGCTGTCGGCGCAATTGATGGCCCGTTTGCAAGCGCAGGCCGACGTCACCCTCATCGAACGCCTCGACGCCCAGGGCCTGGCGCAGCTGCGCGACGCCCTGCCCGGCGCCCATGGCCTGCTGGGCGCGAGCCTGAAGCTGGATGGATCGCTACTCGACCTGGCGCCGAACCTGCAAGCCATCGCCAGCGTCTCGGTGGGCGTCGACAACTACGACATCGACTACCTGACCAAACGCCGGATCCTCCTCAGCAATACCCCCGACGTGCTGACCGAGACCACCGCGGACACCGGCTTTGCCTTGATCCTCGCCACCGCCCGGCGCGTGGTGGAACTGGCCAACCTGGTCCGCACCGGCCAATGGCAAAAAAGCATCGGGCCCGAGCATTTCGGCAGCGATGTCCACGGCAAGACCCTGGGCATCATCGGCATGGGCCGCATCGGCGAAGCCCTGGCCCAGCGCGGCCATTTCGGCTTCGGCATGCCAGTGATCTACCACAGCCACTCGCCCAAACCGGCCGTCGAACAGCGTTTCAATGCGCGCTACTGCGATCTCGAAACGCTGTTGCGGCAGGCGAACTTCGTTTGTCTGACCTTGCCCCTGACGAAGGAGACCGAAGGGTTGATCGGCGCTCAAGCGTTTGCACAGATGCGTCCAGAGACCATTTTCATCAACATCTCCCGGGGCAAAGTGGTAGACGAATCGGCACTGATCGACGCCCTGCGCAACGGCCAGATCCGTGGCGCAGGGCTGGATGTGTTCGAGCGCGAACCCTTGGGCGCGGATTCGCCGCTGCTTCAAATGGACAACGTGGTAGCGACCCCGCACATGGGCTCGGCCACCCATGAGACACGGGAAGCCATGGCCCGATGCGCGGTGGACAACCTGTTGGCGGCATTGGCGGGTGAGCGGCCGGCGAATCTTGTGAATGAGGGGGCTTGGCAAGGCTGAGAGGGTTGCCTGCGGTCAGGCTGTTGCTGGATGAGATACACAGGTGCCATCAGGGCGAACGGTGGCCGGGTTTCAGGAGGGCTTCGGCATGCGGCGTGCCCGCCCCCCCACCAGGCCGCAAGCGCTGACCGCCAAAGAGGCGCAGCTAACTGACCGGCATTGGCTTTGCGGTGGCTTCCAGAGTGGAATAGCTGCATGCCCCCCGCTGTGGAACGAGGTGAATCTCCACGCGCCGATTAGCCATGCGCCCGGCCTCGGTAGCGTTGTCGGCGATCGGCCGACTGGCGGCGAAACCCTGGACGGCAAAACAGTCGGCAGGAATGTTGCCCATGCGCTGCATCCAGTCACGTACCGCCGAGGCCCGGGCCTGTGACAACTGAAGATTATGTGCGTCGAGGCCGGTTGCATCGGTGTGTCCGGCAATCACGATCAGCCAACCCGGCTGGGCCTTGATATCGACCAGAGCATTGATCAGCACATCGGTTGAGCCTGCTCTGAGCACAGCGCTGCCGGCATCGAACAATGACAGGCTGTCCAACTGCGTCGGCAGAGGAACGACTTCCACGGCTGGGTCCGCCAGCCACGTGTACCACGCACCCGCCGTGGCCAAGACTACCGTGAGCGCCCCCACGCATAGCCACGGGACGAGCGGGCGTTTATGGACCTTGATATACGCAGGTGGTAAGCGCGTGACCGGCAGCACCCAGGCCGACTGCGCAAGGCCGACCGGCTGCAAGACCGCCACGGAGGCCGGTTGGTGTCGCTGCAGCCGTTGAGTCAGGCCGTTGATCTGCTGACGCAGGACCAGAAGCGTGGGCAACGACAGGGATGTCTGGTTCACCAGACGCTCATGCAGCCGCACCACTACGCGGTCAAGTTGAACCAGTGTCGAGGCCTGGTGCGCCGCCACTGAAAAGCCGCGCAAGAGCGATTGCAACTGGACAAGCAGCCACTCCAGCGTATCCAGGCGCATCGACGTCGCGGGTGGCCATAGCACCGACCATTCGCGGCTGAGCGCCTCCAACAGGTTCAAGCCCTGGACCATGCCTTCCAAGTCATCGCGCTGACTGCGGGCCAAGGTATAGAAGCCCAGGGTTTGCAGGTCCGCTCCATTTTTGCCGAACATCACCAGGCACAGTTGCTCCACCTTGCACCAATCCACATCAGGACAGGCAGGATGACCCAACTTCGCCAGTTCATCGCACAACGCAGCGAACTCTTCGTAGCCGCGCGGATCACCGCCCACCCGGACATGCATCTCGAACATCTCGCTCATACAGTTGCCCTTGTGCTATTCGTCAATGGCGCTGAGGCTTCGTGCTGCCGGACCACCCGCACGCTCCCCCCGGGCACCAGGGTCGTCACACACTCGACGCGCTTTCCTCCAATCAGCTGAACCTTCAAGGCAAACTCCAGGTGTCCTGGCACGACGGGAGACAGTGACTCAATCGCAACGGCAGCCAGACGAGGCTCGTATTTGAGCAAGGCAGTGGTCATGGCCTCGATCAGCGTAGGTGTGGCTGCGGGCACACCCGACTGACTGGCCCCCAGGTCCGGCAATCCGTAATCGGGCAAATGGCTGAGCGCGCCCGCCCGGGCGCTCAGGATGCGTTGCAGATTGTCCAGGACCGAGAGCACGGGCTGGTCGTGCTCGCTGACGTGTTCCAGGTCTAGCTCGCCGTTGAAGTTTTGCAACAGCACTTCATAAAGCGATGGGTTGAGTTCGATCATGACTCACTCCTTAGCCAAGGCAGGCAACTTCAACAGGTTGTCACCCAACTCGATCACTCGCGCCTGATCCGGGCGCAACTCATCGCGGTCCAGCAGCAGGCGCCACGTGCCGATCCCGGCATCGGGTTCATGGAACAGTCCCACCACCGCAATGACTTGCGCCGCCTTGTGCAGGGGCACGCTAAATTGCGTCGTTTCACCGGGTTTCACCACCATGGCCTGGGTATCCAGTATCCCGTCGCGCAGCAGGTTACCGTGGTCACCCAACACACCCTCGTAGGTCGCACGCTCCATCGCCTTGCCGTCACGCAGCTGGTAGATGCGCACCAGGGTCGGCACGGATAACGGGGTCGCGCCCGCGGTGTCGCGATCGCCCGCAGGCGCACGAAGCTCCAGGTTCAAGGTATTCAGCTGTTTATGAAAGATGGCCCTGGTGGTGGATGCAGTCTCATCCCTTACGCTCTGGGTCAAGCCGCACCCGCTGAGTGACGAGACGAACGTCGCCAACGCCAGACAATTAAAAACGATACGTGACATGTCGTGCCTCCCGGCGGCGTGGATTGTTGGTGAGGCCCCGGTAGCGGCCCAGATTGATCGTGACAACTTCGTGTTCCTGTGCCCGCCGGCCCTCTGCGCCCAAGCCAAGGACGCAGGTCATGCCCAAGCGAAGAGGCCCCTGCCCCAACACCGGCGCTGGCAAGCAGCGTATCGGTAGCGACAACGTCAGCTTGGCGCTGCACCGCCAGCCCAGGTACACACGCAGCAGCACCAGCAGGTCGCCATGCAGTTGGCCGGCGGGGAGCCAGCCTCGGGCCTCGCACAAGTCTTCGGTGTACAGCGCCAGTTGCAGCTGGCTGTTGACGTCACGCCCAACCCGCCCCAGGGGCGTGCCCTCGGACAAGCTCACCGGACGATCCGGACAAAGGCTGGCCGGGTGCGCCAAGGCAATCTCCTGTGGCCAATGGGGCGTTATGCGTGCACGGCTATGAGGGGCCAGCAACTTGACCAGTGCTTCGATGCCCTCGGCATTGCGGGTGGGCAGGCGCATCACCCCGAGCAACGCGAGAAAACGTGACACCGGCGTGGCGATCTGTCGGGCGGTGCCGGGAATGCCGAGGCCGATCAGGCCCAGCAGGCATTGGGAGGTCGCATCGCTGCCACCTGCCTCGAACGTGACGGGATAGGAGTACTTGCGCCAGATCCGGTAAAACTGGGTAAAAATGCGATGGTTGAAGATATCGAGGAATGCCTCTAAAGCCTCGTGTCCTTCACGGCGCTGGGCGATATCGTCCAGAAAAGCCGTCGGCATGGGCGAATCGACTCCGTATAAGCCCAGCAAGCGCGTGCGTACCGTCGCCGGACGGCCGGGGTGATGATCATCAGTCTCAATGGCCTTCAGTTCGCCGGCCGGAAAGCCCATGCCGGGGTCCGGGCGAAAACGCACCGGGTCGTCCGCCGGGTTCGCAGTGCTGCCTAGCAGTGGATGACCAGGCAAGGCCTGCTCCAATAGCTGGCAAAAACGGAACAGGCTCGCCTCGGCCACCTGCCCCTTGAGCGCGTCCAGCAACCCGCTGGCCTTCAACCGGGTATACGCTGACTGTGGTTCTCGTTCCATTGCAGGCATTTTCCAGTGGGTTGCAGGACCAGCGTGAGCCGGGTGAACAAATGGACATCGGCATAAAGGGCGAAGAAGCGATTGAGCATTTCGCCGAACAGGCTGATATCCCCCTCCCCCATGAACCCGTTGGTGTCGAGCGTGATTTCGATGTCCACCCCTCGAAGCAGGAAGCCTTTTTCAAACCGCTGGATCAGGTGGTGGCTGACTTCGACGATCGCCTCCAGGCGGCGTCGATTGAGCTCGCTGCCGGTCCAGTCGTATAACGCGAGCGTTCCGCGCAGCACGTCGGCGTTGTCGAGCATCGGCAGAAAGTTCGAACCCAGGTGGCTGAGGACACGCCAGTGAAAGCGATCACGGTTTGGCGGGTAGCAGGGCAACGTCGGCGCGCACAGATTGCGGATCCGCAGCTCGACCTGGGTGGACTGCGCCACCGTATCGAGCAAGGTACGCTGCAAGGCCTTGCGGGGCAGTTGGCCGTGGGTGCCGGTCAAGCGTAGCGACAGGCTCGCCCCCGCACGTAGCCGGTCCTGGTCGAAGCCTTCGCCCCCCAACACCAGCCAGGTGTCGTGCAAGCCATTGGCCGCTCGTTTCAGGCGTGTATGGAAATACCGCTCGGGGGCCTCGTCGCGCAGCATTCCGCCCTTGTGACGGAAGCTGGTGAACGGCACGTAATCCAAGCGCTCGTCTTCCTTGGACGCCATGACGCTGTCCACCGAATAGATTTCCATATAGCCATCCTGCAAGCGCATGGGGCGCAACAGGTAATCGGTTTGCAACGGCGCCAGCGCCATCGGGTCGGCCTCGAGTGCGAACAGGTTGATCACCGGCACGCAATGCGGGCGAATATGCTCGGCGCTCAGGTCAAAGGTCGATGGCCAGGGCTCTGCCAGGACTACTTCCAGTTCGAACCAGGGCGTGCCGGGGGCGATGTCCAGTCGCTCCAGGCCGCACAGGGTGACGAACATGAATTTCTCGCGGAAGGTGAAGTATTCCAGCAGCAGTTGATAGCCGCTGAAAGCGCTGTCCGCCTTGGGCCACAGCCGATCTTCGTCGGCAAACCCCTTGGCCGTGAAATAGACGTCGCAGGGCTCGCGCTCCGATCGACCCGATGGGCCCGGCACCCTCACGTACATCGTTTGGCAGTTCAGCGTCAATGCGTGATGCAACGCGCTGGCCAGCGGGCCGTCAGCGTTGAGGTACAACGGCAACCGGCTCAGGTCCAATTGATTCCAGTCGCTCAGCGCGCCACAGGCGAAGCGCAGGCGCAGCAGCGTGCGCCCGTCCGGCTCATGGTCACGGCCCAACGAGGTCAACGCCAATGGCTGCAGCGTCACTGCCTGGGTGGTGGTGTAGCGACAGCGGGTACCTTGTGGCCCGATAGGTTGCGACAGGATCTCGAAACCCTGGCCGATCCGTTCGTTGCGCTTCATCTTTGCAAGGTCCGGCGCCAGCTCGACGATCGACAGCGACGGAATGGTCCGCAGATAGTGCGGCCACAACAAGCTGACCAGGCCTTCGGTCAGCTCGGGCAGATCATCGTCCAGTTTTTCCCGCAGGCGTCCCATCAGGAAGGCGAAGCCCTCGAACAGTCGCTCTACATAAGGGTCCCGGGCGCCGGGCTTGTCGAGGTTGAGGTGCGCCGCCCGGTCTGGGAACGCTTCGGCGAACTCTTTGCCGGCCTCACGCAGGTAACGCATTTCGGCGTCGAAATAGCGCAGTGTCAGGTTATCCATGTTCAAGCAAACTCCGGTTAGAAAACGTCAGGCGCACAGTACGGCGGCGCGTACCGGGTCGGCGCTCACCAGCGCCGCCAGCAACGCTTCCATTCGACGCGCCAGGGCGGCTTTGTCGATGTCGTTGCGCTGAGCCTTGGAACGCAGCAATTTGAGCAGCCGCGCCTTGACCTCGAAATACAACTGCGGCTCCCAGGCGCACAGGTCATGGCGCTCCAGCGTGGCGTCCAGTTCCCCGAGCAAGTGGATGGCCAGGTCACTTTTGCCGAATTGTTCGGCGACACGAACCATGAGCAGGCGCAGCAGCCAGCGCTGGCGCGCGGTGTGAACCTGTGGCCGTGCCGCCAGCCAGGCCAACGCCTGGTCCACGCCCTCCCGGTCGGCCTGGGCCACGGCTTCGCTTTCCAGGGCAAATATGTCGACCTCTCCTGCGCCTGGGTCCACCGCGGGTACGGGCAACCATGGCTGAGGCTGTCTGTCGTTCGCGTGCCGGGCTATCCACTCGCGGGTGATCTCATCGGCAAACGGGCTGCCATCGCTCCAACACAGCATCTCCAGGCCCGGCAGTCGTTCGAGAAACATGCCCAGGTCCCTGACCGTGATGGCGGCCCATCGGTCCAGAGGCGGCGGCTGCTTGCTCAGGGCCTGGAACAGATACCACTGCAGGTCCAACCAGAAGTGATTCACCCCTTCGGCATAGATCCGCTCCACCTGGTCGAGCAGCTCGGTCCAGCCCTGTTGCAAGTACAGACGCTTGAGCTGGGCCCGATAGTCCGGGCGTGGCGGTGCCAGGCGGGTATTGCCATTGGCATCCAAGGGAGGCGCCTGATGCACCGTGTCCCAACGCAGGCTCTTCATCAACCGATGGGCCGCCAGCCAGCCCTGGGGCTGATCGCGCAAGTAACCGGCCAATGCGCGACCGCCGTCCAACAGGTCGCGGCCGGACTTGATCGTCGGGACTGCCGTTGCGTCGGCCTGGGCATTGAACGTCTGGCTGACCGCGTTCTGCGGAACCAACGCGTCCACGCCGCCAGACTGCACCAGGCGTGCCGACAGCGCGGCATACAAGGGTTCCAGGCTGGGGCGTTGTTCCGGTGGCCACGCCTCCAGGCCCTGTTCCAGCCAGGCCAGCGCGGCGACCGTGCGTTCGGCCTCGGCTTTCACTACCTCCGGATACAGCGACAAGCTATCCAGCAGCTTGTCGCCGGCCAGCCATTGCAAGGCCATTTGACGGCTGTTGGCTCGCACGGGCAGCACCGTGTCGGCGTAACGTTCCACCAGTGCGGCCAACAGGGTCAGGCCGTAGGGGGGGGGGGGGGGGGGGGGGGGGGGGGGGGGGGGAGGAGGGGAGGGGGGGGGGGG
>NZ_JBKGGX010000028.1:0-68524 GCF_052041925.1 Pseudomonas sp. SMN5
CTCCCACAGGATTTGTCCGCAAGATCCTCAGGAGCCCAGCATGACCGCGACCGTCCTGGTACTGGTTGAAACCGTCAACGAATACCTGCCCATTCTTGAGCACCAGGGCTATCACCTGGAGTTGGCGCCGACGCCGGCCGAACGCAAGACGGCGATTTTCGAGCATGGGGAGCGGTTCAGCGCGGTGTTGACTCGTGGCCCCTTGGGGCTGACGGCCGAGGAAATTGCCGCCCTGCCTAATCTGCGGATCATCTGTGTGATCGGTGCCGGTTACGAGCAGGTGGACCTGCAAGCCGCACGCCAGCGCGGCATCGTGGTGACCAACGGTGCCGGGGTCAACGCCTCTTCGGTGGCCGACCATGCCATGGCCCTGCTGCTGGCGCTGGTCCGGGATATTCCCCGGGCCGACGCAAGCGTGCGCCGGGGCGAATGGGCGAAGATCATGCGTCCATCCCTGGCCGGCAAGCGGCTCGGCGTGCTGGGCCTGGGGGCGGTGGGGATGGCGATCGCCAAGCGTGCCGCCCTCGGGTTCGACATGAGCGTCAGCTACCATAATCGGCGGATGCGCAACGACGTGCCCTACACCTTCTGCTCCACGCCCACGGAACTGGCGCGAGCTTCGGACTTTTTGATCGTCGCCGCGCCCGGTGGACTGGACACCCGGCAAATGATCAACAAACAGGCCCTCGATGCCCTGGGCCCCCATGGATTCCTGGTGAACATTGCCCGAGCCAGCGTGGTCGCCACGGCCGAGCTGATCAGCGCCCTGGAACATCGACGCATCGCTGGGGCCGCGCTGGATGTCTTCGATGACGAGCCGCACGTGCCGGATGCGCTGAAAAAGCTGCCGAACGTGATTCTGACGCCCCACGTCGCCGGCCTGTCGCCGCAAGCCACCCAAGGTACCGTGGAGCTGGTGGGACAGAACCTGAACGCGTTTTTCTCCGGTAAGCCGGTGCTGACGCCGGTGCCGTTACCCGACGCGCCGTACTAAAGCACGCCCAGCAAGGTCCACAACCGCCGGGATTCGGCATCGGCGCTGATCAGTTCGCCCAACAGCTCGCTCAACGGCTTGTTGCCCCATTCCACGCCGCGCCGGATCAGGTACGGCACCGGGCTATGGGGTTCGGTGCGCGCCAGGTAGCCGGCAATGACCATCAATTGTCGATAGGCCTCCTCGCGATTGGCCGGCTCCTGGAAGACCTGGGCGGGTGCCGCCTGGGGTTCGGCAGTCGGCGTCGTTAGCGCGGATGTCGCCTGCACCGGTGCGACACTGGGTTGTTGTGGATGCATCGCGATGAACTCCTCGACCAGCGCCAACAGGGCCTGCATCACATCCTGCAGGGTTTTGTAGCCTGGGGCCAGGTTGCCCAGGTAGGCATCGCTCCAGGCCTCGAGCCGCTGCAAATGTTGCAGGCTCAACATCAGGCTGCCCTGGCGATGCAACCAGAACGACAACGGAGTGGCACGAATCAGTTCGGCGACTTTCTTTTGGTCGGTGCGCGCCGCCTCCGCTGAAGCCTTGGCGTTCTTGCTGTCATTGACCGGCACTTGCTGGCGTTGCAAGCGTTGCCAGTCGTCCAGGCAAAACCCGGCGAAAGCCTGCTCCCGGCCCTCGAACAGGGGCACCCGCGTCAACAGCACCTCGCTGTAGCGTCGGGCCAGCCATTCCAGGGGAATCACCCGCCACGACTGATCACCCTCCTCAGCCTGGGGATGCAACTGCTCGGGATAACGCTCGCACAGCCCGGCCACCAGCGCCAGGCTACCGGGCAAACCCTCCAGCCCCGCCAGGTGCAACCAGGCCTCCCCCAGCCAGGCACTGATCATCAGGTCCTTGCTGCGCTCCCGCAAAAGCGTGGTCGCGAGCCGCTCCAGCTCCGGCCATTGGGCACGCTTGATGGACGACTGCCACACCCCCGTGGGCAGGCTGGTGTCGTCCTCGCGGCGCAACTCGCGCAACTGGTCGTATTCGGTCTCGTAGCGCAGGTCCTGGCCGCAGGGCGATTCGGCACTCAACGGTTCGAGCAACTGCGTGACCAACTCGGGCAACGGTGATATCGGCAGGCTCACAGGCCCTCCTCACGGGTGGCGATGGCAGGACTCGATGGGGTCGCCATGAACGGTGAACGGGGCGCACGGGTCGGCAACGGCGGGATCGACAGCGGCAGCTTCGACCCCTGGCTCATCAGCGAAAGGCGTACGAACATCAGGGTCTGTTCGGCTGTCCGGGCCTGGGTCCGGGCTGTCACCGGCAATTGCAAGGCCAGGGGAAAGTCGGTGTAGTCGACATTCGGCTGACGCTGGGCCGAGCCCAACGAGCGCATCAACCGCAGCAATGCCCACGGCCCCTGGTATTCCCAGCCGGCTTCCAGGTCGCGCACCACCAGGTCCGGTTGCAACGGGTCGTTGACCGGGCGCTGGTAACCGTTGCGGGCCCAGCGCAGGGTCAGGCGCACCGGTTGCCCGACCATCCAGCGCAGGTTCGGCTGCTCGGCGCCGGGGTAGCTGATCTGCTGGTTGCCGGCATTCAGGCCCCAGGCAATCACCTGGTCGGCACCGCGCTCTTCATCGCGGTCGGTGCGCCAGCGCACGTCCATCTCCACTCCCAGGATGCCGCTCTTGTCCCGCACGAACAACGGCCCGAGCCAGGTTCCGGCCTGTTTCAAACGGTTGAGAAAATCTTGCGCCGCCAACCGCTCCGGCGTCTGGCTCAGCGTCAACCCGGCCTGGGCCAGGGGCAGTCGGGTGTCGATCAACTCCAGCAGATGCTGGACCCGTGCCGGATCGGCATCGCTGGCCCGCACATCCGTGGAAAACGGAAAACGCCCCGCCAAGTACTGATTGAAATAGTTCACCAGGTCGTTCCAGGCGGTCGCGGCCTGGTTCTGTTGCAGATACAGGCAGCGTTGCAGGGCACTCTGTTGCAGCGCCACGGTGCGCTGGGCCAGGTCACCGCGTCCGGCGGACAGGCTGGCCGTCTTCAGGATCTGTGCGCAGGAGCTGATGTCCATCTCGATGAAATCCCGGCTCACCAGTTGTTCCAGTTGGGCCGCCGAACTGGCCGGGTTCTGGTTCTTGTACTTGAGCAGTTCATCGTTGAGGGCCATGAACCGCGCCACCTGGTCGTGCTCGCTGGCCGACAGGCTGTCCTGTTGGACGATCAGCCATTCCAGCGCCGGCATCCGCTGCTCGGCGATCTGCACCATGGCGCCGAATTGCTGGTTCAGGTTCAGCTTCAGTTCTTGCGGATCGCTGGCACCGTAGAGCTGCAAACCGAAATTCTTCGCACCGTTCCAACGCTGCAAATCAGCGCGCTGGCTGAACAGCGGCTGCGCATCGATTTCATCCAGGGCGCGCCTGATCTGCGCCAGGGCCCGGCGATTGAGCAGCCGCTGGAAACGTATCGCCAGGTCATTGCGATGCACGTCCATGAAGGCTTTTTGCAGCGCCACGGCCTGGGTCGTCTGCACGTTGAAGCCCATGCCGGGCAATTGCTCATCGCTCTCGTCCAGGCTCAACCACATGGCTCGCGCCGCCGCGCCTTCAGCCGCTTGCATCAGCGCGTCGCGGTAGTCCGGCGGGATCCGCGGCAGTTCTTCATTGGCGTAGCTTTTGAAACTGGCAAAGTAGTTCAGGGCGACGCTGAAATCATCGCTGCCATCGCCCTGGCCCGTCGAATCGGCGCTGCTGTCCGAAGGATCTTTCTGCAAGGCCAACGCCACGAAGTCGCGCTTGAACAGTGCCTGGACCGCGCCGTCCAGCGCCGTGACATGCTCCTGCAACACCAGCAGGCCGCTGCCCTGCTGCACCAGCAGATTGTCCCGCGAGCCGGTCTGGACGATCCACTGATCGCGAAAGCTCTGTTGCAGTTTCGCCGCCTGGCTCTCCAGGTCCTGCTCGATGTCCGGCCCGAGCAAGCTGCTGTGGCTGACTTTGTCCATCAGTTGCGTGTAGCCGGGCACCAGGTCTTGGCCCTTGCCGCGGCCCCAGGCGGAATTGGTCAGGCTGACCAGGGTCTGCAAATCGTCGATCAGCGCCATCAGGTCTTCGAGCTCACTCAAGGAATTGCCGCTGCCGGCCTCCAGCCGTTGCAGGTGCAGCTTGAGATAGCCGGCCTGGCGCACGAAGTTGTCGGCCAGGAAATAATGATCGAGCCAGCGCTGCATCAGGCCGGTGAAGTTATCCGAGATCACCGGGCGCGCGGCCTCCAGGTCCAGGCCTTTGAGGTCAGCGTTCTGGGAATCGAACAGTACCCGGTTATAGAACCGGGCCCGGCTCAAGGTGCCGGTGTTGAGGTTCAGCGACAAGGCGCTGTTGCTCAATTGCACCAGTTCATCCAGCGGCGCCTTGGGGTTGTTCACCGCCTGATTGAACATCTGGTTGTACTGCTCGAGCCGGGCCGCCAGTTCAACCAATTGCCGGGCTTTCACGTAGCTCTGCCATTGCGCCGGGTCTTCACTCTGCGAGTTTCCCCTACGCTCGGTGTTGCGGATGGCCTTGAGCTGTTCCAGGTCCGATGCCAGCAGATCACGCAACGGCAGGACCCAATGGTGCCGGGCGGTCAGGCGCAGGCCGGCCTGCAACTGATCGTCCAGGTCGGAGAACCACGAGGTCGGGAAGACCACTGAGACGAAGCGCCAGCGCGGGGCCTTTTCCAGCACGTTCCAGTAGTTCTGCACGTTGTGCCGGGTCAGCTCCAGCTGCGGCTTGTCAGGGTCGACGGCGAGGTGATTCTTATGGGCGCTCAGAATCAGGTGGGACAGCTCGCCGGCCTGTTCCACCGAATCTTGCCAGACCCAGATCATTCCCCCCAGCCAGAGCAGGCCAACCACCAGCGCAACGCCGCCGGCCAACCGATGCCAGCGTTGGCGCAAGCGCAGCAGGCGCGGCACCGACTGGGCCAGGCCGCGCTCGGCCACCAGCCTGCGGGCCCACAAGTGCCGGGCGAACACGGTTTGCCGCAGGGCAAGGTCATTGGCCGCGAGCCCATCGCCGCTGACCGCCGGCGCCTGGCTGGCGGTGAAATACACCCCGCGAAAACGCGGTGCCTCGCCCTGAGCATTGCCTTGGAACACCGGTTCCAACAGGATCTGCAAGGCCCGGCGCAGGCCTTCGAAGCGCTCCGGCAAGCCATACAGATCGGCGCTCAATTGCCCCGACAGCGCGCCAATCTCGATGATCGACTGCGCCAGCGCGGCATGAACCTGGTCCAGCGCCTGGTCACTCCATTGCGACTGCCACGCCGCGTCGGGCGCGTAAGGCGATGACCAGCCCAACATCGACTCGCGGGCCTCGGCTGGCAAGGCACTGACCAGTTCCTGGAAGCCGGGCAGTTCTTCCATTCCGGTGACCACCACATACACGGGCAGGCTAAGACCGAACCGTTGCAACAGATCAATGAAACAGCGCCGGACCTTGAGGCTCAGGTCGGCGGTGTGTTCGCTGTCGTCGAGGCGGGCGAACGGCACGGTCCAGATCACCGCGTCCAACGGTCGCTTGCTGCGCAGCCGCAGGATCAGCCCCAACAGGCGCCACCAGTTGCCCCGTTGCCGGTTCATGCCCTCCTCAGGCAGGAACAACGCCTGGGGCACCACCAGCACCGCGCCTTCGGCATCCGACCACCAACGACCGAACCACGCCGCCTTGTCCGTCGGTTGCAGGCGCCATTGCGCGCACAATCGGGCACCGTCGGTTTCATTGCCGAGCATCATCAACCAGGGCATCTGGTACCGGTCCCGGGTACCCTGCTCCTGCTCCATGTGGCGCACCGCGCCGTAGAAGCTGCGAATGGCCGCGCCACCCTGGGTGCGCAACCACCAGAGCAGCGCGGCGAGGAGCACCACCAGGACGAAGGCGAGCAGCACCAGTGCAACGAGACTCAGGGTACTCATGAGTCCTGCTCCTGGACTACCGACTCGTTCAGTTGCAGCACCGGTTCCAGCGCCGAGCGGATGTCACGCCAGAACACCTGCCCCAATCCGGTCAGCAACAGCACCATCGCCAGGATCGCCAACCCCAGGCGCAAGCCGTCGGGCAGCGATGTCTGCGCCGGCATGCGCACCGGTGGTGCCGCCGCCGACAGCGCCAGGCGCTGGCTGACATCGACATAATCGGGGTCGTGCTGCCAGGCGAAGGTGAACAGCGCCAGGCGCCATTTTTCGTGCTGGACCTGGCCGGGCTCACCGCGCAGTCGTCCCTGGAAGCCGAGGATCAGGCATTGCAGGTAGACATTGGCCAGGTCCCGGGTGCCGGGCATCTGTTCATCCAGCAGTTTCTTGATGGCGGCAGGCAACCGCTCGCCGGCCTGGCGACTGGAATACATGCGCGATTCAAGGGGGTGTTGCTGCCAGGCCAGTTGCCCGGGCCATGGGCTGAACAGCAAGGTTTCGTCCACCAGCGCCACGAAGGCGTAGACCACAGCCTTGACCTGCTCGGTGGCAGCGTCGCCGACGGTGGCGAACGCCACCCGCCACAAACGCTGGGCGCTGCGCCCGGAAAACTCCACCACGCGGTTGACCAGCGCGGCCGGGTCGCTGTCCTTGGGCAGGTCCTGCCAGTCCTGGGACCATTTCAGCCAGGCCTGACGAAACGCGCTGCTCAGCGGCGCCTCATGCAGACTCCGAACCGCCCCGCCACTTCCGTCAGGCATACGACTCCCCTTTGCGATCAGGCACTCTCACCGGCTTGCGCGACGAACAACACCACCTGCCATGGGCCGCTGGCCTGTGCCGACGCCGGCGCGACAATGTGCAACGGCAACTGGCCGTCGAACCATTGCCCACTGGCGGCCACCACGAACAAGCGGGTGTCGTCGCCCACGCTGTAGGCCACCTGTTCGTTGCGGCTCATGGCCTGATGAGGCAGGCCACTCATGCGTTGCCGGCTCAGCAGCGGGACATGCGGCGCGGAGGCGATGATCGCCCCCCGCAACCACTCGGCGGCGGCCTGCTCGCTGGCGCCGTTGGGCATGCGCAGGCCGATCACCAGGCGCTGGCTCGGTTGATCGTCGGGCAGTTGGATCGAAAACACCGGGTCATTGCGTTCGAAGGCCAGGCTGCGGTAGCCGGCGCGGACCCGCTCCAGGGTGGTTTCCAGCCAGTCGAGCAGCGGCTCGTAACCGCGCTGCAATTCGAGGAAATCCAGCGGGGCGAAGGCCGGGACACCCGCCAGCAGATCGAGTGCCGACCAGCTGCCGGCCAGCCCCAGCAACAAACCGTACAGCGACTGCGGTGTCGCCACTCGGGTGTTCAACGCACCCTCGACTTCCGGCAAACGCGCCCACAGCGCGGTCAGTTGTCGGCGGATCTCCAGCGCATCGTCCTGATTACCGGCCGCTTGGGCCTGGCGCAGCCGACCGGCCAGGAACAGGCACTTTTCCCGGGCCCGTGCGCACAGCCCGGCGACGCGCCGCCCGAGCAACGATTCGGGTAGCAGGACCGGAGTCGGTGGCGTGTAGGGCACCCGCAGAAAGCCACCGCCTTCCTTGCGGATGCGCAACAGCGGCAGGCAGATCGAATCGGCCTTGCTCAGCTGCGTGCACAGCCGTGGGTTGGGGCGCCAGACAGTAATCGATTCCGGAAATTCGCCGCTGGTAAGGTCCGGCAGCGCCTCGCCGACCACCGATTGCAAGCGACCCTTGAGCGGCAGCAGTTGCCCGGCGCGCCACAGCGGGCTGACGGCCAGGTACACGGTCACGGTGGCGTCGTCGGTCTTGTCCACCGCCTCGCTGATGTCCAGCTCCAACGTCGGCCCGATCCCCGCCTGCAAGTTGACCGGCAGGCCATCGGGCAAGGTGCCTTGCAATTGCAACAACCGCACCTGCCCGGCACTCAGCGCCGAAGGGTCGACTTCCAGTTGGCTGACGCCCCAGAACCAGGGATTGCAGGCCACGGCAAAATGCGCCGCCAGGGCCTCGGCGCGTAGCCCTTGCAATTGAAAATGCTGGGGCAGCAATTGCATGCCCTCGTGCCAGCACACCGCGTCAGGTAACAGACTCATACGACTCCCTTCGACCTTCCAATATCGCCGCGCCAGGGCGGCATGCGGTCACTCAACGCTGGCCTTGCGCTGGTCATCGTTGACCAGGTTCATCTCACGACTGTCGAACTTCAGCCACGCCTCGCGCTGGTCGTCCAGCCGAAGCCGGTGGGCTCCGGGAGTGTTATAGCTGGCGAAGACCAAAAGTCCAGCGGCGCGCCGGCCCTCCAGCGGGAAGGGTTGGCGGTCGATGAACTGCCCCGGGACCAGCTCCAGCCCCCACACCGACAGGAGCTGGCGATAGTCGCGCTGATACTGCTCACGCCCGGCGAACCATTGGCTGGCGGTGATGCCCGACAGTTGCTTGAGCAGGTCGGGGTCGTTCACCGCGATGAAGTCCACCGCGATCGGTGTGTCGTCATTGGCACGGGGCGCCACGTCCAGCGTCAGGCTGTCGAGTTCGACGTCAGGGGCGAAAAGCGAGCAACCGCTGAGCGCCAGGCTGAAAAAAAATCCACAAAAAAACCCACGCAAAATGAATCTTCCTTTTCTCAGCGGTCAAAAATTGTTTTCGCTTGCATTTTTATAGACCTGTTCTAGCGTCTTGGGTAGTTCGACCAACACGGTCGAATGGACCAGGTTCGTCAAGGGAATGACAGGTTTTCTGCCCTCCGTTTGCAACCTGCGGATCAGCAAGGGAATGCGATGAGCGGGCCTCCCGATGCATTGCTTCCCATACGCATCGGAGTCGGCCGCCATGGCAGAAAGTACCCAGCACAAGCTCGACAGAATCCGCCCTCCCCGCGTCCAGATCACCTATGACGTGGAAATCGGCAACGCCATCGAGAAAAAAGAACTGCCACTGGTCGTCGGCATTCTGGCCGACCTTTCGGGCAAGCCACTGGAGCCGCTGCCGAAGCTCAACGAGCGGCGCTTCACGGAAATCGACCGGGACAATTTCAACGAGGTACTCGCCTCCATCTCCCCCCGCGCCACGCTCCAGGTGAACAACACCCTCAGCGGCGACGACAGTAAGCTCAACATCGAACTCAAGTTCCGTCACATCGATGACTTCGACCCGGTCAAGGTCGTGGAGCAGATCACTCCGCTGCGTCGGCTGTTCGAAGCACGCCAGCGGCTGCGCGACCTGTTGACCAAGCTCGACGGCAACGACGACCTGGACAAGCTGCTGCGCGACGTGATCGCCAACACCGAAGGCCTGCAAGAAATCAAATCCGCCCGGCCCCAGGACGCATCGCCAGAGCTGCCCACCGTGGCCGCCAACGATGACCCGGCCCCGACCGAACCACAGGCCTGATCGTGCTCATCATTCAAGGGAGATAAAGCCATGCCTGCTTCATCCAGCGCTCAAACCAGCGAGAGCACGACCCAGACCCTGTCCCTGCTGGACAAAATCATCGCCGAAGGCCGCATGGCCCACGACGACAGCCAGCAGGACTACGCCCGCGACATGCTGGCCGAATTCGCCACCCAGGTCCTCGACGAAGGCATGGCCATCGACAAGGACACCGTGGCGATGATCAACGACCGCATCAGCCAGATCGATCAGTTGATCAGCGCCCAGCTCAACGAAGTGCTGCACCACCCCGACCTGCAGAAACTCGAAGCCTCCTGGCGCGGCCTGCACTTGCTGGTGCAGAACACCGAGACCAGCACCCGGCTCAAGTTGCGCTTGCTCAACGTGACGCAGAAAGAGCTGCAGAACGATTTGGAAAAAGCCGTCGAATTCGACCAGAGCGCGCTGTTCAAGAAAATCTACGAAGAAGAATATGGGACCTTCGGCGGGCATCCGTTCAGCCTGCTGGTGGGTGACTACACCTTTGGCCGGCACCCGCAAGACATCGGCCTGCTGGAAAAACTGTCGAATGTCGCGGCTGCCGCCCATGCACCGTTCATTGCCGCCGCCAGCCCACGCCTGTTCGACATGACCAGCTTCACCGAACTGGCAGTGCCGAGGGACTTGTCGAAGATTTTCGAAAGCCAGGAATTGATCAAATGGCGCTCGTTCCGTGAAAGCGAGGACTCGCGCTACGTGTCGCTGGTGCTGCCGCACTTCCTGCTGCGCCTGCCCTATGGTCCGGACACCTTGCCAGTGGAAGGCATCAACTACGTCGAGGACGTCAACGGCACCGACCACAGCAAATACCTGTGGGGCAACGCCGCCTGGGCGCTGTCACAACGCATCACCGAGGCCTTCGCCAAATACGGCTGGTGCGCGGCGATTCGCGGCGCCGAGGGGGGTGGTGCTGTCCAGGGGCTACCGGCACACACGTTCCGCACCAGCTCCGGCGACCTGTCGCTCAAATGCCCGACCGAGGTGGCGATCACTGACCGGCGCGAGAAAGAGCTCAACGATCTGGGCTTCATTTCCCTGTGCCACAAGAAGAACAGCGACGTGGCGGTGTTCTTCGGCGGCCAGACCACCAACAAGGCCAAGGTCTACAACACCAACGAGGCCAACGCCAACGCGCGGATTTCGGCGATGTTGCCCTATGTGCTGGCGGCCTCGCGCTTCGCCCACTACCTGAAGGTGATCATGCGCGACAAGGTCGGCAGCTTCATGACCCGCGACAACGTGCAGACCTACCTCAACAACTGGATTGCCGACTACGTGCTGATCAACGACAACGCGCCGCAAGAGATCAAGGCGCAGTATCCGTTGCGCGAGGCGCGGGTGGACGTGACCGAAGTCGCCGGCAAGCCCGGGGCGTACAAGGCCACGGTGTTCCTGCGGCCGCACTTCCAGCTCGAGGAACTGACCGCATCGATCCGCCTGGTGGCGACATTGCCGCCACCGGTTGCTGCCTGACGACGCATAGGACCGTGACAGAGAAACCTGTGGCGAGGGAGCTTGCTCCCGCTGGGCTGCGCAGCAGCCCCGGAAAACAGGGCCGCTTCGCGCCCCAGCGGGAGCAAGCTCCCTCGCCACAATAAGCTCGCTCGCCACAGGTTCCGTGTTTGTCCTTTACCCATCGGTATCTCTTTTTCAGGAGCTGCACACAATGGATGCAATCATTCTCGACCTCGGCGGCGACATCAAGGGCGACAGCCTGCTGGAAGGTTTCACGGACAAAATCGAGGTCATGTCCTACAGCCATAATGTGGCGATGCAGGTCACCAACGACGTCAGCAACTCGGAGCGCACCTCCGGCCGACCGCACATCGGCGAATTCACCCTGACCAAATTCATCGACAGTTCCACCCCGTCCCTCAATGAATACTGCTGCGCCGGCAAGCCGATCCCGCAAGCGGTGATCACCATCGGCCGCAACGCCGCCGAAGGCAGCGGGCAGATCATGCCGTTCATCGTCTACACCCTCACCAATGTCGTGCTGTCGAACGTCAGCGTCAGCGGCGGTACCGGTGGCAAGCCGGTGGAAACCCTGTCGCTGAACTTCACCAAGATCAAGTGGGAGCTCACCGCCCAGAAAGACGATGGCACCAAGGAAGGCACCGCCGGCACGACCTGGGACCTGGCGGCCAACAAAATGACCAAGTGACGGAGCGCGCCCATGGCAGGCTTCGGCCTTCGTCCGCCGCTGTTTGAACGCCTGGCCGGCACGGCGGACGATGCCGGCCGGGTGTTCGACCGGCAGGCGTTGCAGAATTCGGTTCACGCCGAACTGCTGCGCCTGTTCAACACACGGCGCGGGCCGAAAGCGCTCACCGAACCGCCGAGCATCCTGGACTATGGCATCGCCGACTGGACCGCACTTCAACAACAGCGCAGCGATGACCGACGCCAGCTGACCCGGGAAATCCGCCAGGCCATCAGCTACTTCGAGCCACGCCTGCGCCTGGGCGAGGTCGAGGTCTGTCCGGTACCGGGCCATCCGCAGCAGCTATGCATACGATTGTCGGGCGAGCTGCGCGGCGACTCGCATCCATGGCCCGTGGCCTTTGTCATCGAGTACGCCGGCGACGGCGTCGAGGTACGCCATGAGCGACTCGATTGACCCGCAACTGCTGGACTACTACCAGCGTGAACTGACCTGGTTGCGGCACGCCGGGAGCCTGTTCGCCGAACGCTACCCCAAGGTTGCCCGGCGTCTGGAATTGTCGCCCGGCGAATGCCCCGACCCGCACGTCGAACGCCTGCTCGAAGGATTCGCCCTGCTGGCCGCCCGCCTGCAGCGCCGGCTCGATGACGACTACGCCGAGTTCAGCGATGCCCTGCTCGAACAACTCTACCCGCTGGCCATGCGCCCGTTGCCGTCGTGCGCCATCGTCCAGTTCGAACCCGACCCCAGCAAAGGCAACCTTGACCAGGGCTATCCGCTGCCCCGGGACACGCCGTTGTTCGTCACCACCGACAAGGGCCAGAGCATTCACTTTCGCACCACCGCCGCCGTGCAGCTGTGGCCGCTGGAAGTCTGCGAAGCGTTGCTGCTGGGCGGCGACGAAGCCCAGGCATTGACCGGAGTAGTCCAGGCGCGCTCGGCCTTGCGCCTGCATCTGCGGTGCCTGGGGGACAGCCAATGGTCGGCGCTGGGGATCGAGCAGTTGCGAATACACCTGGCCGCCTCGCCGATGATCAACGCCTGGCTCTACGACCTGCTCGGCGCCCACGCCGTCAAAGTCCTCGCCGGCCCGCCGGGCAGTGTGCCGGAGCCGCTGGCAGGCTTGCCGGGCATCGTCGGCTTTGCCGGCGACCAGGCGTTGCTGCCCGACGAAGATGGCGTGCACCCAGGCATGCGGCTGCTGGCCGAGTACCTGGCCTTTCCCGACAAGTTCGGCTTCTTCGACCTGCCGCTGGCCGGGGCGGTCAGCGACAGCCCGTCGTTGTATCTGTACATCGTCTTCGACCGGGCGCCTGCCAGCCGTTTGCCGCTGCAAGCCAGTGACATCGCCCTGGGCTGCGCGCCGGTGATCAACCTGTTTCCTCGGACCTCCGAACCGCTGCGACCGGACGGCACCCGCAGCGAATATCGCCTGGTGGCTGACAGTCATCGGGAAAACAGCGTCGAGATCCACAGCATCCGTGGCATGCGCGCCACTTCCAGCGAGGGCGTGCGCAACGTGCCGGCCTACTATGGCAGCCAGCACGGCGGCGCTTCGTCCTGCTACTGGCACGCCCGACGGGTCAGCGGCATGAGCCCGAACCGGCTGGGCACCGACCTGATGGTCAGCCTGGTGGACACCGGGTTCGACCCGTTGGCCGAGACCCGCGACTACAGCCTCACCGCCGAACTGCTGTGCACCAACCGCCACCTGGCCCAGAGCCTGCCGGCGGGTACGCCGCTGGGTTTCGAGCGTCCGGGACCGGTGGCCTGGGCGCGCCTGCGCAACCCGCCGAGCCCGCAAAGCCTGCCGCGCCTGGACGGTGAGTCGCGCTGGCGACTGGTGTCGCAGTTGACCCTCAACCACCTGTCACTGGTCGAAGGCCCCCAGGCACTGGATGCGTTGCGCGAGATCCTGGAGCTGCACAACCTGCGGGACGAGGCCAGCGCCCGGCGGCAGATCGAAGGGGTATTCGGGCTGGGTTGCGAGCGGGTCATCGCCCACGTCGGTGAAGACGCCTGGCGGGGCTGGCGCAATGGCCTGGAGGTGCGCCTGCAACTGGATCCGCAACACTTCGTCGGCAGCAGCGCCGTACTGTTCTCCGGGGTGCTGGCGCAGTTCTTCTCGCTGTATACCACCGCCAATCGTTTCGTGCGCACCGTGCTGGTCCAGTCCGACAGGGAGGTGAAGACATGGCAACCCCAAGCCGGCAAACCCCTGACGCTCTGAACCTGAGTCAGCGCCTGCGCCGCGATCCGCAACGTTTCGAATGGCTCCAGGCGTTGTTGTTGCTGGAGCGCGAGCAGCCCCAGGCCGAGCCGCTGGGCAGCGGCACCGCGCCCCACGCCGAGGCTTTGCGCCTGCGCGGGCCGTTGACGCCGTTGTTCGCCGCCAGCGAAATCGAAAGCCTGAATCAGGAAGCCGACGCACCACCGGTGCTCACCACGCCCATCTTCGGCCTCGGCGGCCCGGACGGTCCGTTGCCCTACGCCTATCAGGAATGGCTGCAACAACGGGCGCGGGCCCGCGATCATGCCCCGGCAGAATTTCTCGACCTGTTTCAACATCGCCTGCTGAGCCTGCTCTACAAGGTGATGCGCAAGCATCGCATCGCCCTCGGTTTCACCACCCCCGGCGCCTCGGCCGTACAAGCGCAACTGCGCGCCTTGACCGGCCTGCTACCCAAGGCCTTACAGGAACGCCAGGCCGCGCCCGACTCCGCCGTGCTCGCGTGCAGCGCGCTGTACGCCGATGGGCGTCGCTCCCTGGCCGGGTTCGCGGCGATTGTCCGCGAACAGTTCAGCTTGCCCGTGGAGCTGACCGCCTACGAAGGCGGCTGGCGCGAAATACCGCCGGCCAGCCGCAGCCGTCTGCAAGCGGGCGGCCGCAACCTGTGCCTGGGTCGCAGCGCAGTGGCCGGTATCCGGGTCTGGGATGAACATGCCGGCGTGCGCTTGACCCTCGGCCCGCTGAGCGCCGCCCAGGCCAATGCACTGCTGCCCAACGGCGAGACCCACCCGCTGCTCGCCAGCCTCTATGCGTTGTATTTCGGCCCGGACCTCGATTGCACCCTGGTGCTGTTGATCCGTGGCGCCGGTCCGTTGCAGCTGGGCCACCAGGCTCCACCGCGCTTGAACTGGAACGGTGGCCTGCAGCGCCAATCGACCCTTGCCGTGCAACGGATCGAAACCCGCCTTCGTCAGCCGGAGATCGCTTGAAATGGAACTGGCCAGCCTGATCGGACGCCTCAACCCGGACAACCGCCGAGCCCTGGAACGGGCGGCGCAACGCTGCATGCAGCGCAGCCACCATTACGTGGAAATCGAACATTTGTTGTTGGAACTGCTGGACATCGAAGGCGGTGATTTCGCCTGCCTGCTGCCGCGCTTCGGGCTGGAGCGTGACGCGGTGGCCGCGGAAATCAACAAGGCCCTGGAGCTGTTCAAATCCGGCAGCACTCGCACACCTGCGCTGTCGGCGCAGACCATCGGCCTGCTGGAAGACGCCGTGGTCCAAGCCAGTGTGCTGGGCCTGGACAACATTCGCTCCGGCTTGCTGCTGTTGGCGCTGCTGGACCGCGACGAGCGTCGTAGCCTGTTGCTCAACAGCGCTTCGTCGCTGCTGCGCATCCCGCGCGACGCGTTGCGCACGCACCTGCTGGAATGGACCGAAAGCTCCCGCGAGCATGTCGGTGGCGTGCGGCCGGCCAAAGCGGTTGAAGCCGCGCAGCCACAGGACCCGGTCCTCGACCAGTACACCCAGGACCTGACCGCCGACGCCCGGGACGGGCGCATCGACCCGATCGTCGGGCGTGACGGGGAGATTCGCCAGTGCATCGATATTCTGCTCAGGCGCCGGCAGAACAACCCGATCCTGGTGGGCGCGCCGGGGGTCGGCAAGACTGCGGTGGTGGAAGGCCTGGCCCTGCGCATCGCCGCTGGAGACGTGCCGCCGTCATTGCAGGAGGTCACGCTGCGGGTGCTCGACCTGGGCCTGTTGCAGGCCGGTGCCGGGGTCAAGGGAGAGTTCGAACAACGCCTCAAGGGCGTGATCGATGCGGTGCGCAGCGCCGAAAAACCGATCATCCTGTTCATCGACGAAGCCCACACGCTGATCGGCGCCGGTGGCGCAGAGGGCGGCAGCGACGCCGCCAACCTGCTCAAGCCGGCCCTGGCCCGGGGCGAACTGCGCACCCTGGCCGCTACCACCTGGCTGGAGTACAAGAAATACTTCGAGAAGGACCCGGCCCTGGCCCGACGCTTCCAATTGGTGCAGGTCGAAGAGCCGGACGAACTCACCGCCGTGGAAATGCTCCGCGGCGTCGCTACCAAACTGGAGCTGCACCATGGCGTGCAGGTGCTGGACGCGGCGATCCACGAAGCGGTGAAGCTGTCTCACCGCTACATTTCCGGACGGCAGCTACCGGATAAAGCCATCAGCGTGCTCGACACTGCCTGCGCCCGTGTCGCCCTCGGCCAGCATGACGTGCCGCCGCCCCTGGAGAGCCTGCGCCACCGCCAGAACAGCCTCAAGGATGAAGTCGAACGCCTGCGCCGGGAACAGGCCACCGGGCTCGATCACCGCGAGCGCATTACCCAGCTGGAAGCCGAGTCGAGCAGCAACGTCCAGGCCATCCGCGAGCTGGAAACCCGTTGGGGCGAAGAGCGCGAGGCCGTGCGTGAACTGCTCGATACCCGCCGTGAATTGCTGGCCTTAAGCGAACGCGCCGACGGCGAAAAAGCCGACACCGACATCGATAACCGCATCGATCACCTGGCCGCCGAACTGCTGCGCCTGGAGGCCGGCCTCGACGCCATTCGCCAGGACGATCCGCTGGTGCCCGAGCAGGTGGACAGCAAGACCGTCGCTGCCGTGATCGCTGGCTGGACCGGCATCCCCGTCGGCAAGATGCTCGCCGACGAAGCCCACGCCGTGCGTACCCTCGGCCAACGCATGGGCCAGCGGGTGATGGGCCAGGACAGCGCGCTGAACACCATCGCCCAGCGCTTGCAAGCCTACCGCGCCGGCCTGACCGATCCGCAGAAACCGGTCGGGGTGTTCCTGCTGGTCGGCCCCACCGGCGTAGGCAAGACCGAAACCGCCTACGCCCTGGCCGATGCCTTGTACGGCGGCGAGCGCAACCTGATCAGCATCAACCTTTCGGAATACCAGGAAGCCCACACCGTCAGCCAGCTCAAGGGCGCCCCGCCCGGCTACGTCGGCTACGGCAGCGGCGGTGTGCTCACCGAAGCGGTGCGGCGCAAACCCTATTCGGTGGTGCTGCTGGATGAAATCGAAAAGGCCCACCCGGATGTGCTCGAAGCCTTCTACAACGTTTTCGACAAAGGCCTGATGGAAGACGGCACCGGGCTGGTGGTGGATTTCAAGAACACCGTGATGCTCGCCACCAGCAACGTCGGCGCCGAGCTGCTGCTCGACACCCCCGCCGCGCAATTGGGCACCGATGACTTCAACGAAACCTTGCACAAGGTCCTGCTGCAAGCGTTTCGCCCGGCGTTCCTGGCGCGCATGACGGTGGTGGCGTACCGGCCGCTGGATGAGGCAACGCTGGAGGGGATCGTGCTGGCGAAACTGGAAAAACTGCGTGGGCGCTACAAGGCCGCGACCGGCAAACAGTTTGAGTTCGATGCCGGGATCGTCAAGGCGGTCCTGGCCAAGTGCAGCGCAGCCGGAGCGCGGGATATCGAGAATGTGCTGATGACGCAAGTGACGGGCAAGTTGGCACAGTGGGTCCTGGAATGAACGCGAGGCCGATGCGGCACGGGGAGATTGTCTGATGAGAATTGGCAGTTTCAATGTGGAGAAAAACGGCAAGTCCTCCACGCTGGAAAAACAGACGCAGGTGGACATCTTTCTCTACAACTGCTGCTCCAGCAATTACTGGGATGCGGACATCGTTTTCCTGTGTGAAATCCATTCGGCGCAAATCGATAATTACCGCTCGAACCTCGCTGCCATCTACAAAAACTACAGCGTCTACTCCTTCACCGGCGGCCACTCCAATGCCTACATTGTCCTGGTCAAGAGCTTCGAGAAACTGCAAGTGGTCAGCCAAGGCAGCCTCTTCACCTTGAACAGGGATTTGATCGCCATCGAAGCCCAAAGCGTGAACGGCTACACCGGCTACGTATTCCTCGCCCACTTCAAGTCGGGACAGAACGGTGTGACCAAAAGCCAACTCAAATCCTGTACGTCCCTGGGCGGTAAGTGGGTCGCGACCGGCGATCTGAACCTCGATTACCAGAAGGTCGGAGAACTCGATACCCCCGGCCTGGCCTATGAATGCTGGGGCGGCCAACAGACCCAAAGCAAGGGCGGCATTCTCGACTGGGTGCTGGCGTCAGTGGATGTCACCGTCACGCCGGTCGACATCACCGGGCTTGCCCATGTGTTCGATATGTCCGGCCCCGATCACCGCCCGATCCTGTTCGACGTCAAAGGCTGACCGCATGCCCCGCTCCACCGACAGCAACACCACCCTCTCCCTCACCGCCGCTACGCTGGCGGCGCTGTACCCGGATTCGCTGTCCGGCGAAGAGCGCCTCAACGCATTGGGCTCGCACATCCTCAACGGCATCAACGACGGGGCTTCGCTGACGCTCACCACGGCCGTCGCCAGCCATGTCACCACCACCCTGCACAACGACGCACTGTTGCGCCCGATGGATTGGCTGGTCGCCGAGATCCGCCAGCTTCCCGCCGACGCCACCGCCGAGCGCTACCAGCTGCTGCTCCGGCCCTGGCTCTGGTGGCTGAGCCTGGCGAGCAACAACCGGGTGTTCCAGAACCTCACCACCTCGGACATCGTCACGACGATCTTCAAGGCCCACGGCTTTACCGATTTCCAGCTCAAGCTCAGCGGCAGCTACACGCCACGGGAATATTGCGTGCAGTACGCCGAGACCGACCTGGCGTTCGTCTCACGGCTGATGGAAGAAGACGCAATCTTCTGGTTTTTTGCCCACGAGGAAGGCAAGCACACCCTGGTCCTGGCCGACAGCAACGATGCCTTCATGCCTATCCCCAATGGGCCGACGGTGAATTATCTGGGGCAGAAACCGGGCGAACGTGAACTGCACGGCATCCGCTCGGGACAGGTGTGCCTGCAAGCGGTGGCCGGGGTCTACCAGGCGACGGATTACGAATTCACCACGCCGACCACCTCGCTGTTCAGCCAGGCTGAGGCCGTGGCCGGACCCGCCTCGATGTACGAGCACCCCGGCGGCTATACGGCCAAGGCCCAGGGCGACTTGTTGACCAAACAACGGGTGGACGGCCTGCGCAGCCAGGAGAAACGCTTTGTCGGTGAAAGCGATTGCCGTTGGTTGGTGCCTGGGTACTGGTTCACCCTCGCTGGTCATGAAGACACGACGCTGAATATCGACTGGGTGGTGATTTCGGTCAGCCATGAAGCCAGCCACGATGGCTATCGCAACCGCTTCGAAGCGATCCCCAAGGCCACGACCTACAGGCCGGCCCGGATCACGCCAAAGCCGCGCATGCACACCCAGACGGCATTGGTGGTGGGCAAGGCCGGCGAGGAAATCTGGACCGACGAATATGGGCGGATCAAGTTGCAGTTTCCCTGGGATCGTACCGGCAAGAACGACGAAACCTCGTCCTGCTGGGTGCGGGTGGTCCTGCCTTGGAGCGGCAAGGGCTTTGGCATGCAATTCGTGCCGCGCATTGGTCAGGAAGTCATCGTCACCTTCATCGATGGTGACCCGGACCGTCCGCTGGTGACCGGCTGCGTCTACAACGGCGACAACGCCCTGCCCTATGCGCTGCCAGCGAACCAGACCCAGTCCGGGATCAAGACCAACTCGTCCAAGGGCGGCGGCGGTTTCAACGAGTTGCGCTTCGAGGACAAGAAGGATGCCGAGGAAGTGTTTCTCCAGGCCCAGAAAGACTTCAACATCAACGTGCTCAACGACACCACCGCCACCGTCGGCCACGACGAAACCCTCACCGTGCAGAACGCCCGCACGCGCACGGTCAAGGATGGCGACGAAACCGTCATCCTGGAGAAAGGCAAGCGCAGCGTGACGATCCAGACCGGCAGCGACAGCCTCGATGTGAAAGACACCCGCACCGTCACCGTGGGTTCGGACCAGAACCACAGCACCGGCGGCAACTACACCAGCAAGGTCAGTGGCAATTATGAGCTCACGGTGGACGGCAACCTGACGATCAAGGTCAGCGGCACCCTGACCCTTCAAAGCGGCGGCAGCTTCGCGATCAAGAGCGGCGCGGACCTGGCAGCCCAGGCCAGCACGTCCATCAGCCAGAAGGCCGGCACGGCCTTGAGCAACCAGGCCGGGACGTCGCTGGAAAACAAGGCCGGCACCACCTTGACCAACGACGCCGGCATCAGCCTGGTGAACAAGGCCGCCGCCGAACAGACCGTGGACGGCGGCGGCATGCTGACGATCAAGGGCGGCCTGGTGAAGGTCAACTGACGGGAGCGCACGATGGCGTCGAAAAAACTCGAGGTGGAACGGGGCGACAGTCAACTCGATGGGCAGTTGCTGGACGGTCGCCTCGACGGCCCTTTGAAAATAGCGGAAGCCGGGCGCACGCAAGCGAAACTCAACTACCAGCACGGCGAGCTACAAGGCAGCAGCACCTTGTATCACCCGAACGGGAAGGTCTCGGCGGTCTTGCCATTTGTGAACGGCAAGCTGCACGGTATGGCGAGTTTCTATGCCGCCGAAGGCGGGTTGCAGCGCCAGGCCAGCTACCGCGCCGGGCTGCTGCACGGCGAGGCGAACAATTATTTTCCCGATGGACAACTGGCCGAAGCCGAGTTCTACCGCGACGGCGTGCGCGACGGCCACTACCGCCGCCTGCACCCCAACGGCAAGCCCGCCGTCGAGGCCCGCTACCTCAACGGCCAATTGCTGGAACCGGCCCACACCTACGCCGAAGACGGCCGGCCACTGGATGCCGACGGCAAACCGATCTCCCGAGTGCGCTGGTGGTTCCGGCGCTGGAACGACCCGGCGCAGGCCTGAGTGCACCGGGGCGCAGCTGCCACAGTTCCTTTGTGGGAGCGAGCCTGCTCGCGATTGCGGTGGGTCAGGCAATATCCCTGTGGCAGATACACCGCCATCGCGAGCAGGCTCGCTCCCACAGGGGATCTGAGTGGTTGCTGAATGTGTGCCCTCTGGAGAATCACCGGATCGGCAACCTGGCCGATCAAGGAATCAACATCTGCACCTGCCCCGGCACCACGATCTTGATCACCCCGGCCCAGGTGCACATCAAGGTGCTGTTGGCGTCGATGGCCGGCATGTTGCCCAGCAGCAAGGTCGGGGCGCCGCCGGGGATCCACGGGGTGGCGGTGGCCGGGATGCAGGGCATGGGGGTCAGCACACCCAGGGCCGCCGCGGTGGCCGCGGCCACGGTCGGGTTGGCCAGGCTCGTGCACATGCCAAACGTAGTGACGTTCACCAGCGGAATGTGATCCATGATGTTCGCCGCCGGCATTCCACCTGTCAGCATTCGATTGACCGGCAATACATTGAGCACCGCCGGGGCCGCGCCGAAGCTGCATTGCAAGGTCGCGGTGGCACAGACTTGCGGGCATCCCATCGTGGTAACTTCTCCTTCAAGAGCGACCCCGAAACCATAGCTCACCCGAGCACATCAAGCCCGCTGATCATCCGGCAACACGCTAACCTATAAGACCCTGGCGTACTTGTGACGCCTCCCACGCGCCATTAGATTAGCCAATGATCGATGGCCTCCAAAATAAGCAGAAGGGATAAGCATGGCGTTTACTGATCAGTCCACCCGCGTGCGCGACGGTGAAGAACTCGATGCCAACCTGATCGACCCGTACCTCAAGGCCCACATTCCAGGCCTGACCGGGCTGCCGCGGATCAGCCAGTTTCCCGGTGGTGCATCGAACCTGACCTACCTGCTGGAATACCCCGGGCAGGAGTTTGTCCTGCGCCGCCCGCCGTTCGGCCACAAGGCCAAGTCCGCCCACGACATGGGCCGTGAGTTCCGCATCCTCAATCAACTGCGCGACGGCTTCCCGTACTGCCCGAAAGCTTATGTGCACTGCACCGACGAATCGGTGATAGGCGCCGAGTTTTATGTGATGGAGCGAGTCAAGGGCATCATCCTGCGCTCCGACCTGCCGCCGGAACTGGGTTTCGACGCGGCCCGCACCGAAGCGCTTTGCAAGAGTTTCATCGACCGGCTCGTCGAGTTGCACCGGGTCGACTACAACGCCTGCGGCCTGGCCGACCTGGGCAAGCCCGAAGGCTACGTGACCCGGCAGATCCGGGGCTGGAGCGAGCGCTACGAAAAAGCCCTGACCCCCGACGCGCCGAAATGGGAGGCAGTCAAGGCCTGGCTCAACGACAAGATGCCGGCCGACCACCCGACCTCGAGCATCGTCCACAACGACTATCGCTTCGACAACGTGATCCTCGACCCGCAAAATCCGATGCAGATCATCGGCGTGCTGGACTGGGAACTGACCACCCTGGGCGATCCGTTGATGGACCTGGGCAACAGCCTCGCCTACTGGATCGAGGCCGACGACCCGGCACCGGTGCAATTGATGCGCCGCCAGCCCAGCCATGCGCCAGGCATGCTGACCCGCCGCGAGTTCGTCGACTACTACGCCGAGCGCGCCGGGATCCGCATCGACAATTTCGATTTCTACTACACCTACGGCCTGTTCCGCCTGGCCGGTATCGTCCAGCAGATCTACTACCGCTTCTTCCACGGCCAGACACAGGACAAACGCTTCGCGCAGTTCGTTCAGATGAACACACTGCTGGAGCAGATGAGCCTGCAGGTCATCGGCAAATCCACGCTTTAAGCGCACCCAGAACAAGGAAACAGCATGTCCAAGACTCAGTTGTTCGACCTCGACGGTAAGATCGCTTTCGTGTCCGGTGCCAGCCGCGGCATCGGCGAAGCCATCGCCAAGCTGCTGGCCCAGCAAGGCGCCCATGTAATCGTTTCCAGCCGCAAGCTCGACGGTTGCCAGCATGTGGCCGACGCCATCATCGCCGCTGGCGGCAAAGCCACCGCCATCGCCTGCCATATCGGTGAAATGGAGCAGATCAGCCAGGTGTTCGCCGGCATCCGCGAGCAGTTCGGACGCCTGGACATCCTGGTGAACAACGCCGCCACCAACCCGCAATTCTGCAACGTGCTGGACACCGACCTGGGCGCCTTCCAGAAAACCGTCGACGTGAACATCCGCGGCTATTTCTTCATGTCGGTGGAAGCCGGCAAGCTGATGCGCAAAAACGGCGGTGGCAGCATCATCAACGTGGCGTCGATCAACGGCATCTCGCCGGGGATTTTCCAGGGCATCTACTCGGTGACCAAGGCCGCGGTGATCAACATGACCAAGGTCTTCGCCAAGGAGTGCGCACAGTTCGGTATCCGCTGCAATGCCCTGCTGCCAGGCCTGACCGACACCAAGTTCGCCTCGGCACTGGTCAAGAACGACGCCATCCTGAAAACCGCCCTGGCGCAGATCCCGCTCAAGCGCGTGGCCGACCCGAGCGAAATGGCCGGCGCAGTGCTGTACCTGGCCAGCGATGCGTCGAGCTATACCACGGGCGTGGCGTTGAACGTCGACGGCGGGTTTCTCTCCTGAAACAACCCCGTCCCCTGTAGGAGCGAGCCTGCTCGCGATGGCGTCGGGTCAGTCAATAATTCTGTGACAGACACACCGCGATCGCGAGCAGGCTCGCTCCCACAGGAGGCATCGACGGTTGCGAGAATGAATATTTATTCCAATATTTGCAATTAGCGAATATTTATTCCATAAAGAGCCCTCCTGAAAATAATTATTCAAAGGGCTCTTCTCATGCATGACCTCGGCATCGGTCTGATTGGCACCGGCTTCATGGGCCGTGCCCATGCCTTGGCATTCAACAATGCCAAAACGGTGTTCGACCTTCCCCTGAACCTGACACTGGCAGCAGTGGCCGACGCCGATCCGCAGCGTGCCCGGCAATGTGCCCAGAGTTGGGGCTTCGAGACGGCTCACAGCGACTGGCAACAACTGATCGACGACCCGAAGGTCAATCTGATCGCCATTACCACGCCCAACCACCTGCATTTCCCAATGGCCATGGCGGCGTTGGCGGCGGGCAAGCCGGTCTACTGCGAAAAGCCACTGGCGGTGTCCCTCGAACAAGCCGACCAGATGCGCCAGGCGGCCAGGGCAGCTGGCGTGGTCACACGGGTCGGCTACAACTACCAGCACAACCCGATGATCCAGCTGGCGCGAGAGCTGATCCAGCGTGGGGAGCTGGGACAAATCATCAGTTTCCAGGGCGAGTTCAGTGAGGACTTCATGGCCGATCCGGACTCGCCATGGTCATGGCGCTGCGAGGCGGCCCACGCCGGTGGTACCTTGGCCGACCTGGGCAGCCACTTGCTGGCGATGGCCCGTCATCTCGTGGGCGACATCGAGGCGGTGTGCGCCGACAGCCAGACCGTGCACACTCAGCGCCCGGCCAGCATCGGCAATCCCGAACAACGCACCATCGCGGTGGATGACCAAGTCCACGCCCTGCTGCGTTTCACCAATGGCGCCCGTGGCACGGTGAGCAGCAGCTGGCTCAAGCACGGCTACAAAAACCACCTGAGCTTCGAGATCAGCGGCACCCTGGGCACATTGGCGTTCGATCAGGAACGACTCAATGAACTGCGCCTGTGCCGCGCAGGCCAGGCCGGCTTCCAACGCCTGCTGGCCGGCCCGGACCTGCCGGGCTACGCCGCGTTCAGCCCGGCGGCGGGGCATCAATTGGGGTACAACGAATTGAAAACCCTGGAAGTCCAGGAGCTGGTCATGGCCCTCGCCGGCCTGGGTGGCAGCGGGACTGATTTTGAAGAGGCCTGGAAAGTGGAACGGCTGGCGAGCGCGATTCGAATGGCGGCGCGGGAACAGCGGTGGGTGAAAATCACTGAGCTATAGCCTCGCACTTAAGTGGACACCCGTGGCTAGGGAGCCTGGTCGGAAAACGGGCATCTTACGCACAGGTTTCGCACGGGCTGACAGCCAACGGGCGCTGACTGGCTGACGCACACCGTTCTTATGGCGAGGGAGCTTGCTCCCGCTGGGCTACGCAGTAGCCCCAGAACCATCCACCCTGGCGTGTCAGGTTGATCGCATTCAGCCCGTTGGGTCGCTGCGCGCCCCAACGGGAGCAAGCTCCCTCTCCACGAGGAAACGCGTTCAGCCGTAAGTTTGATTTTGTAGTTCGGCCAACCGCCCCGCCAACGCCTTAGCCTGACTCGCCACATCAGTCACAGCCGTACTTTCCCACCACATCCCCCGCAACGGCGGTCCCATGGCGAACAGGCGTTCGGCGGGTTCGCCGCGGGCGTTGAGGACCGCGCCGTCGGCACGGGCGGCGATGCCCAGGGCCAGCGGGCCGGGCTGGATCAAGCCACGAACCAGCAGTTGCTGCGGCAACGGTCGGGCAACCCGGCGCCAGTCATATTCGATGCCACTGGAGTTGATCAACGCAGCGCCGTGCACCACCGTCGCCTCAGCCTCGCCCCGCCGGCGGATGCGAATCCCCAGCGTTCCTTCGGAACACGCCACCAACCCTTTGAACGACGCTGCTTGAATCCGCAACCGCCCTTCCTGGTGCAAACGCGCCACCAGTTCGGCACTCAACGGCGGCGAACGATGGTGATGACTCTCCCACCACGGGCGGATATGCCGGACGAATTGCCGACGCTGCACATCACTGGCCTGGTTCCACAGACGGCCGATATGCGCACGCACGGTGTCCAGCGGCGCCTGCCAATCGATGCCTTGGGCCTGGGCCTGACGGCATTGCTCGCGCAGGGCGCGCATCAACTGGCGCGGGGAACGTAAGCTGTGGTCTTCGGCAAGAAAATCCGCCCACGCTGGCGGCTGACGGCGCACATGGGGCAACAGCCCATGACGGGAAAACACTTCGATGGGCCCACGGTGCCCGGCCTGTTCCAGGGATACCACGGCATCGACCATGGTCAGCCCCGAGCCGATGATCAGCACCGTGGACTGCGGATCGAGCTGGCGCATCGCAGCCACGTCCCACGGATCCAGGGCCGCGGCGTTCAAGCCGCTGGACTCGGTCTGCGGCGTCCGCGCCGCCGGGAACATGCCCGTGGCCAGCACGGCGAAACGCCCGCGCAGGACCTGGCCGTCATTCAACGTCAGCAACACCGCACCCTCGACGAGTTGCAGATCCACCACCTCCCCGCGCACGTGCTCGGCCACGGAGCCGTGCTGTGCGCCGACCGTCCGGGCCTCGTCCAGGCGTTGTTGCACATACAGGCCAAATATTCCCCGCGGTAGAAACAGCTCGCTGACCGGCACATGCTGCTGGTCCGATTCGGGCCAGCCGCCGGCCTCGATGAATCCGGTGAGCCATTGGGTCAGGTCGTCGGCGTTGTCCGGGTCGACACTCATCCGCGCCGCGTTGCCGTTCAAGGTGTGGCCCAGCTCCACGGCACTGTAGGCCTCGCCCCGGCCCAGTTCAGCGCGCGGCTCGACGATCAGCACCTGGCGCCGGCCGGGCAAACGCAGCAACTGTACCGCCAGCATGGCGCCACTCAGGCCGCCGCCGACAATCAGGATATCGGCTTCGCGGGCCGGGCCGCCCTCGTGTTGATCCAGCGCTGTGTCCATACCGCTCTCCAGAAATCAGATCACCACATTACGGACGAATCTCGCCGCCACCGGACCATCGTTACGATAGGCATGGGGCTGGTTGCTGGCGAACATGAAAAACTCACCGGCAGCGACCCGTCGCTCTTCGCTGCCCAACAATAACGTCAGGCATCCCTCAAAGACGTAGAGCTGTTCGCTCCAGCCCTCGGCGTCGGGTTCCGAATGGTAATGCTCGCCGGGCTCCAGGCGCCATTCCCAAAGCTCGACTTCGCGACTGGCCGTGGCTTTTGCCAGCAACACCGCTTTACTGCCCGGGATCGCACCGGCCCAGGCCAGCTCGTTGATGCGGCTCGGGTCGCGGGCATCGGGCGCCTGGATCAAGTCGCTGAACGCGACGTCCAAGGCTTCGGCGACCCGGTCGAGGGTGGTCAGGCTGACGTTTTTTTCCCCTGCCTCAATGGCCACCAGCATCCGCCGGCTGACCCCGGAGCGTTCCGCCAGTGCCGTCTGGCTGAGCTGCGCGGCGTGCCGCAAACGGCGGACGTTCTGGCTGACGTGTTGCAGGACAGACGCCCGCTGGCCGATATCTTTGTGCACTATATTGCTCACATGCTAGGGCTGCGCATTATACTGCCCAACTTCGGACGCATTGTGCGTCCGCCTCAAGTGGCGCGCAAGGTCATGGCTACAGTGAACTCCCCCCAGGCTTCCCCCCGTTTTGCAAAACTCAGCAGGGCCGAATGCGTGCTCGTGCTGATTACCATGATCTGGGGCGGGACCTTCCTGCTGGTGCAGCACGCCATGACTGTCAGCGGACCGATGTTTTTCGTTGGCCTGCGATTCGCCGCCGCAGCGGGGTTCGTGGCGCTGTTCTCCTGGCGGCACCTGCGCGACCTGACCCTGTTCGAACTCAAGGCCGGTATGTTCATAGGCGTGGCGATCATGCTCGGCTATGGCTTGCAGACCGTCGGCCTGCAAACCATTCCCAGCAGCCAGTCGGCGTTCATCACCGCACTCTACGTACCCTTCGTGCCCTTGTTGCAATGGCTGGTACTGGGCCGTCGGCCGGGGTTGATGCCGAGCATCGGCATCATGCTGGCCTTCACCGGGCTGATGCTGGTTTCGGGGCCCGCAGGCGCTTCGCTGAATTTCAGCGCCGGCGAGATCGCCACGCTGATCAGCGCCATTGCGATTGCCGCCGAGATCATCCTGATCAGCACCTATGCCGGCCAGGTCGATGTGCGCCGGGTCACCGTGGTGCAACTGGCAAGCACCGCCGTCCTGGCATTTCTGATGGTGGTGCCGACCCAGGAAACCCTCCCGGATTTTTCCTGGCTGCTGCTCGCCAGTGCCGTGGGCCTGGGCGCCGCCAGCGCAGCCATTCAGGTGGCAATGAACTGGGCACAGAAAAGCGTCTCGCCCACCCGCGCCACGCTGATCTATGCCGGTGAGCCGGTGTGGGCCGGCATCGCCGGGCGGCTGGCGGGCGAGCGCTTGCCGGCGATTGCTTTGTTCGGCGCGGTATTGATCGTGGCGGCGGTGATTGTCAGTGAATTGAAGATCCGGAACAAAGAGGCAGTCCATGCCAACGTGGAATTGGAACGTGAGGGCTGAAAACCGGCGAAGTCGGAAAACTCCACCTATCTTGTAGGATTCTGCGACACCCTCGCGGTTGGTGATCCGGGATGCGCCACGTATGATCCCTCACAACCTTCCGCCGAATAGAAGCCTATGTCACTGATAGTTCTATTGCTTTTACCCTTCATCGGCAGCTGTGTCGCGGCGCTGCTGCCGCATAACGCCCGAAACGCCGAATCCTTGCTGGCGGGCCTTGTCGCCCTGGTCGGTGTTGTTCAGGTGGCCTTGTGGTACCCACAGATCGCCGACGGCGGGGTGATCCGCGAAGAGTATTTCTGGCTGCCAAGCCTGGGTCTCAATTTCGTGCTGCGCCTGGACGGCTTCGCCTGGCTGTTTTCCTTGCTGGTGCTGGGCATCGGTACGCTGGTGTCGTTGTATGCGCGCTACTACATGTCGCCGGACGATCCGGTGCCGCGTTTCTTTGCGTTTTTCCTGGCATTCATGGGTGCCATGCTCGGATTGGTGATTTCCGGCAACCTGATTCAGATGGTGTTTTTCTGGGAGCTGACCAGCCTGTTCTCGTTCTTGCTGATCGGTTACTGGCACCACCGTGCCGACGCCCGACGCGGCGCGTACATGGCGCTGATGGTGACCGGTGCCGGCGGCCTTTGCCTGTTGGCGGGGGTGATGCTGATCGGCCATGTGGTGGGCAGTTATGACCTGGACCAGGTCCTGGCCGCCGGGGACCTGATCCGTGCCCATGCCCTCTACCCTGTCCTGCTGTCACTGGTCCTGATCGGCGCGCTGAGCAAAAGCGCGCAATTTCCTTTCCACTTCTGGCTGCCCCACGCCATGGCCGCGCCGACGCCGGTGTCGGCGTATCTGCACTCGGCGACCATGGTCAAGGCCGGGGTGTTCCTGCTGGCGCGGTTATGGCCATCGCTGTCAGGCAGTGAACAATGGTTCTACATCGTCGGCGGTGCGGGTGCCTGTACCTTGATGCTCGGCGCCTACTGCGCGATGTTCCAGAACGACCTCAAGGGCCTGCTGGCCTATTCCACCATCAGCCACCTGGGCCTGATCACGCTGCTGCTGGGCCTCAACAGTCCGCTGGCGGCGGTGGCGGCGGTGTTTCATATCCTCAACCACGCCACCTTCAAGGCCTCGCTGTTCATGGCCGCCGGGATCATTGACCATGAAAGCGGCACCCGAGACATTCGCAAGCTCAGTGGTTTGGTGCGGCTGATTCCGTTCACCGCGACCCTGGCGATGGTCGCCAGCGCGGCCATGGCCGGGGTGCCGCTGCTCAATGGCTTCCTGTCCAAGGAAATGTTCTTCGCCGAGACCGTGTTCATTTCCGCCACGGCCTGGGTCGAATGGGCGCTACCGATCATCGCCACCATCGCCGGCACCTTCAGCGTCGCCTATTCCCTGCGTTTCACCGTGGATGTGTTCTTCGGCCCCACCGCCACCGACCTGCCGCTGATACCCCACGAGCCACCGCGCTGGATGCGTGCACCAGTGGAGTTGCTGGTGTTCACCTGCCTGCTGGTGGGGATTTTCCCGGCCCAGGTGGTCGGCTCCTTGCTGGCGGCCGCCGCGCTGCCGGTGGTGGGCGGCACGCTGCCCGAGTACAGCCTGGCGATCTGGCACGGCCTGAATGCGCCGATGATCATGAGCCTGGTGGCGATGTCCGGCGGCATCGTGCTTTATCTGTTGCTGCGCAATCAGTTCAAGCAAGGACACATCAAGCACCCGCCGTTCGTTGGTCGGTTCAGCGGCAAGCGCCTGTTTGAACGCTGCCTGGTACTGATGATGCGCCAGAGCCGACGCCTGGAACGGCGCATCAGCACGCGGCGCTTGCAGGCCCAGTTGTTCTGGCTGGTGCTGGCGGCAGTGCTCGCCGGCTTGATCCCGATGCTGCACAGCACCCTGGTATGGGGCGACCGGCCGAAGATCCCCGGCTCCATCGTATTCGTCACCCTGTGGTTGCTGGCGATTGCCTGCGCCCTCGGCGCGGCCTGGCAAGCCAAGTATCACCGGCTCGCGGCCCTGACCATGGTCAGCGTCTGCGGCCTGATGACCTGCGTGACCTTCGTCTGGTTCTCGGCCCCCGACCTGGCGCTGACCCAGCTGGTGGTGGAAGTGGTCACCACGGTGCTGATCCTGCTGGGCCTGCGCTGGCTGCCGCGGCGGATCGAGGACGCCCTGCCGCGCCCCAACAGTGAACGGCGGGCGCGCATCCGTCGCCTGCGGGACTTGCTGCTGTCCATCGCCGTCGGCGGCGGCATGGCGCTGCTGTCCTATGCGATGCTGACGCGCCAGACGCCCAACGACATTTCTTCGTTCTACCTCAGCCGGGCCCTGCCCGAGGGCGGGGGCAGCAACGTGGTCAACGTGATGCTGGTGGATTTCCGTGGCTTCGACACCCTCGGGGAAATCACCGTGCTGGTGGCCGTGGCCCTTGCAGTGTTTGCCCTGCTGCGACGTTTCCGTCCACCGAAAGAAAGCATGCAGCTTCCGGCGCAGCAACGCCTGTTGGCGCCGGACGTGGTCACCGACCTGGTCAACCCGCGTCACGCCAGCGACACCGCCCTGGGCTTCATGATGGTGCCTTCGGTGCTGGTGAGGCTGCTGTTGCCGATCGCCCTGGTGGTGTCGTTCTATCTGTTCATGCGCGGCCACAATCAACCAGGCGGCGGCTTCGTCGCCGGGCTGGTGATGTCGGTGGCGTTCATTCTCCAGTACATGGTGGCCGGCACCCAATGGGTCGAGGCACAAATGAGCCTGCGACCGCTGCGCTGGATGGGCACGGGGCTGCTGTTCGCCACGGCGACCGGACTGGGGGCGATGGCGGTGGGTTATCCGTTCCTGACCACCCACACCTGGCACTTCAAGCTGCCGTTGCTGGGGGACATTCACCTGGCCAGTGCGCTGTTTTTCGACATCGGCGTGTATGCGGTGGTGGTCGGCTCGACGCTGTTGATCCTCACCGCCCTCGCCCACCAATCGGTGCGGGCACACAAACCGGGCCTGCAAGCCAAATCCGCCCCTCTCAACGGAGCCACGGCCTGATGGAAGAAGTCATCGCAATCGCAATCGGGGTCCTGGCCGCCTCTGGAGTCTGGCTGGTGTTGCGGCCACGGACCTTCCAGGTGGTCATGGGCCTGTGCCTGCTGTCCTACGGCGTCAACCTGTTCATCTTCAGCATGGGCAGTCTGTTCATCGGCAAGGAACCGATCATCAAGAACGGCGTGCCCCAGAACCTGTTGCATTACACCGATCCGCTGCCCCAGGCGCTGGTGCTGACCGCCATCGTGATCAGCTTCGCCATGACGGCGCTGTTCCTGGTGGTATTGCTGGCCTCCCGAGGCCTGACCGGCACTGACCACGTGGACGGTCGGGAGCCCAAGGAATGACCTTGACGCCTCATCTGATCGCCGCCCCCATCCTGCTACCGCTGCTGACCGCCGCGTTGATGCTGATGCTCGGGGAAAAACACCGCCCGCTCAAGGCTCGCATCAACCTGTTTTCCACCCTCCTGGGCCTGGGCATCGCCGTGCTGTTGCTGCTCTGGACCCGGGACCAGGCCTTGCCGGCGTCCATCGGCGTGTACCTGCCCGGCAACTGGCAAGCGCCGTTTGGCATCGTATTGGTGGTGGACCGGCTGTCGGCGCTGATGCTGGTGCTGACCGGAATCATCGGCGTCAGCGCCCTGCTGTTCGCCACCGCGCGTTGGGACCGGGCCGGGGCGAGTTTCCATGCGCTGTTCCAGATCCAACTGATGGGGCTTTACGGGGCATTCCTGACGGGAGATCTGTTCAACCTGTTCGTGTTTTTCGAAGTGCTGCTGGCAGCATCCTACGGCCTGATGCTGCACGGCTCGGGCCGGGCGCGAGTGTCGTCGGGCCTGCATTACATCGCGATTAATCTGCTGGCCTCCTCGCTGTTCCTGATTGGCGCAGCGCTGATCTATGGTGTCACCGGCACCTTGAACATGGCCGACCTGGCCTTGAAAGTGCCTCTGGTGCCGGAAGCCGACCGCGGCTTGCTGCACGCCGGCGCAGGCATCCTGGCGGTGGCGTTCCTGGCGAAAGCCGGCATGTGGCCGTTGAATTTCTGGCTGGTGCCGGCCTATAGCGCCGCCAGCGCACCCGTGGCGGCGCTGTTTGCGATCATGACCAAGGTTGGCGTCTACACCCTGCTGCGCCTGTGGACCCTGCTGTTTTCCGGCCAGGCCGGCGCCTCGGCGTATTTCGGCGCCGATTGGCTGGTCTACGGTGGCATGGCGACCATCGTCTGCGCGGCCATTGCCATTCTCGCCGCCCAGCGCCTGGAGCGCATGGCAAGCCTGAACATCCTGGTCTCGGCCGGAATCCTGCTGTCGGCCGTCGGCTTTGCCCAGCCCAACCTGGTGGGCGCGGCGCTGTTCTACCTGGTGAGCTCAACCTTGGCGCTCTGCGCACTGTTTCTGCTGGCCGAGTTGATCGAACGCTCGCGCTCGGCCAATGAGTTGTCCCTGGACGAGGATTTCGACACCCTGCCAAGGCCGCTGGAATCCCTGCAACCGCCCAAAGGCACCAACCTCGATGACGAGCAGAAGGCCGTGGTCGGGCAGGTCATTCCATGGACCATGGCCTTTCTTGGCTTGAGTTTCATCTTCTGTGCGTTGCTGATTATCGGCATGCCACCGCTATCAGGCTTCATCGGCAAGCTGGGGCTGTTGAACGCCCTGCTCAATCCCCACGGCCTCGGGGCGAGCGCCGGTGGGCCGGTGTCGTACCAGGCCTGGGGCCTGCTGGCGCTACTGATCCTGTCGGGCCTGGCCTCGTTGATCGCCTTCTCCCGCTTGGGCGTGCAGCGTTTCTGGACGCCCCAAGAGCGTCCGTCGCCGTTGTTGCGACCGTTCGAGTGTCTGCCGATCATCGTGCTGCTGGGCCTGGGCATCGCCCTGACATTCAAGGCCGAGCCGTTGCTGCGCTACACCCAATCCGCCGCCGAAGCGCTGAATACGCCGGAACATTACGTGATGTCGGTGCTCGCCACCCGAGCGGTGCCCAGTCCCGAGGCCCGGGCCGCCTTGGAGGAGCTGCAACCATGAAGCGCCTGTTTCCCGCACCCTGGTTGTCCCTGGCGCTCTGGTTGTTGTGGCTGGTGTTGAATCTGTCCTTGAGCCCGGGTCATCTGTTGCTCGGGGCCGCCTTGGGTTTCCTGGCGCCGCTGATGATGCGTCCGTTGCGCCCCCGCCCGATCCGGATCCGCAAGCCATGGGTGGTGCTGCGCCTGTTCCTGCTGGTGGGCCGCGATGTGTTGGTCTCCAACCTGGCGGTGGCGTGGGGCGTGCTGAACGCTGGTCGTCGCCCGCCTCGCCCGCAATTCGTCAAGGTGCCGCTGGACCTGCACGACGCCAATGGCCTGGCCGCGCTGTCGATGATCACCACGGTGATACCGGGGACGGTCTGGTCGGAGCTGGCCCTGGATCGCAGCATCCTGTTGATGCACGTGTTCGACCTGCAGGACGAGGCATCATTCATCGCGCACTTCAAGGCCACCTATGAGCGCCCGTTGATGGAGATTTTCCAATGAGCCCGTTGCTATCCAACGCGATCCTGTTGAGCCTGTTCCTGTTCTCCCTGGCGATGGTGTTGACGCTGTGGCGACTGTTCCGGGGACCTTCGGCCCAGGACCGGGTATTGGCCCTGGACTACCTGTACATCGTGGCCATGCTGATGATGCTGGTGCTGGGCATCCGTTATGCCAGTGACACCTATTTCGAAGCGGCGCTACTGATCGCCCTGTTCGGCTTTGTCGGCTCGTTCGCCCTGGCCAAGTTCCTGCTGCGCGGTGAGGTGATCGAATGACCGGCCAATTGTCGATGTGGGTGGAGATTGCGGTGGCGATCCTGCTGCTGCTCAGCAGCGTTTGTGCCCTGGTCGGGGCCATCGGCCTGGTGCGCCTGAAGGATTATTTCCAGCGCATGCACCCACCTGCCCTGGCCTCCACCTTGGGCGCCTGGAGCGTGGCGCTAGCCTCGATCATTTACTTTTCGGCCCTCAAGTCCGGGCCGGTGCTGCATGCCTGGCTGATCCCGATCCTGCTGTCCATCACCGTACCGGTGACCACCCTGCTGCTGGCGCGGGCGGCTTTGTTTCGCAAGCGCATGGCAGGGGATGACGTGCCGGCGGAGGTCAGTAGCCGCCGGAAGGACTGACCGTTCCCTTGAGCCGAACACACCCCTGTGGCGAGGGAGCTTGCTCCCGCTGGGCTGTGAAGCAGCCCCAAAACCTGCGACCGCGGTGTGTCAGGCAGATTGTGTTCGGTGACGTTGGGAGGGCTGCGCCCTCCAGCGGGAGCAAGCTCCCTCGCCACAACAGCGTTCGACCGGGAGGCCAATGGCTCAAGCCCACGCCACCGTCAGCAACCCTGCCCCCAGCACGACGCACAACGGCGAATAGACCCAGGTATCCAGCCGGGCAAACGTTGATTCCTTGAACTCCTTGAAAAAGCCCACCAGGTTCGACTCGCCGATGGCCCGGGCGAACAGCAGCAAGGCAATCGCGCTGATCAGCCATTGCAGCGCCCGGTGGGTGACCGGCGGTGCCAACAGACCGCCCCGAAGGCTCACCAGGACCGCGATCAACAGCAGCGCCAGGGCCACCAGCAGTGTCAACCAGCCCGACGGATCGAACGCCGGGCGCAGCGCCTGCCCTTGCTGCACCGGCACCTGGGGCACCACTGCCAGGGCTGCCCAGCGCCCGCCCAGGGCCCAATACAAATGAATCAAGCTGATGGCCGCAAATATCGCGACCAGCGACCGAGCCACTAAAAGCATCATTCGCCAGCCTCCTGAAAAAGGTTGAACAATCATCCTAGCTGGAATCTGGCATTTCGCCGGACGGGCGCAGAATGCCCATTTGCGCTGAAAGACTCATTGCTCAGGATCAAGTGTTCAACCCGCTGGTCTCGATTTCGCTAAAGGGCGGCGGAGACCTTGTCTGCCACCTCCTTGGGCAACCAGGCTTGCCAGACCTGGGGATGCGCCTTGAGGAAGGCTTCGGCGGCCTCACGGGGCGGCGTGCGTTTCTCGCTCATGTCTGCCAGCGCCTTGTTCAGCGGCTCGATGGGCAGGTCGACCTTGCTGAAGAACTCGGTAATGTCCGGGTGCTGCTTCTGGAACGGCGCGGATACGCCAATCGACAGTTTCGATGCCAGGGAACGGGTCGGTTTCGGATTGGGGTTATCGGCGTCGGTCAAGGTCTTCCAGGCCTCGGCATCGAACGGCGGTTCTTGCAACTGCACCAGCTTGAACCGCCCCAGCAGCGGCGTGGGTGACCAGTAGTAGAACAGGATCGGCTTGCCGCGGCGGATCGACGAATTGATTTCCGCATCGAGTGCCGCCCCCGAGCCGCTGCGGAAATTGACGAAACTATCGTCCAGGCCATAGGCTTTGAGCTTCTGCTTGTTGACCACTTCGGAGGTCCAGCCGATGGGGCTGTTGAGGAAGCGGCCCTTGTCGGGGCTCTCCGGGTCCTTGAACACATGCTTGTAGCGCTTGAGGTCCTGGACGCTGCGCAAATCCGGCGCCAGCGGCTTGATGCCTCTGGCCGGGTCGCCCTTGATCACATACTCGGGGACCCACCAACCTTCGGTCGCACCCTTGACCGTGTCGCCCAGGGCGATCACCTTGCCTTCGGCTTCAGCCTTGACCCACACCGGGCTGCGGCCGGCCCACTCCTCGCCGATCACCTGGATGTCGTTATTGGCCAGGGCGGTTTCCAAAGTAATGGTGGTGCCCGGCAGTGTGTCGGTCGGCAGTCCGTAGCCCTTTTCGACGATAACCCGCAGGATATCGGTGATCAGGCTGCCGCTTTCCCAATTCAGGTCGGCAAAGTGGATCGGGGTGGACGCGGCGGACGCCGGAAATGGCGAAGCCAATACAGCGAAGGTGGCCAAGGCAGCCAGCCACTGTCGAACTCGTTTCATGCTTTGCACCTCGTGCCAGTACAGCAATAGCTGAACGGTCCTGCGTCACCGGACGCAAGTCCCTGAATCATTCAGTCAATTGACTGTAGCCGAGGTTCCGGCCCGCCCACGGAAAACTGGTTTCCAGTTACGACACAGACGTTGCGAGGTTGCTTCCTAGGATGTTCTTACGAACATTAAACGCATCACTCGCTGGCCTTGAAGGTCACCAGCTCGCCCTTGCGCCATTTGGCGGCCTTGGCGGTCACGGCCTTCAGGGTCTTGGTCAGGCCTTCCTGCAATTGTTCATTGGCCGCGAACACCGTCACCACGCTGTGGCCTTCCTTGAACAGGATCGCATGGCCCCTGGGCGTCTCGACAAACGCGTAGTCACCCAACCCATAGACGGTCATCTTGATTTCGCGGAAGCGGATTTCGAACTTGCCACCTTCGCGGCTTGGCAATACGCAGGCGCGAAAATGATCGCCGACCTTGAGTTCGAGCCTGGGCTTGTCATCGACCACCAGGGCCGATTCCGTGTCGATTTCGGCGACATAGATACCTTCGGCGGTCTGCTCGGTGATGTAGACGAAACGTGACTGGAATTGCTTGACCAGTTTTGCCCGCAGGTCACCGAGTACAAATAACGCATGCATGTCGAGATTACTTACTGCCAAGGAAACATCCCCATCTTTGAAAACGACCCGCCCCCTGAAAAGGACGGGCCACGAGAACCCGTGCCGACTGTATTGTCGCAATGGACCTGTAACTGAAATTCGAAGTAAACGGCGCGCCCTGTCCCGGGCCGAGAGCAGACTAAAGGTTGTCAAGCTCCCCGTCTTTCCCGATAGGGCGTCAGAGGCTGAAGGAAAACGCCACTCTGAGCATCGGAAAAGGTGGGACTACTAACTTTAGGGAAATTTCTCACTTAAAAAAGCATTTTTCTGACATCGAGCCTAAAAAAAATTGCTTTAGATAGGCACAGCGCTCCCCACAATGCCGCCGATTCTAGAGCAGCCGGAGGCGCTGGCACCACTCCATGCCCGGCAATTCGTCGGTAACCCATAGAAAAGGAATTCACATGAACGCTTCCCCAATCCTGAACCCTACCGTCACCCCTTGCTTCGTTGACGCCTACGGCCCCTTCAACAGAGCCGATTGCCTGCCAACCTCACTGATCCAGCCGCGTTATCGGGTCGTGCTGGCCGGTAAGTGCTTTTTTCATATCGAGGAAACATCGACTGGGCGTGTAAGAGGATTCCGCACCGATCATAACGAAGCCTGCCGCCTGGCCAAATGTCTGGAGCGCAACGCTTGACCGTTTCCCTCTTTGCCTGAGTCAAATCGAACTCCTGGCGAGCGCCTGCCTCAGATAAAGGAACGCAACCGAAGCGCCCTGGCGGCGCACGCCAAAGGAGACTCCCATGGAACAGCCTTCCCACGAACTCAAGACCCTGTTCGACCAACTCGGCCTGCCCTCGGATGGAAAAGCCATCGACACTTTCATCATGGCCCATCCCCTGGAGCCGGAGATCAAACTGGTAGAGGCTGACTTCTGGTCGGACCAGCAGAAGGAACTGCTGCGTGAATGGCTGCTGGCTGACGGGGAAGAGGCGGTGCTGGTGGACCAGTTGAACGTGCGGTTGCACGACGGTAAATAAGCTGGAGACCGTCGGTTGATTGCTCCCTGTGGCGAGGGGATTCATCCCCGCTGGGCTGCGAAGCAGCCCCAAAAAGACTGGATGCAGCCAATCTGATACACCGCGATGTCTGGCCTCGGGGCTGCTACGCAGCCCAACGGGGATGAATCCCCTCGCCACGGGTTTGGCGTTTATTCATAGGGAGAGCGTCACCGCGGTTTCTCGGGTTTGTAGCCCAACCGCAAGCCTCCCCAATGACGTCCCTTGACCATGATCGGCACCGAAAGGTCGTGCATCAACTCGCCGGTGTCGCGAGTGTAGGTCTGCAGCAGTACCGGTTGCTGGTGGCTGCCGCAACGGATCCCCGTGCGGTCGGAGAATTTGCGCTTGGTGCGGTTGTTCAGCGTGTCCACCTGAGGGTCGCCGGTCAGCGGCTGGCTGAATACGTTGTTGTGGGTCGGCACATAACCCTGCTGTGTGCAGGCAATCGCAAACACCAGCCCTTCATGGCGGCTGAGCAGCGGCTCCTGGATCGGCGGCAGTACCTGGTCGGTGTAGCGGTCGAAACGGGTCTGGTACTTGGCCGGCTGGGTATTGGGAATGGCCTGGTAATTACGATCGAACAGATCATCCACGCTGATCCGGCCCTGGTCGATATCGGCCTCGAACTGCGCCGCGATCCGGCTCGCCCCTTCCCGGGCCAGGTCATAGACCCGCTGGTGATAATCGTCCAGACCCACCTCAGCCAGGCGCTCGCTGATGGTTTCGGCCTGGCCTTCCATCTGCACGGCCGCCTCGGCCAGGCGCTGGGTCTGCTGGTCACTGACGGACAGGTCGCTGCGCATCTGCTCGATGGCATGGAACAGACTATCGAGTTGCTCTCGATTGGTGTCGGTGCCTTGAGCGATGGCGCTGACCTGGGTCTCCACTCCCTCCGCCAGCCGGGCGATGTTCTCCAAGTGCTGGCCGGTGTGCTCGACCTGCTGCACGCCGCTGTCCAGGTCGCCAGCCAGCTGGCGGATCTGCTCCACCACCTGGGCAGTGCGCTGCTGGATATCCGCCACCATCACTCCGACCTCGCCGGTCGCCGCCGCCGTGCGCCCGGCCAGGCCACGGACCTCGTCGGCCACCACCGCAAACCCGCGACCATGCTCACCAGCCCGCGCCGCCTCGATGGCCGCGTTCAGCGCCAGCAGATTGGTCTGGCTGGCAATCGACTGGATCACCAGGCTAACCCGTTGGATTTCATCGCTGCGCACGCTCAGGGCCTCGATCAACTCGCGGCTGTCGTTGGCCCGCTGGCTGAGTTGGTGCATGCGACTGATGGACTCCACCAGCTCGCTGCGCCCGGCGACGCTGCTGCGATGAGCTTCGCTGGCGGCACCCAGGGCCTGCTGGCTGAGTTGCGAGGTGGCCTGCTCGGTAACGATCATCGATTCGGCGCTGCTGACGATCTGCGCCGCCGCATCGAGCTGGGACTGGACCTTACCGGCCAATTGCTTGACCGAATAGGCGACACCAGCCGCCGACAGAGCGTTATGGCTGGTGGTGTAGGACAAATCACGAGTCAGTTCGGCCAAGCTGTCGGTCGCAGGCACAGGCGTGGCGGCGATTCGCGAGCGCAGGCTGGGCAACCAGACAGTCAGCATGGCGAACGGCAGGACCAGGTATAACGACCACCCGCCCAGGGCCATGCCACACAACAGCACGACCAGGGCGAGACTCTGCAAGGTTGGCGTGAGCCAACGCACCGTGTTTATCGCCCCAGGCACCGAGGCCGGCACCGCACCCGTCAGAGATCCGTCTGTCGCCATGTTCGTCACCCACACTTCTCGTTGTTATGACCGCATTAAACGCCACTACCGAGCCATTATCCATGGTCCATTAGTCGCGTTCTTGCAGCAAATCAACGGTAGTAGAGAAACCGCCGGGAGACGAAAACAAAAGATCGCAGCCTTCGGTGAAAGGCTGCGATCCTTGGCTGGAACGAATCAGGCCTGACGCTGGTGCTTGTCGATCTGCTCGTGACGTTCCTGCGCTTCGATGCAGTACTTGGTGGTCGGGCTGATCAGCAGGCGCTTGAGGCCGATGGGCTCGCCACTGTCGTCGCACCAGCCGAAGCTTTCGTCGTTGATGCGGTCCAGGGCCTGCTCCAGCTGGGGCAGCATGCGCTGGTCGCGATCGATGGCGTTGACCAGCCAGGTGCGCTCTTCTTCTACGGAAGCAGCGTCGGCCGGGTCAGCCGGGGAATCCAGGCTCTCAATGGCGATTCGGTTCTGTTCGATGCGCTCGTGGGTTTCGACTTTCATGTTCTGCAACAGCTTGGTGAAGAAGGCCAGCTGCTCGGCATTCATGTAGTCATCCGCCGGCATGGCCAGCAACTTTTCCTTTGTCATTGATATCTCTATAAAAAACGTGCATTAAGGCGAATTATGGAGCGTCCCGCAGCGCAGCAGCCACGCTCATCGGGAAAGGCGCCGTCGATTCCAAGCGCCACCCGGCACTCAATTTACGAGGGGCGGCAGTCTAAGGCCGAGTCGAGGCGTCAGCAACCGAAAACGTAGGGAAAATATCCGACAACCCCTTCAAATGTTTTCTGACAAGCTCTCGGCGGTCATCGGAGTGCGTTTATAACAAGAAATTCGTTGTAATGGCTGTATTAAGAAGACAAATGGCAACGCCACGCGGGTCAGGCGTGGCGCTTTGTCGCAGCGAACAGATGTTCAGCGCTTGAGTTTGCGCTTGTTGCGGTACTGGTCGATGACCACCGCCACCACGATGATCAACCCCTTGATGATGTCCTGGATGTAGGCATCGACGCCGACAAAGGTAAATCCGCTGGCCATCACCCCGAGGATCAGCGCGCCGATCACAGTCCCGGTGATGCGCCCCACCCCGCCGGCCAGGCTGGTGCCGCCGATCACTGCCGCGGCAATCGCATCCAGCTCGTAGGACATGCCCATGCCGGCCTGCCCGGTCGCCGCCCGCGCCGAGGCGACCACGCCGGCCAGCCCCGCGAGCAGCCCGGCGATGCTGTACACGATCACCAGGTGCCGCTTGACGTTGATGCCCGACGTGCGTGCCGCCTGCATGTTGCCGCCAATCGCATAGGTGTACTTACCGTACTTGGTGTAGCGCAAGGCGATGTGGAAAATCACCGCCACCACCAGGAAAATGATCACCGGCATCGCGCCATGGCCAATGGCGGTGTAGGAGTCGGATAACATGCTCACCGGCTGGCCTTCGGTGTAGTAGCGCGCCAGGCCGCGGGCCGAGACCATCATGCCCAGCGTGGCGATAAACGGCGGGATACCCGTGACCGCAATGATGCTGCCGTTGATCGCCCCCGCCAGCAGCCCCACCCCGAGCCCCGCCGCCACCGGTATCCACACCGGCAGGTCGGTCAGCGAGGGAAACACCGCCCGGGCGAAGTCCGAGGTCTGGGCCAGGCTGGCGGCTATCATCGCCGACAGCGCCAGGACCGAGCCGGACGACAGGTCGATACCGGTGGTGATGATCACCTGGGTCACGCCGATGGCCAGCAGGCCGATGATCGACACCTGCAGGATCATTAGCACCAGACGCTGGGAGTTCATCAGGAAACTCTGGTCGCGCATGATCCAGCCAAACAGTTCGAACACCAGGCCGATGCCGATCAGCACCAGGAAGATACTCAGTTCCGTAGGCAAGCGCCGGCGCGTCCTGGCCGGGGCGGCCGCGGGTTTGTTTTCCAGTATCGCGTTCATAGCCATCCACCTTTTTATTCTCTGGCGAGGGGTTGTTCTTTGCCGGGAGGTGTCGCGGCTCGGAAAACGGGGCCGCTTCGCGGCCCAGCGGGAGCAAGCTCCCTCGCCACAATTGTGCTCGACTTCATTTTTTGAACCGGCTGCGTCAGCAAAGGCCCGAGGCCAGTTGCATGACCCGCTCCTGGGTCGCTTCGCTGCGGTCGAGGGTGCCCATCAGGTCGCCTTCGTGCATCACCAGCACGCGGTCGCTCATGCCCAGCACCTCCGGCAGTTCCGAGGAAATCATGATCACCGCCATGCCTTCGCTGGCGAGGTAGGCGATCAGCCGGTAGATCTCGGCCTTGGCACCGACGTCGATGCCGCGGGTCGGCTCGTCGAGGATCAGGATCCGCGGGTTGGTCATCAGCCAGCGGGCGAGCAAGGCCTTCTGTTGATTGCCCCCGGACAAGGTGTCGATGCACTGTTCCAGGGACGGGGTCTTGACCCGCAGTTTCTTGCACATGTCTTCGCACAAGGCGCGCAGGGCTTTCTGCTGGATGAAACCGTTGCCGACGTAATGTGGCAGCACGGCCATTTCCATGTTCTCCAGTACCGACAGGCACGGGAACAGGCCGCTGAGCTTGCGATCCTCGGTCAACAGGGCAAAACCCTTTTCGATCGCCATGTGCGGGTCGCTGATGCGCACCGGCTGGCCGTCCAGGAGGATTTCACCACCGGTGGCCGGGGTCACGCCGAAAATTGCCTCGGCCACGTTGGTCCGGCCCGAGCCCATCAACCCGGCGATGCCAAGGATCTCGCCGGCATGCAGGTCGAACGACACGCCTTGGAAGACGCCGTCCAGGCTCAAGTCGCGCACCGACAGCACGCGCTCGCCAATGGGTTTTTCCCGCTCCGGGAACAGTTGGCTCAGTTCACGCCCGACCATCATCGAGATCAGGCTGTCGCCGTCCATGCTGTCGGCCCGTTGCAGGCCGATGTAGGCGCCGTCGCGAAACACCGCCACTTCGTCGGCGATGGCGAACACTTCGTTCATTTTATGGGTGATGTAAATGATGCCTTTGCCTTGGGCCTTGAGGTCGGCAATGATCGAGAACAGGTGGGCGACTTCGGTTTCGGTGATGGCCGAGGTCGGCTCGTCCATGATCAGGATGTCGGAGTCGTAGGACACGGCCTTGGCAATCTCCACCATCTGCCGCTCGGCGATGCTCAGGTTGCCCACCTGCTCCTCGGGATCGAGGTTGATCCGCAAGCGTTCCAACAGCCGGGCGGTGCAACGGTGCATCTCGCCATGGTCGATCATGTGCAGGCTGTTGAGCTGCTCACGGCCGATCCAGATGTTCTCGGCGATGCTCATGTGCGGCATCAGGTTCAGTTCCTGGTGGATCATCGCAATGCCGGCCTGCAGGGCCGCCAGGGGCGTGTCGAAGGTCACCGGCTTGCCCCGCAGGCGCAGCTCACCGGCGTCCGGCTGGTAGATGCCGGCGATGATTTTCATCAGGGTCGATTTGCCCGCGCCGTTTTCCCCCATCAGCGCCAGCACGGAGCCGGGGCGTACCCGCAGCTGTACATCGGACAAGGCCACCACACCGGGAAAGCCTTTGCTGACATTGACGACTTCCAACAGGTAGGGCTCGTCAGGCTGTGCGTACGGCTGGGCAAACATTGCCGGGGCGCTCGATGCAATCGCTGAAGCAAACATGACCAGGTACTCCCTCGGCAAGGCCGCCGTGGCGACCTTGCCTGCTTGTTATTGGGGTGAGGCTTTATTTGAATTGATCAACGTTTTGCGGGGTGATCAACCGATACGGCACCCAGACGGCCTGCTCGACCGGCTGCTTCTTGACCATTTTCACCGCCGTATCGATCGAACCATCGGCCTGACCCTTGGCGTCCTGGAACACCGAGACGGTCATTTCGCCCTTCTTGATCGCATTCAAACCATCCGGCGTACCGTCGACCCCTGCGATCAACACGCTGCCCTGCTTGGTGCCTGCCTGCTTGAGCGCCATGGCCGCGCCAATCGCCATCTCATCGTTATTGGCGACCACCGCCTGGAATTCGCGGCCCTGGGTCAGCCAATCATTGACCAGGGTCATCCCCTTGTCCCGCAACCAGGTGCCGGTCTGCTCCTGCTCGATCTTGATGTCGGGATACTTGGCCAACACCTCCTTGACGCCCTTGGTGCGGTTGGTGGTGGAGTTGTTCGCCAGGTCACCCAGCAGGATCACGATGTCGCCCTTGCCGCCCATCTTGTCGGCCAGATACTGCATCTGCATGCGCCCGGCTTCCAAGTCATCGGAAGCCACGGTGACCACGCCCGCCGGCAGTTTCAGGTCGTCGGGACGGCGGTTGACGTAGACCAGTGGAATCCCCGCCGCTACTGCCGCCTTGGTGATGCGTTGCGTCGCGGCGGTGTCCACCGGGTTGACGATGATCGCGTCGACCTTCTGGCTGATGAAGCTTTCCACCTGGCTCAGTTGCTTGACCACATCGCTGCGGGCGTCTTCGAACTGCAAGGCGACCCCTTCCGGGAACGACTTGGCCTTCTTGTCCATGGATTCGCGCAGGTAGGTCAGCCAGGTGTCATCGAACTGCGACATGCTGACGCCGATCTTCAGGTCCGCCAGGGCAGCGCCGCTAGTGAGCATCAATGACAGGGCCAGCGAGGCGATACGGGTCTTGGTCTTCATGAACGGTCTTTCTCCACATTCTTGTTGGTTTTTATGGATAAGGCGTGACGGATCAGCGACGAGGCAAACAGACGATGGGCGCACCGGGCATGCAGCACACCACGGCGCCGTTGCGCTGGATGCACAAGGATTCGAACAGAGGAAGGATGGCGGATAGGCGACGCAGTTTGAACGCAGAACGGTTGAAGGTTTTCATCGACGGTACCTGCTGTGTTTCTTGTTTTTGTTTAATTCCTCACCCGTAGACGCACACTTGCGCGGGGTGGGAAAAGGATGTCGGTAACCTGGAAAAGACTTTATTGGAAAATATTTTCCACATCAACTCATTTTAGAATTTATTTCGTTTTTTGTTCCATGGCCCACTGGCACGGGTAAAACCATGACTTTGCCCTGCTCGGCGCTCTGCCGGGCGGCATCGAGAATGCGGGTATTCGCTAGAGCATCGCGGGCCTCCACCGGCAGCGTTCCGACGCCTTGCAATGCGGCTTGCAGGCCTTGATAGAAGGCCATCCAGCACCCTCGCTCCGAGGTCACGCGCTCACGCTCGGCGCCCTGTTCGAACCAGCCCCAGCGCCGATGCTCTTCGGCACCCCAGCGTTCACCTTCGGTCGCCGGGCTCAGACCGGCCAGGGCCTGGTCCTCTTGCCCATCCAGGCCCTCCACGGTGTAGGAGCCCTCGGTGCCGCTGACGCGAAAACGCGGCCGCGGGGCGTTCTGCAAGCAGTGGCCGCTCAGATGGGAAACCACACCGTTGATGTGGCTCAGGGACATGAAGAAACCGTTGTCGAACACCTGGCCTGGCTCCCGGTACTCCATCTCGGCGTAGACCCGCACCACCGGCCCGAACAGTTGCAGCGCCTGGTCCACCAAATGGCTGCCGAGGTCGCGCAGCAATCCGCCTCCGCTGGCCTTGCCAACCGATGACGGCGAGTAGCGCTCGATGCTCGATTCAAAACGCGTGACTTGCCCCAGTGCGCCGGAGGCCAGGAGCTTGCGTAAGGTCAGGAAATCGGAATCCCAGCGACGGTTCTGGTAGACGCTTAACGGTACGTTGCGCTGTTCGGCAGCACGTACCATGGCCTCGGCCTCTGCAGCGTCATGGGCGAAGGGTTTGTCACTGACCACCGCCACACCCGCCTCGATGACTTGCATCACCACGGCCGAACGCGCGTCCAGCGGCGTCGACACCACCACCGCATCGACACCGGCGGCGAGCAATTGCTCAAGGGTGTCGAAGGCCTGGACGTGCGGATGATCGCCGGCCAGTTGTTGGCGCCGCTCGGCGGAGCGGGTCACCACCCCGACGAACGTCGCCCCCGGCAGGCTGCGGATCAGCGGCGCATGAAAAAACCGCCCTCCCTTGCCATAGCCTACTAGTCCGATTCGCATGCAAGCTCCTTATTAATCAATGCATCAACTCAAGCTCTGTGGAAGCAGCTCCACCTGGGAAAACCCAGTCCCCCTGTGGGAGCGAGCCTGCTCCGGGCGGCGATCCGACGATGGCGGTGGGTCAGTCAACATCTTTTCTGAATATCAGTCCGTCATCGCGAGCAGGCTCGCTCCCACAATTTGGACCGAATGCCTTCGGGAGAACGCGTCCCCTTGTGGGAGCGGGCTTGCTCGCGAAGGCTGTGGTTCAGCCGACATCTTTTTTGAATGTCAGGCCGCTTTCGCGAGCAAGCTCGCTCCCACAGGGATCCGGGTCAGCCGTAGAAACGAGGGCGCTCGGGCAGTTCGATCCTGACAATCTCCCCGCTCTGCTGCGCGGCGATGCAGGCGTCCGCCGCCACGGCCGCGGCGTAGCCGTCCCAGGCCGACGGGCCGCCTACCTGGCCGGCGCGGACGCCGTCGATGAAGGCTTGCAATTCCACGTCATAAGCCGCGATGAAGCGGTCCTTCCAGTCCATCAGGATCGCATTGGACAGCTTGGCGCCACTGCGCAGTTGCACCTGGGACGGTTCCGGCAGCCTGGCGATGCCGGTCTCTCCTACCACCTCGCACTGGATGTCATAGCCGTACTGGCAGTTGACGAACACTTCCACATCGATGCGCGTACCCCGGGCGGTTTCCAACAGAACGATCTGCGGGTCGCGCAGGTGAGCCAGGGCCTTGCTGGTCTTGCGCGGGAAGACCACCTGCACCGAGACATAGTCATCGGCCAGCAGCCAGCGCAGCACATCCAGCTCATGGATCAAGGTGTCGGTGATCGCCATGTCAGTCTTGTAGTTTTCCCCCACCCGCGGATTGCGATGGGCACAGTGCAACATCAGCGGCTCACCGATCTGGCCACTGTCGATCACTGCCTTGAGCGCCCGATAGCCTTCGTCGTACGGGCGCATGAAGCCGACCTGCACCAGGCGCGTGCCATGGGCCACCTCAGCCTCGACGATGTTACGGCAACCTTGCGCGGTGACCGCCAGGGGCTTTTCACAGAACACCGGTTTGCCGGCCGCAATCGCCGCCAGCACGAACTCCTCATGGCTCGGTCCCCAGGACGTGACCAGGACCGCCTCCACTTCCGGCGCCTTGATCAAGGCATGGCCGTCCGGGTAGACCTCGGCGGTCAGCTTCAAGTCCGCCACCACCTGCGCCGCCTGGGCGAGGTTGATGTCGGTCACCGCCACCACCTCGCTATTGAGCAAGGTCTGGCTGCAACGACGGATATGGTCCTGGCCGATGGCCCCGGTGCCGATGACGCCCAGCTTCAAAGACATGAAAAACTCCTTTCCTAGGGATGGGGCAATTAGTACTGACGGGCCTGGGCCAGTCGCTCGTTGAGTGCCTTGGCAGCGGCTTCGGTGCGGGCGCTGGTGGAGACTTGCGCCACGCCGACCCGCCACCACGACAGGTAGCCGTGGATCATGGTCTTGGGCAGGACCTTGATGTCGATCAGGGTCGAGACCGTTTGCAACCGCGCATCGGCCAAGGCCGCGTGCAGTTCGTCGAGGTTTTTCACCTTGTAGGTCTTGCAACCGTAGGCCGCCGCGCTCATGGCGAAATCCACCGGCACGAAGCCACCGTCGAGCTTGCCGGTGTCCGGATTGCGGAAGCGGAACTCGGTGCCGAAGCTGTCCATGCCGTTGCCCATCTGCAGGTTGTTGATGCAGCCGAAGGTCATGTTGTCCAGCAGCACCACGTTAATCTTGCGCCGCTCCTGGATCGAGGTCGCCAACTCCGAGTGCAGCATCATGTAGGAGCCATCGCCCACCAGGGCATAGACCTCTTTGTCCGGCTCGGCGAGCTTGACCCCCAGCGCGGCGTTCACCTCATAGCCCATGCACGAATAGCCGTACTCCAGGTGATAGGTGTTCACGCCTTTGCTGCGCCAGCTGCGCTGCAAATCGCCGGGCAGGCTGCCGGCGGCGGCGACGATGATCGCGTCGTCCGCCATCACTTCATTGAGGGTGCCGAGCACGCGGCTCTGGGTCAGGCAGGAGCCGGTCAGTTCGATGAATTCGCGCAACACCGCCGGGTCCATGCCGTCGTTGATCTCGGGGACGAAATCCTGGGTCTGATAATCCGCCTGATAGACCCGGTCCACCTCGGCTTCCAATTGAGTCTTGGCCTCGGCGACCCGCCCGCCCCATTCTGCGCGGTAATCCCCCAGCGCGGCAGACAGCGCTTGCAGCCCCGCGCGGGCGTCGGCGAGCAGTTGCACGCCGTCCAGTTTCAGGGCGTCGCACGGGCTGATATTGAGATTGAGAAACTGCACCTCCGGATGCTGGAACAGCCACTTGGACCCGGTGGTGAAATCGCTGTAGCGGGTACCGATGCCGATGATCAGGTCCGCCTCCTTGGCCAGCAGATTGGCCGCCAGGCAGCCGGTCTCACCGACGCCGCCGACATTAAGCGGATGGCTGGACAACACCGCGCTCTTGCCGGCCTGGGTCTCGGCGAACGGAATGTCGAAGCGCTCGGCGAAGGCTTGCAGCTCAGCATTGGCGCCGGAGTAGCGCACTCCGCCGCCACAGATGATCAAGGGTCGGCGCTTGCCCTTGAGCAGCGCCAGGGCATCACCGAGCATCGCTTCGGTAGCCGGACGCCGATCAATGCGATGCACGCGTTTCTGCAGGAAATAATCCGGGTAGTCGTAGGCCTCGGCCTGGACATCCTGGGGCAGTGCCAGGGTCACCGCGCCGGTCTCGGCCGGGTCTGTCAGCACGCGCATGGCGTGAATCGCGGCGCTCATCAGTTGCTCGGGACGATTGATGCGATCCCAGTATTTGCTCACCGACTTGAACGCATCGTTGGTGCTGATGCTCAGGTCATGGAACTGTTCGATCTGTTGCAGCACCGGGTCCGGCTGGCGACTGGCGTAGACATCGCCGGGTAACAGCAGTAACGGGATGCGGTTGGCCGTCGCGGTGGCGGCGGCCGTCAGCATGTTCGCCGCGCCAGGGCCGACCGACGAGGTGCAGGCGTAGATCTTGCGCCGCAGGTGCTGCTTGGCAAAGCCGATGGCGGCATGGGCCATGCCCTGCTCGTTGCGCCCCTGATGCACCAACAGCTCGCCGCTGTCCTGCTCCAGCGCCTGGCCCAGGCCCAGCACGTTGCCGTGGCCGAAGATGGTAAAGACCCCGGCGACGAACTTGCTCTGGACGCCATCGACCTCGACGTACTGGGTATCGAGGAATTTCACCAGGGCCTGGGCCATGGTCAGTCGTGTTGTGGTCATGCTTGCACCTTGTCTGGAATGCAAATGGCTGGCCGACTCATTTCCCCTGTGGGGATTTCATTGTCTGGAGGCCTGCGGATTTTGCAGGTGGTTCATACTCGCCCCCAACGCCTGGCGAATGTCGGCCAGTTCATGGACGCTCCTGGCGAACGGTTCGAAGGACAGGTAGCCGTCGTAGCCACCGGCCCGTAAGGCTTCGATCTGCGCGGCGTTGCCCAGGATGTCGTCCGCGCCGACCAGCACCCGATGGCCGTCGCGGATGGTCGCCAACGGGGCCTGGGCATCCTCGACGCCGGAAATGTGCACGAGCGCGGTCAGTTCGGGGAACAGCTCCTGTTCCCCCGCCAGGTGATGGTGGAAGGTGTCGTGCACCAGGCGAAACACATCCAGCCCGCCGATGGCCTTGATCGCTTCCACTGCCGGGCGCTTGTGCCGCAGCGAACACTCTTCGAACCCCAGTGGCTCGATGAAGCCGTAGATGCCAAAGGCCCGCAGGATCGGCGCCAGCTCGCTGAGGGCCTTGCGCAACCCCGCCGCACGCTCAGCCTCCGTGCGTGAGTCAGCGGGGTCGTTGAGCGGACACATCACCAGCCCCTCGGCACCGCACTCGCGGGCATAGTCAGCCAGGCGCACGGCCTGGGCCCGACGCTCGTCGTTCCACACATCGAACGGGTAAAGGGCATTGATCGACAGCACCTTCACGCCGCGCTCTTCGCACAGCTGGCGAACCCGGACCGGCGACATGCCGTCCTCGATCTCGATGCCCTTGAGATCGTTGCGGATCTCGATGGCGTCGGTTTTCAACGCCAGGGCCAAGTCAATGAACGCGGGCAGCGACAGGCGCGGAGCGACCATTCGGTTCAGGGCAAAACGCAGGGGCTTGTTCATTGTTGTTATCCCTCCGGCATTCGACAAAACAGGTTATTGGGCGGTCGGCATACTGAACTCGGGGCCCTTGGCGATGCTGTCGGGCCAGCGTTGCATCACGCTTTTGTAGCGGCTGTAGAAACGCAGGCCTTCCTCGCCATAGGCGTGATGGTCGCCAAACAGCGAGCGCTTCCAGCCACCGAAGGAATGCCAGGCCATGGGCACCGGGATCGGCACGTTGATTCCCACCATGCCGACCTTGATGCTGCGGGCGAACGCCCGGGCGATCCCGCCGTCACGGGTGAAGCAGGACACGCCGTTGCCAAATTCGTGGGCATTGATCAACGCCACGGCGCTGGCGAAATCCGGCACGCGGACGATGCCCAGCACCGGGCCGAAAATTTCCTGCTGGTAGATGCTCATCCCAGGGGTGACTTGGTCGAACAGCGTCGCGCCAACGAAAAAGCCCTGTTCGGCGCCCGGCACTTTCAGACCTCGCCCATCGACAATCAATCGGGCGCCTTCAGCCACCCCGGCGTCAATAAAGCCTTCTACCTTGGCCTTGTGCTCGGCGGTCACCAGCGGTCCCATGTCCGTGCCGGGTTGCTCGCCATTACCCACTTTCAATTGATCAATGCGCGGCAACAGACGTGCAATCAATTCGTCTGCCACGTCGCCCACCGCCACCGCGATGGAGATTGCCATGCAGCGCTCGCCGGCCGAGCCGTAGGCCGCGCCGATCAGCGCGTCGGCGGCCTGATCCAGGTCGGCATCGGGCATGACGATCATGTGATTTTTCGCACCGCCCAACGCCTGCACCCGTTTGCCGTGGGCCGTGCCTTGCCGGTGGATGTATTCGGCGATGGGGGTCGAACCGACAAAGGAAATCGCTTCGATGTCCGGGTGCTGCAACAGCGCGTCCACCGCCACCTTGTCGCCCTGGACCACGTTGAACACACCGTCCGGCAACCCGGCTTCGGTCAGCAGCCGGGCCATCAGCAGGCTGGCCGACGGGTCGCGCTCCGACGGCTTGAGGATGAAGCAGTTACCGGCCACCAGTGCCAGGGGAATCATCCACAGCGGCACCATCACCGGGAAGTTGAACGGCGTGACGCCAGCGCACACGCCAAGCGGCTGGCGCAGGTTCCAGTTGTCGATGCCGCCGCCGATGTTGTCGCTGAAATCGGTCTTGAGCAGGCTCGGCGCACCGCAGGCGTATTCGACGATCTCGATGCCACGGGTGACTTCGCCATGGGCGTCGGACAGGACCTTGCCATGTTCGCGGCTGATAATCCGCGCCAGCTCGTCGTGATGGCGGTCAAGCAGTTCCTTGAACTTGAACATCACCCGCGAGCGGCGCAGCGACGACTGCTCGGACCAGGCCGGGAACGCCGCCAGCGCCGAGGCCACCGCTGCGTCGACGGTGCCGGGCTCGGCCAGGGCGACCCGGGCCTGCACCGCGCCGGTGGCCGGATTGAAGACGTTGCTGAATCGCGCGCCGGTGCTGTCCTGCACCTGGCCGTTGAGATAATGGCCGACTACCGGGAGCTCACTCATTGCTCTTGTTCTCCGTGAAAAGGGGCGATTCAGAGGTCCAGCAGCCAACTGTGCTGCGGATCGTTATGGAACTGCCAGATGCGCTTGGGGCCGGCCATGACGTTCAGGTAATAGGACTCGTACCCATAGGGCACGCTGACCGGGTGGTAACCCTTGGGCACCACCACCAGGTCGCTGTTTTCCACGGCCATGGCCTGGTCGATGCTGCGGTCGTCGGTGTAGACCCGCTGGAACACGAAGCCCTGGGACGGGTTGATCTGGTGGTAATAGGTTTCTTCCAGGAAGCTCTGGTGCGGCAGGTCGTCGGTGTCATGCTTGTGGGGTGGATAGCTCGACGAATGCCCCGAAGGCGTGCGCACTTCGACGACCAGCAGCGAATGGGCCGGTTCGCTGTCCGGCAGGATGTCGCAGACATAACGGGTATTGGCGCCCTTGCCGCGCACGCTGCGCTTCATGCTGTCGGGCCGGATCAGCCGCGGGCGGTACTCGTTGGCGGTGGAACCCGGCGCGGCGCACACGGCTATCTGCACATCGCTCAGGGCAGTCACTTGGGCCTGGCTGCCGGGCGGCAGGTACGCGGCGTAGGGGGATTTGTCCTCGAACACCGACTGGCGATCGCCGAGGTTGTCCCAGTCGAAGGCGCCCTGCCCCGGCGCTTCGCCTTTGAGGCCGATGCGGCCGCTGAGCAGCACCAGGCAGAGCTCCTGATCGCCGGCCGCCACCGGCAGGGTTTCGCCGAGACTCAGGCGGTAGGCGGCGAACCCGACATACTCCAACTCGCCCGCCGGCAGTTGGACCATGGTCCGACCGCTGGCCTGGCTCTTGATCAACAGGCTCATGGCAGGTTCCTCTCTTTCAGCAGGGCGTCTTGCAGCAGAGCGTCTTGCAGCAAGGCGCGCAGGGTGTCGTAGCCCTTCTTGGCGTAGACGAAACTGGGTGCCACGGCGGGGTCCTGTTCGGCTTCCACCACCAGCCAGCCTTGGTAACCGGCGGCTAGCAGCACGTCGAGCAACGCGGCGAAATCGATGTCACCGTCCCCGGGCACGGTGAAGGTGCCGTTGATGATGCAGTCGGGGAAACTCCAGAGGTTGTTGCGCGCCAGTTGCACCACCGCCTTGCGCACGTCCTTGAAATGCACATGGCAGATGCGCTCGATGTGTTTGCGCAGCACCTGCAACGGCTCGCCACCGCCCATGTAGCAGTGACCCGAGTCGAACAGCAGACCCACTTCGCTGCCGGTCAGGGCCATCAATTTGTCGATATCCGAGGGCGATTCGACGTAGGCGCCCATGTGATGGTGATAGGCCAGGCGCACACCCCGGGACAGAGTGAAGCGCGCCAGCTCGGTGAGTTTGTCGGCGTAGGCCTGCCAGGCTTCGTCGGTGTGGAAACGCGGCCGTTCGATCAACGGGATTCGCTGGCCCTGGATGGAGTCGGCGACTTCGCCGTACACCAGCACCGTTGCGCCGTTCTGCGCCAGCAACTCGACATGGCTGGCGATGGCGTCGATCTCCTCGGCCGCCGAGCGCCGGGCCAGGCGACTGGAATACCAGCCGGAAACCAGTGCCAGGTCGTACGGACGCAGCACATCGCCGACGCCCTTGGCGTCCTTGGGAAACTTGCCATTGAGCTCGAAGCCTTCATACCCGATGGCCTTGCCTTCGCTCAGCGCGGTACTCAACGGCGTCTCGCCGCCCAACGACGGCAAGTCGTCGTTGCTCCAGGAAATCGGGTTGATGCCAATTCGAATAGCGGGCATGGCTGCACCTTTTATTGTTTTCTCTAATGTTCAACCGATCACTGTGGCGAGGGAGCTTGCTCCCGCTCGGCTGCGAAGCAGTCGTAGAACTGTCTTTGCGGTGTGCCTGTCGGACCGGGTCGGCTGATCGAGGAGCTGCTTCGCAGTCCAGCGGGAGCGAGCTCCCTCGCCACAAAAGCCCTGTATGACCCTCAAGCCCGCGCAGCCCGCCACGCCTCGATCAATTCCACAAACCGGCCCTGCACCTGCCGGATCAGCGTTTCGTCATCGATTTCCCCGGCCAGCCAGGCCCGGCTCGGCTCCTGGAAGATCGTCCGGCCCACGGCAAAACCCCGGCAGGTGGTACTCTGGCTGGCTTGGCGAAAACCTTCGGCCAGGGCCTCGGCCGGGGCATTGAGGCCGAGTAGGACCACGCCACGGCAGTACGGGTCGCGTTGCTGGATCAACTCATCGAGCTGCTTCCATTGCTCCGCACTCTGGGCTTCGATCTTCCACCAGGCCGGGTAGATGCCCAGGTTGTAGAGGCGCTTGAGGGCACGGTACAGCACATCCGGGTGCGGCGATGGATGATCCTTGGGCGGGATGACTTCCAGCAGCAACTCATGGCCGCTGACCTGAGAGGCTTTGTACAGGCCCATCAACTGCGCTTCCTGTTCCAGGCGCAGGAGCGGTTCGTCGTCGGGGTGGAATTGCACCAGGCATTTGATGATCTGTTCCTGCGGCCAGGCGATCAGGTTGCTGCCGATAGAGCGTCCGTGTTCGAACGCCAGCGGTCGCGAGTTCTGCACTTCCACCGGGCGCGCCACCCACCAGCCGCGACCGGTCGCGGCGTTGAGCGAGTCCTGGCCGAAACGCTGGTCGGCCAACAGACCGACATCGGCGTCGACGCCCTCGCGCCGCAGATCCGCTTCGACCCGCTCCACTGCCTTGATGAACAGTTGCTTGAGTTCGCCGATGCTGTTCAAGTCGCGACCACCCTTTTGCGCCAGCTCCACCAGTTGCCAGCGATGGTCAAAGGCAAACACGAACAGCTGCTTCCAGGCCTTGCGTGGCACGCTGACCTGATGCAAGCGTTGCAGCACCGCGTCCTGATCGGGCCGGGTGATCGGCACCGGGCTTTGGAACAGGTAATCGAGTTCTGCCCGGGTCGGCATCGCCGGAGCGCAGGCATGGCGTGACACCACCAGACCGCCGCAGGCGTTGGCCAGTTGGCAGCAGCGCTCATCGCTGGCGTCCTCCAGCCAACCGGCAAGGAACCCGGACATAAAGGCATCGCCAGCCCCAAGCACGTTCAGGACTTCGACCCGCACGCCGGGATACAGCGCACCGTCTTCAAGCCGGGCCGGAATGGCGCCGTGGATCACCGTGCACCCCAACGGGCCCAGCTTGACCACCAAGGTTGCCGCCGTCAGCGAGCGCACGGTGCGTAGCGCGGTCAGCAGGTCTTCGCTGCCACCGGCGATGAGGAATTCTTCTTCGGTGCCGACGATCAGGTCGAAACGCGGCAGGATGCCTTGCACGTGCTGGCTGACCTTCTGGTCGGCAACGAACCGGGTCTCGCCGTCGGCCTTGCCCGCCAAGCCCCAGAGCACCGGGCGATAATCGATGTCGAGGACGCGCTGGACCTGATGCTTGTGCGCATAGTCCAGGGCCTGGATGCTGGCCTGATAGACGTCCTCGGCGGAGAAATGGGTGCCGGTGATCAGCAAGGCCTTGCTGGAGGCGATGAAGTTTTCGTCGATGTCTTCGGCGCGCAGCGCCATGTCGGCGCAGTTCTCCCGGTAGAACACCAGCGGGAAGGTTTCCCGATCCTTGATCCCCAGCAGGACCATGGCCGTCAGCCGTTCGGGATCGGCCTTGATCGCGCTGACATCGCAGCCTTCACGGGCCAGGGACTCCACCAGGAAGCGTCCCATGTGATCGTCGCCTACCCGGCTCAGCATGGCCGACCGGAGCCCCAGGCGCGCCGTGCCGAAGGCGATGTTGGCGGACGAGCCGCCCAGGTACTTGGCGAAGCTGCTCACGTCTTCCAGACGCGCTCCGACCTGCTGCGCATAAAGGTCGACACCCAGGCGTCCCAGGCAGATCACATCCAATTGACGCCCACTGGCAAAACGAGTCTGGCCCATGCTGGCTCCTGTTATTTTTATCAGTCCGCGCTGGGTGCCGGAACCGACGCCAACGCTTTGGTGGGTGCAGACTAAAACGAGCCGCAGACAACAATCAATATTTATTCTATAAATTTTTTACGTGGAATATTTTTTCCAATACGCTATGACTCAGGGTGGTCAGACACGGTGGATCGTTTCAGCCAATGTCGCAATGAGGTCCGCCCATGATTTTCCCCGCGCCTACGCTGTAGACTGCGATCAGCCAACCTATTGTCGAAGGCCGGCGCTTTTTTGCGCCGGCCTATAAGAACAAGCCAGAAGGATTTCCTATGACCCGCCCCGATGATCTGCCGGCGCTGTCCGAGCGCGCGTCCGAGCCCGCCCTTCCCAGCCCTCCGATCAATGCCGAGCGCCTGTTGCAGCTGATCACCGAGGAATACGAGAGCCTGCCGCGCCAGCTCAAGCGCATCGCCAGCTATATGAGCCAGCAGAGCGACCGGATCATGGTCGATCGCATCAGCGACATCGCCCGGGAATGCGAAGTGCACCCCTCGGCGATCGTCAGGTTCTCCCAGCGCTTCGGCTTCAGCGGGTTCAGCGAGATGCAGGCGTTGTTCCGCGAGGCCTACACCCACAAGACCACGCCGGTGCAGAACTACCAGCAGCGCATACGCAGCATGATCGCCAACAAGTCGCAGAAAGCCAGCGGCGGCGACCTGGCCCGTGAATGCGTGAATGCCACGCTGTCGGGTATCGAGCGCCTGGGGCTGGAACTGGACGACCAGACGTTCGAAAAAGCCGTGGATCTGGTGGTCAACGCCGACAACATCTATGTGGTAGGCGTGCGTCGCTCGTTCGCAGTCGCCGATTACCTGGTCTACAACCTGCAACACACCAACAAGCGCATTCACCTGGTGTCCGGCCTGGGGGGCAGCTATCGCGAGCAGATGCGCAGCGTGCGGGCCAACGACTTGGTCATTGCCATCAGCTTCACGCCCTACGGCAAAGAAACCCAGCACTGCCTGCGCATCGCCCAGCACCATCAGGCCAAGACGCTGATCATCACCGACAGCAACCTGTCGCCCCTGGCCAAGCGAGCCAATGCGGTGCTGCTGGTGAACGAAGGCAGTTCGTTCGCCTTCCGTTCGTTGAGCGCCACGCTGTGCCTGTGCCAGGCGTTGTTCATCGCCGTGGCCTACCGGCTGGAACTCAAAGTTGATGAAATCCATGAACAGGTAGGCTTCGAGGATTAGTACCCTCGCCCACTACAGACCGCTGGAGGAGAAGCCATGAAACTGATCGGCATGCTGGACTCGCCCTACGTACGACGCGTCGCCATTTCCGCCAAGCGCCTGGGCATTCCCCTGGAGCACGACTCGGTTTCGGTGTTCCGGCATTTCGATGAATTCCAGCGTATCAACCCGGTAGTCAAGGCGCCGACCCTGGTGCTCGATGACGCAACCGTGCTGATGGACTCCACGCTGATCATCGATTATCTCGAAGCCCTGGCTGCACCGGGCAAGAGCCTGATGCCGACCGATCTCGGGCAACGGATACGCGCATTGCGTCTGCTCGGCCTGGCGCTGGCGGCATGCGAGAAATCGGTGCAGATCTATTACGAGCGCACCCTGCGACCGGCGCAGATCCAGCACGCGCCCTGGGTCGAACGCGTGGAAGGTCAATTGGCGGCAGCCTACGCAATGCTGGAAAAGGAGCTGGAGCAACAGCCATTGAGCACCGACGGCCCGATCGACCAGGCCGGCCTCACCCTCGCGGTCGCCTGGAGCTTCACCAACCTCGTGGTGCCGGATAAGGTGGAGGGTAAGTCATTCCCGTTGATCAGCGCGTTTACTGCCTATGCCGAAGGGCTGGAAGCGTTTGTCAGCACGCCAATGGAGTAACGGTTGATGCAATAACTGTGGGAGCGAGCTTGCTCGCGATAGCGTCAGGTCAGTCAGTATTGATGTGACTGACCCGACGCCTTCGCGAGCAAGCCCGCTCCCACAGGGCGATGGTTCAGGCCAGTTCCATCTCCTTGGTTTCATTGACCGGCGCCACCTCGAAGCGATCCGCCAGGAACGGAGTGATGTCCAGCGGCAGCGGTTCGTTGTTCACCAGTTTGTCCAGCAGCACCCCGGTGATGGCCGAGGTGAGGATGCCGGTGCGGAAGTGGCCGCAGGCGTTGAGATAGCCTTCCACGCCACGCATCGGCCCGAGGATCGGCAGCTCATCGGGTGAACCGGGGCGCAGGCCGGCCCAGGTCCGCTTCAGGTTGACGTCGGCCAGTTGCGGGATACACCGCACCGCACCCTGCACCAGGCCTTCGATCTCCGGATAGGTGGTGGTCACGTCGAAGCCTTTGTCTTCGGTGGTGCTGCCGATCAGGATTTCGCCGTTGTCCTTCTGCGCCACGTAGCAGTCGCTGGTGGTCAGGCACCCGGTGAGGATCTTCGGCATGCGCTCGGTCAGCAGGATCTGCCCCTTGACCGGCTTGACCGGAATCCGCACGCCGGTGGCCTGTTCACTGAGGTCTGCCGCCCAGGCCCCGGCCGCATTGATCAGCGTCCGGCAACCGAAGGTCCCCGCCTCGGCGGTTTTCACGCCGGTGACCCGTGCACCGCTGCGCAGCACCTCGATGACGTGGGTGTTGAAGAACAGATCGACACCGTTCTGCCGGGCACCTTCGGTGTAGGCGTCGGCCAGGCGAAACGGGCTCACCTGGTGATCGCAAAGAAACTCCGATGCTCCCAGGGCTTCATGGCTGACACTCGGCTCGGCCTTGCGCAAGGCCGCCTGATCGAGCCAGCGTACCTGGTCCGCCAAATGAGGAATGCAGGCAACGATGTGCTCGGCGTACGAGCGGTCCTCGTCGTCATAGATCACGAACTTGAGCCCGGTCTCCTCAAACTTGAAATCCATGCCATGGTTGTCCATCAGTTCGCGGTGCAATGGCGGATACAGCGCATTGGATTGCAAGGCGAACTCGAAGAACGACGGGGGCAGGATATGCGGCGTGCTCGCGTCTACCGCCACGGCGGCACCCTGGGCCTGGCGCTTGCGGTTGGCCGACATCATGCGAAAGAAAATCACCCCGCAGCCCAGGCCCACCGACTCGCCGATGGCCCACAACCCGCCCGCCGAGGCGCGGGTCGCGTTGCCGGGGCGCTTGGCGTCGATCAGCGCGACCTTCAAGTGTTTGCGCTTGGACAACTGATACGCACAGGAGGCGCCTATCACGCCGCCCCCGGCGATGACCACATCGTATTCTTTAAGGTGCTCAGTCATGCTCGAAGGCCTCCGTGCCGGCGTCCTGGAATGCCGAAAAAGGGATCGGGTCGATGGGGAAGCGCGGTCGCAGCCAGCCGACATCGGCACGCCCGGTGGCTTCGCGCAGACGGTCGGTGCAGTAGCCGACACACATCCTTCCCTGGCAATCGCCCATGCTCACCCGGGTGCGCATCTTCAGGCTGGCCATGTCCTGCACGCCCTGCTCCAGGGCCCGGTCGATGTCGGCACGGGTGGCATGTTCGCAACGGCAGATCACCGTATCGGCCGCCGGCAGGTTGATTTGCCCGGCGCCCCGCTGTGTGTAGCGATCCACGGCGGTGCGAAAGCGGATGGTGCGATCGAGCTGGGCCTGGTAGCGCTCGCGCTGCGCAAGGGCAGTCGCCGAATCCAGTACATTGCGTTGCAACAGAATCGACAGCGCCGCGATGCGCCCGCTCAGCATGGCCGCCTCACCGCCGCGAATCCCGCCCATGTCACCGGCCAGGTGGACGTGCGCCTCGCTGCTCTGTTGCCAGGCATCGGATACGGCTCGCAGGTAACCGTCTTCACTAAAGCCATGCGCAAGGCCCATCTGCTGGCTCAGCTGGGTGCGCGGAATGAACCCATAGCCGACCGCCAGCGTCTGGGCCGGCACCTGTTCGGCGCGCGTCAGGTCTGGAGTCCAGTCGTCGGCGTACGGCGCGACGGTCACGTTGTCCAGCTCGCCTTCGCCATGGGCCTGCACCACGCCCCAGCCATAGTGCATGGGGATGCGCTTGAGTTTGAGGTAGGCCAGCATGCCCAGGCCGTCGAGGAACAACTGCGGCTTGTTCAGCAGGGCCAGGCTTTGCCTGGCGATCCGACCGAACGCACACGCCTCGTAGACCCCGGCCACTGCCACTCCCGCTGCGTGCAACTGACAAGCCACCAGCGGCAACAACGGCCCCGTCCCGGCGATCACCACCGGGCTCGGCGGTTTGACCACCCCGCTCTTGATCTGTAGTTGCAGACCACCGAGCAGCATCACCCCCGGCAGGGTCCAACCCGGAAACGGCACGCTGCGCTCGTGGCAACCTGCGGCCAGGACCAGGTGCGAATAGGCCACCTCCCGCAGGCGTTCCACGGCGTCGAGGACCATCAGCGCCCGCAAACCTTCGGCACCGATGACCCGGTTGCCCGTGTGCACGTCAATCAGATCGGCATGGCGTTGGAATTCCCCATGGAGTTTGTCCAGGGCCTCACTGTAGCGCGGCCCCAGGTAATCCAACTGCACCCCCTCGCGCAGCGGCCCGCGATAGACCACGCCACCCAGGCGCGGTGCTTCGTCGAGCAAAGTGCTACGCACACCGTGTCGGGCGAGCTCGATGGCCGCCGCCATCCCCGCCGGCCCACCACCGACAATCACTGGCCCCAGGCTCATGGCGCCTCCGATTCGGTGATGCGGTTGGAGCGGGTTTCGATCCGCATGCCCGGACGCACGAGGGACTGGCAGGCACGGCGTTTGTGACGCCCGTCGATCTTGACCAGGCAGCACTGGCACACGCCCATGCCACAATAGGCGCCGCTGAGCTGGTCGTGGTCGTTGCGGGCAACCTGGCGCTGGCCCAGGGACTGGATAACGGTGAGGACAGTTTCGCCCTCGGCAGCCTGGACGACCTGACCGTCCAGGCAAACCGTCATGTCGGCGCGGGCCAACGGCTGGATATCGAATTTTCGGCGTAATACGTCTTGAGATTGCATCATGCAGCTCTTCCTTGATAGTTCAGTGAGGACTAGGCTCCTTGCGGTACACCCTCCACCGGTTCTCGTCAGCCGCCCCTGGCAAGGCGCCAAGGCGGCTAACAGAACCACAAGATCATGTGTACGAAATTTATGTTAGGGATTATTTGTGACCAAGTGTTGATCCAGGCCAGGGAAGTCGTCTGCCCGGCTCATGAACTTTTTTTCAGAAAGCCGACAGGTTTTCTTTGGCAAAATGCTGCGCAATAGCGCGAATTTCCCAACACGGTACCGCCCATGAATCGCATCCTGACCATCGAAGACGACGCCGTGACCGCCCGTGAAATCGTCGCCGAGCTGACCCGCAACGGCCTGGACGTCGACTGGGTCGACAATGGCCGCGAAGGCCTGGAACGCGCGGTAAGCGGCGACTACGACCTGATCACCCTCGACCGCATGTTGCCCGAGCTCGACGGCCTGGTGATCGTCACCACCCTGCGCACCATGGGCGTGGCCACGCCGATTCTGATGATCAGCGCGCTCTCCGATGTCGATGAGCGAGTCCGAGGGCTGCGCGCCGGCGGCGACGATTACCTGACCAAGCCGTTCGCCACCGACGAAATGGCCGCCCGGGTCGAAGTGCTGCTGCGGCGCAACAACGGCGCACGCGAGCCGGAAACCGTGTTGCGGGTGGCTGACCTGGAGCTGAACCTGATCAGCCGCGAAGCCAGTCGCAACGGGCAGTTGCTGAGCCTGCTGCCTACCGAATACAAGTTGCTGGAATTCCTGATGCGCAACAGCGGGCAGATCCTTTCGCGCATGATGATTTTCGAGGAAGTCTGGGGCTATCACTTCGACCCCGGCACCAACCTGATCGACGTCCACATCGGCCGCCTGCGCAAGAAAATCGACCCGCCGGGCCTGGAACCGCTGATTCGCACGGTGCGAGGTTCCGGCTATGTCATTGCTGAACCCCGCTAAGGGCTGGCGCTCCTCCAGCAGCCGCCTGCTGGCGCTGTACAGCTCGCTGTTCGTGATCTGGTGCGCGATCCTGATGGGGGTGATGTATTACGAAGTGTTCGGCTACCTCGACAGCCTGGCCAAGCACTCGTTGATGCAACGCCAGCATCTGTTCGCGAGGATCCATGGCGACCAACTCGAAGATGCGCTCATGGCCAGCCTCACGCTGGATGAGCGTGGCGTCGATGCCTATGGCCTGTTCGATCCGCAACTGCGGCACTTGAGTGGACCGATCCAGCGCATTCCCGAGGACCTGCCGCTCGATGGCCGGATCCACATGCTCGGCGGCTGTGTCGACTCCGACGATCCCAGCGTGCCCTCCGACAGCTGCGATGCGGTGGCGACCCGGACCCAGGATGGACGCTGGCTGGTCCTGGCGCGGGACAATGGCTCATTGTTCGCCGTCACGCGCATCATTCTCCACGCGTTGTTCTGGGGTGTATCGCTGACCATCCTGCCCGGCATTGCCGGCTGGCACCTGTTGCGCCGCCGGCCGCTGCAACGTATCCGCAAGCTTCAAGCCAGTGCCGAGGCCATCGTCGCCGGCGACCTGACCCATCGCCTGCCCCTGTCGAGCCGGCGCGATGAGCTGGACATGCTGGCAGCCATCGTCAACGCCATGCTCGACCGCATCGAACGCCTGATGAACGAGGTCAAGGGCGTATGCGACAACATCGCCCATGACTTGCGCACACCGCTGACCCGCCTGCGCGCCCAGCTGTACCGCATCCAGCAGGAGGCCGTGGACGACTCGCCCGAGGCGCTGCAAATGGATCAGGTGATCGCCGAAACCGACACCCTGATGGCGCGGTTTCGCGGCTTGTTGCGGATTTCCGAACTGGAAGACCAGCAGCGCCGTTCAGGCTTCGTACGCCTGGATCCGTTGCAGTTGCTGCAGGAACTGCACGACTTCTACCTGCCACTGGCCGAAGAAGACGGCCTGACCTTCATCCTGGAAGTGCCCGACACCCTGCCCTTGCTCAACGGTGACCGGGCATTGCTGTTCGAGGCCGTGTCGAATCTGCTGAGCAATTCCATCAAGTTCACCCCGCCCGGTGGCACCGTGGTCCTGCGTGGGGTGGACCAGGGCGACAGCACGCGCATCGAAGTGCTCGACTCCGGGCCAGGGATTCCCGAGCCCGAGCGCAAGGCGGTGTTCCGGCGGTTCTACCGCGCCGAAGGCAGCAGCCAGCACGGCGGGTTCGGCCTGGGACTGTCGATTGTCGCGGCGATCGTCAACCTGCATGGGTTTACGTTGGAGGTGGGGAGCAGTGAATATGGTGGCGCACGATTGGTGCTCGATTGTCGGGCGACGCTGTTGTAAATCGATGATGATTCGAAGCGATACTTGTGGCGAGGGAGCTTGCTCCCGCTGGGGCGCGAAGCGGCCCTGAGTTTTTGGGGCCGCTGCGCCCGAGGCGTCGGACCGTCCCAGCGGGAGCAAGCTCCCTCGCCACGGAAGACTATTCAGGCAGGATCATCGCGATTTCAGGCAGGATCACCACGATGCAACGGCGTGTTCTGCAGCTCATAGCGCAGCTCGTCGATCAGCTTCGCCACGCTCTCTTCCGAACGCACGCTGTCCATACTCATGCCACTCACTACCAGGTCCACCTCCCCGCTGTCGCGGCGATAGAGGCGTACGGTGAGAGTGCCGTCGCCATTGAGGCTGCATTCGCAAGCGAGCGGCTTGAAACTCTGTTCGAGGCGGGCGCGCAATTGGGCCAGTTGGGTCATGGGTTGCGCCTCGGCATCAAGGTCGCAAGAGACCGGTGGAAAAGAACGGGGATCGGGCTCCTGCAGACACCCTGTCGATGGCACGGTTGCTGTGTTCATTGCGCATTCAGGCGGTATTCCTTGACTGTTTCGTAGGGGACGCGGCCGCATAAACATTGCCGCACACTCACAGCCTAGGGAGCCAGCAGGCGAAGCAAAACCCGAATTTGCACCAACCCGGCCAGTGCATATGCACTGGCCATCACTGTGCCTTGTTGCGCCATTCACTGGCGAACAAGCCGCGTTCGCGAGCCCAGACAATGGCCTCGCTGCGACTATGGACATCCAGCTTGGAATACAAAGTGGCCACGTGATTGCGCACGGTGTTGGGCGCCAGCTTCAGGCGCGCGGCGATTTCCTTGTCCGCCAGCCCCTGGCAGATCAGACCCAATACGTCACGCTCACGAGCCGTCAGCTCGGTGAACGATGCCGACGGCAATGGCGTATTGATGCTCTTCACGTTGGCCAGCTTCTCGATCAACGTGCGGCTGAACCACGAAGCGTCCTTCATCACCTCCTCGATGGCCGCCACCAGTTCCAGCTCCGAGCGCTTGCGTTCGGTGATGTTCATCAGCACCAGCAGGTAACACGGCTTGTCCTGGATGACCACGGTGTCGGCGGCCACTTCACAGTCGATGCGCTCCCCGCCCTTCTTGAGGACTTTGACGTCGATACCAGACACACTGGCGCTCTTTTCCAGCGCGGCGAACAACGAAGCGCCGGCGTCCTTGTCGAGAAAACCGATCTCTTCCACGGTCTTGCCCATCAACTCTTCGCTGGCGTAGCCGGTGGTGTTCACGAAGGCTTCGTTGACCTCCAACAGTGACTGCTCAGCCGTGCATACCAACGTGGGCACCGGCGACAGGCGGAACGACTTGGCAAAGCGCTCCTCGCTCTGGCGCAAGGCGTTCTCGGCCTTGCGCCGAGGCTCCATGTCCATGAATGAAAACAGCATGCAATCTTCGTTGTGCAGGTCCAGGGGTTGACCGGCAACGATCACTTGCTTGCTGGTGCCATCGGGCAATCTCAACTCGGCCGCCATCTGCGGAATGGTCGCACCCTGCCCCAGCCGCTCGACGGCCAGCTCACGCCGCTCGGCGGCTTCGAGCACGTCCAGTTCGTACACCGAACGCCCGATCACCTGCTCGCGGCTATAACCGGTCATTTCCAGGAAGCCCTGGTTGACCTTGATATAACGCAGGTCGCTAAGGCGACAGATCACCGCCGGCGCCGGGTTGGCGGCGAAGGTGCGCTCAAAGCGCTGTTCGGCGCTGGCCCAGTCGGTCGCGTCGCTGAGGATCAGCACCAGGTACTCCGGCTCGCCGCTGCGGTCGGTCAACACCATGCTGCGGATGCGATGCACCCAGGTGCGGTCCGGATCAGCCTTGGGCGTGACTTCCACCAGCACATCGCTGAACTCATCGCCCCGCGCCACCCGAGCGATAGGGTAATTGTCCTCGGCCAACGGATGATTGTTGCGATAGCGCAAGTTGAACCGGCGGGCATACTCGTCGGCATTGGCGCCCAGCTCACGGATGGTCTTCACCCCGTGCATCGCCAGCGCCGCGTCATTGACCCAGGCAATGGTCTGGTCGACTTCGACCAACATCACCCCGTCCGACAGCCCGGCGATGATCTGCAGCAATTGACGACGATTGGTATCGGTGTTCGGGACATCCTGATTCATTGGGTCTCCGTGTGGTCGGCGGCACATGGAAATTACGACCATCCGTCGCGCTGGGGCGTTCCCTATGGGCATTGCTGAGATCGGTGGCCTCTATCCGCGCAGGGCTTACGGCTGATTAGTGTCTGGTTTGGCGCTTCGCGAGCAGGCTCGCTCCCACAATGGTGCAGCTGCGCCGACAACCCACTGTGGGAGCGAGCCTGCTCGCGAAGAGGCCAGCAGCCCCACCCGAGTCCCCAAAACCTAACAGTTCTGCTAGTAGACGTACCTTCAGAAATCCCAGAGCCTGACAGCATCGCCTTCCTCAGGAAGAACTACCCATGCCACCGTCATCGATGAAGATCCTGTGCCGCTACCAGTACGACCCACTGGACCGCCTCACCGGCCTGAAACCGCTGGAAAGCCCAGGCACGCAACGCTTCTACCAGAACAACGAACTGGTCAACGAAATCGACAGCGAGGCCCAGCTCACGATTGTTCGCCACGGAGAACAACCGCTGGCGCAGCGGTTGAGTGTCATGGGTGTCAGCGAGACAGCGCTGTTGGCAACGGACCCACAGCGTTCGCCGCTGGTGGCTTTGAAGGACGCGGATTTGCAGCGGGTGGCTTATACCGCTTACGGGCATCGTTCCGGGGAAAGTGGGTTGAGTTGTTTGTTGGGGTTCAATGGTGAGCGGAGTGACTCGGTCACCGGGCACTATTTATTGGGACAGGGGAATCGGGCTTTTAATCCGGTGTTGATGCGGTTTAACAGTCCGGATGAGTTGAGTCCGTTTGGAGAGGGGGGAATCAATGCGTATGCTTATTGTGGTGGGGATCCGGTTAATCGGTATGATCCGAGTGGGAATTCTCCGCTCGGGATCATCAGGCCGTGGAGGGCCCCACCGCCACCGAATACTCCGACGCTCATGGTCGCCTTTAAGAACCGAATAAAAGCTTCAGCATCTCCATCCATTAATATTACCAGCACCTCTCGGACGTCACGGCCTGCGCTGCCGAAAATTGAGCCGCAACGCTACGCGGCCAATAACCCCACCAATTCCTCACTACCTGCTGAACCAGCGCTTACGCTACTTACACAAACTAACTCTCCGAATACTTCGGTCGATGTAATAAACCAAATCAACAAACGCATGCATGAAGCACAACTGTACGATAGAGCCATTAAAAAATATCCAATCATGGAAACATGGACAGTCACCCCGAGACGAAAAGCGCATGACGCAGCAAAAATTCGATATGAAAAGTTGGTCACCAACAAGGCATCAGCAGAGCAGATTGATCAGGCATCAGCAGAACTCACACTCGCGCGTTGGAATGCGAAAAGTGGCGATGTGATTCAACTCGTGGAAACTTTAACGTGGGATATCCGCAGGTAATAAAGCTCAAGGTACTTGTTGCACAGTCGGTACCGCTTGATCGATTAGTTTAAGTTACATCCATGTTGAATGTACCGCCGCCATCGCGAGCAAGCTCGGCTCCCACAGGTTCTGCGGTGCGTCCCGGATACTGAGGCGGTCACAAGTCCCTGTGGCGAGGGAGCTTGCTCCCGCTCGGCTGCGCAGCAGTCGTAGACCCGGCTGGTGCGGTGCGTCTGGGAAACCGCGTCGGCTGATTTTGGGGCTGCCGTGCAGCCCAGCGGGAGCAAGCTCCCTCGCCACGGGGATGCGTTATATCGGATGGCGGGTTTCGATGGTATCCAGTGCGCGGTTGGCCAGCAGGCTGCCCAGTTCGATCAGTTGTTGGATGCCCAGGAGCAAATGCCGGCGTGACCCGTTCAAGTCGAAGGCCAGGTCTTCAACCATGGCGTTGGCCGAGGCCAGGGTTTCGCTGAGGTTGGTGAGCAGGCTTTCGGTGTCGATGTCTTTGTTGACGATGAAGAGCTGACCGGGAGCAGGACCCGTTTCGGTTTTGTCCGATTTGGGATTCAGGTAATGGTCGAGGACGCGGTCGGTGACCTCATCGTGTCTTGGGGATCTGGTTTTCGAGCGCGGTGAGGTCGGATCGGTGTCCGGGGGGTTGGGGGTAGCTTTGAACATAAGTGGAACCTCATGTGGGATGAAAGAACCACCACCTCGCTACCAAACGAGGGTGGCGGCCATACGAAGGTTGGTAGACCGGCCCCACATGACTCCGGCGCGCCCGAGAGCGCCCTGCGCATGGCCACCATCAATACAAATGCTCAGATGCACCTGTAAAAGGTGACGCTTGCGTCATGTAGAGAACCGGGCTACCAAACCCGATCGCTGATTTCCCAGCGACCCGAAAACGATAGAATCAGCCCCCCAAGCACACAAGCCGGCGGATTCTGGCGCAGTCGTAGGCAATGGCGCAAGACAACGTAGCCCAATACAGAACACTCCTACATCCAGATAAACACCCCTTCACTTTGTGAGTGCTTCGCACTGGAGCGCCAGCCCGGTCATGCGGGAGCCAGTAGTCCCACCCGAATTCCCAAAACCTAACAGTTCTGCTAGTAGACGTACCTTCAGAAATCCCAGAGCCTGACAGCATCGCCTTCCCTGGGAAGAACCACTCATGCCACCGACATCGATGAAGATCCTGTGCCGCTACCAGTACGACCCACTGGACCGCCTCACCGGCCTGAAACCGGTGGAAAACCCAGGCATCCAACGCTTCTACCAGAACAACGAACTGGTCAACGAAATCGACAGCGAGGCCCAGCTCACGATTGTTCGCCATGGGGAACAACCGCTGGCGCAGCGGTTGAGTGTCATGGGTGCCAGCGAGACGGCGCTGTTGGCGACGGACCCACAGCGTTCGCCGTTGGTGGCTTTGATGGACGCAGATTTGCAGCGGATGGCTTATACCGCTTATGGGCATCGTTCTGGGGAAGGTGGGTTGAGTTGTTTGTTGGGGTTCAATGGTGAGCGGAGTGACTCGGTCACGGGGCACTATTTGTTGGGACAGGGGAATCGGGCTTTTAATCCGATGTTGATGCGGTTTAACAGTCCGGATGAGTTGAGCCCGTTTGGAGAGGGGGGGATCAATGCCTATGCTTATTGTGGGGGGGATCCGGTTAATCGGGATGATCCATCCGGAGGGGTGTTTCGGGTGTTTCGGCCATGGGATGCAATTGATTTAACCGTTTCTCGAATTAAACCCGCAGCCTTGTTAAAACCTACTAATAAAGTCACTCCCTTGGTCGTCCGAATGAGGGGTAGTGTCGCAGCGAAATTGCCCCCCGAAAACACCTATAAACGCGCTTATCCTCGAAATAAAAATCCGACAGCGGCTCTGAAAAACACACAGAATTTTTATGATCGGGAAGCAGTTGACGCGCGAAAATGGGACGAATTCGTCAGTATAAATCCACATACTAAAATAGATGCTAGTTCCAAATACCTAGGACGACTCAGGCATACCCAAGAACAATTGAGCGCTTTTGACTTGGGAAGAATCTTAACAAACAAGAAAGGCGAGCCTTTGAAGAGAACCAGTCTCTTATCAGCAGTTGTGAAAGCAAAACTAGCAGTCAAGAGGGATGCTTGGCGAGCAGTTAAGGAACGCAGACAGATCAGACAGATCAGACAAGCTAGTAACAACATTCGTACTCAAAACTCTTAGTAGCCAGTAAGTTATTACTCATGGCCTTTGTTCTACAAAACCCGAATTTTATTTTGATACACAGGCCATCAAGCGCAGCTCTCGTGGCGAGGGAGCTTGCTCCCGCTCGGCTGCGCAGCAGTCGTAGACCCGGCTGGTGTGGTGCTTCAGCAACACCGCGTCAGCTCATGTTGGGGCGGCTGCGCCCGAGGCGTCGGACCGTCCCAGCGGGAGCAAGCTCCCTCGCCACGGGGTAAGTGCTTTTCTGAACAAGCAGAGTTGCCTCCCCCTAGGCTTTTGTAGACCTCCGATTCCTGATCATTGGACTAAAGTCTTAGACCAGTCATCGCACAACCTGCACCTGCATCACTATCCTCCAAGACCGCACCCCGCTCAGCGCGCAAGCCGTCCCGCTTTACCCAAGCCTCGTGGAGCCGTTGAATTTCCTCACACGATAGAAAGCGCCAGTTGGATTTTTCCAATAATGGCCAGTTGACAATGAGGAACGGCTTCCAAATAATCCATGCAATGTTGTACGACGACGTATGACAAAAATAAAAACAACAAAAGTAGGGAGCGTCATATAGTGAGCACTCGTGTCCGTTTCTCGCCCGACCACCGTCCAAACCGCCGTACCCTCCTCGATTCCAAGCCTGCGCTGACACTGCTCGGTTGCAGCAGCCTGGCCCTGTTCCTGCCCCTGACCACCCATGCCGAAGGCTTCGTAGAC